>DATINP010000230.1:0-2607 GCA_035474135.1 Chloroflexia bacterium | reverse complement strand
GATGGGCGACATCTCGGCACGCTCTGCTCTGACAATCCATCGTGGCACCCCCAACACGTCGAATAAGCCCCGCCCGGCACTCGTCCTGGGAGTGGACGCGCCCGACGCTCGTAACGCCGAGAGGCACGACCTGCAGATCACGCGGGCTTTCTATGCCACCTTGTCCGACGATCTCCGCAGCCACATAACCTGCAGGGTAGTCGACGAGCTGGAGCCTATCCACCAGGGGCACACCATCGAAGGCCTCATGATGGGCGAAGCATAATAGTCCCGTTTGCTATGCGGCCAGCTGCCCCGTAGCTTAGTCGGATAGAGCGCGGGTGCTTGAAGTCATGTGCGGGGGTTCGAGTTCCTCCGGGCGTGCCCATTTTCTTGATTTTGGCGCTCTAAGCGTGTATAATATACGTAGGCAATGCATTAATGACAATGCATCACAAAACCCAGTGCGATATATCTTCAGTTTGAGCCGGGTATCCCAGGCTCTTTTTTGTTGTCTAAAACACCTATAGGTGAAGTGCGAGCAACAGTTTTATAAAGGAATTACATAAAAGTGAGTTTTCAATCGTTTAATCTCGACCCCCAGATCATGAAGGGTGTAGAGGCAGCCGGCTACAAAGTGCCGACGCCTATTCAACTTCAAGCTATCCCACCCGTGATGCAGGGGCGCGACCTTATCGGCCTGGCCCAGACAGGCACAGGCAAAACGGCGGCCTTCGTGCTGCCCATTCTTCAGCGTTTGCTGAATGGCCCGCGCGGCCAAATACGCGCACTAATCCTTGCCCCCACGCGCGAGCTTGCCGAGCAGACGGGCGACGCCATTCAGGAACTTGGCAAGGGCACAGGCCTGCGCGGCATCACCATCTATGGGGGCGTGAGCGCCCACATGCAGATAGAGAAACTGCGCCGGGGCGTTGATATCATGGTTGCCTGCCCTGGTCGTCTGCTCGACCACCTTGCACAGCGCAACATTATTCTGTCACATGTAGAAGTGCTGGTGCTGGACGAGGCCGACAATATGTTCGACATGGGCTTCCTGCCCGACGTGCGCCGCGTAATGAAGCACCTGCCTGCTGCTCGCCAGACATTGCTTTTCTCGGCTACCATGCCCGACGACATCCGTGGGCTGGCGAAGGAAGTACTGCGCAATCCTGTAACAGTGCAGATCGGACTGGCCGAGCCTGTAGGTACAGTTTCGCATGCCCTCTATCCCGTATCGTCGCACCTCAAGACCGCTTTGCTGATGCAGTTGCTGGATCACACAGACACCGAGTCTGTGCTGATCTTCGCCCGCACCAAGCATCGCGCAAAGCGACTGGGTGAGCAGCTAGACAAAGCAGGCTACAGCGTGACATCGCTACAGGGCAACCTGTCGCAGAACCGCAGGCAGGCCGCGCTCGACGGCTTCCGGGACGGCAAGTACCAGATACTTGTGGCGACTGATATCGCGGCTCGCGGTATTGATGTGACCCGCATATCGCATGTCATCAACTACGACATGCCCAACACGGCGGACGCCTACACCCACCGCATCGGGCGCACAGGCCGTGCGGCCAAGACCGGAGACGCCTACACCCTCATAAGCGAGGAAGACGCGGCTATGGTGCGCTCAATTGAGCGTGCACTTGGCAAGAAAGTTGAACGGCGCATTGTCAAAGACTTCGACTATAGTCAGCCCGGACCGGCCCGCGACAATGAGTTTGCCCGCCCGCCAAGGGAGCCTCGTGGCAGGCGCCCACAGGGTCCTCGAACCCAGGCACCGCAGGCGCCTCGCGTAACCCAGACAGCCTCACCAGCCCAGGCACCGCAGCCACGCTCGAATGGACGCCTGCTCATGCCGGTGTCCCCGCAGGCAGCGCAATCTCGCCAGGATCGCCCGGCGCAGAGCGCACCTCAAGGCCGTAGGCGGAGACGCTCCTGGGATAGACGACGCGAGTTTAGTGCTGGATAAGTATTAGGTCATAAACCGCCTGCTTGTGTAGTGCAATTCATGCTTACTGTAATGGTGTGCGGCGTATAATGCACTTGTAGCTCAGTCGGATAGAGTGCTGGCCTCCGGAGCCATGAGTGAAGGTTCGGATCCCTCCGGATTTACCGTAATCCAACTGCAGTTCTTCGTTCGCCCTCCAGCAGTATGTTAGCTGCTAGCGTGAAAAAGAGTCTTGCCCTATGCAGAACACTGGTATTGGCCTGGTCTTGCTGGGTCTGGTTTTTGGAGCGTTGGTCTGGATTTTAATAGTATGGTATAAGCCTGCTATCTCAGTGCGTCAAATCCTGCGCTTGGTCATACTGACGGGCTTATTTGGACATTTGATCCTGGCGTTTGTTACCCCCACGTTCTTCGCTCCCGATGAGCAGCCCCACTTCAAGTATGTTCAGTATCTAGCTGTGCATACGTCCTTTCCAATCCAAGATAGCGCGACCGATGCTCCCACCAACGACTGGGAATATTACCAGCCTCCTATCTATTATATCGTTAGCGTCCCGATTTACTGGCTTGTAGATGGGCTCTCTGATGGAAATGTGTACGTAACTGTTCGTGCCTTGCGGCTGTTCTCAATTGCTTTGTGGGGCGTCACGCTATGGATTACGTTGCTGGTACTAAGTAGG
>DATINP010000229.1:0-2147 GCA_035474135.1 Chloroflexia bacterium | reverse complement strand
CACCTTCGCCATCTCGCGCCACGCCGAGCGCAGCCGGAAGGTTATATGCGTGCCCACCGTCGCCACGTGCTCCTGACCGTGCCGCTTGTATATATAGTGCAGCACCTCGTCACGCCGCCGCCAGCACAGGTCGAGGTCTATGTCTGGCATCTCGAACGCGGCCCGCGAGGGGTTCAGGAAACGCTCGAACAACAGGTCCTTCTCGATGGGGTCGACCTGCGTAATACCCAGCACATACGCTACAAGGCTGTTGGCCGCCGACCCTCGTGCCATGATCGGGATGCCGTGCGAGTGGGCGAAGTGCACTATGTCGTACACGACCAGAAAGTAGGGCGAGAAGCCAAGCGACTCGATGATCTCAAGCTCGTACTTCAGGCGAGATATGACACCCTGTGTGAGGGGGCGGTAACGTCGCGTGACCCCCGCAAAGCCCAGCTTCCACAGCTTCGAGAAAGGGGTTTCGCCGCCACGCAGGTCTACCGCCGGAAAGAGCGCCTTGTGCAGGGGCAATTCGAGGTTGCACTGCTCAGCAATGAAGTTGGTATTGGCGAGGGCCTGCGGGTACTCGGCAAAGAGGCGCGTCATCTCGTCGGCGGGCTTGAAATATCGTTCTGTTCCCACCTCCTCGCGCAACGCCGCGTCTCGCAGGGCACCTGGCGCGTATACCTCGTCCTCCGCCTGCGCCGCGACCATACTGCTTGTGCGCTTGATGCCTTTGCGGGCGGCAGCGAGAGCTAGCGCCGTGGGCGCGTCTTCTGCTGCCAGGTACAGCACATCGTTCGCGGCCACGATGGGTACGCCCATGTCGCTCGCCAACCCCGCCAGCAGGGGCATAACGCGGGCGTCCTCAGCATCAAGTAGTTGCAGTTCTATAAAAACGTTACCCTCGCCAAAGGCCGCGATGAGCGTACCGATCATGCGGGCCGCCTGCTCCAACTTGCCACGAGCCACCAGCGAATAGACCAGTCCACGCCTTCCACCTGCCAGCGCGATCAGCCCCCTGGCGTGGCGGCCCGACAACAGCAGGTCGCGGGGTAGACGCGGCTCTCTGGGCATGTGAGTTCTGTCCCTGAAGGGAGCCCTGAGGTCTGAGGGCGGGGCGGTGTGAGTGATGGAAAGAGGTCTGTCCGTAAAGCCAAACACGGGCACGCCCCACAGTCCCGGCTCCCAGAAAGGCGCTTCCTCTCCTCCCTCCTCGTCGTCATCATAGCCCGGCGGCTCCAGAAGCCGGGGGTCGGCATTGAGGCGTAGCACGGTCGCTAACTGACACAGGTTGCGGTAGCCGTCCATGTTGCGGGCCAGCAGCACCAGCCTATCGTCGTTGTCGAGGTCTACCTCCATGCCGATTATGGGCTTGATGCCCGCTTTCTGCGCCTGCGTATAGAAGGACACTGCACCGTACAGGGTGTTGCGGTCAGTGAGGGCCAGCGCCCCCATGCCTTGCTTGCGGGCAGCACCGATCAGGCTCTGGGGTGTAGCGGTGCCCTCCAGGAGCGAATACCCAGAATGACAATGCAAATGGACAAAGCTCAATACGTACCTCTGGTGAGATGTGGAATACATATTACTATAGAACATATGTTCTAGTCAATAGGCTGTGCCTTAAATGTAGCCAAAAGGAGTAAGCTAAGCCTTTCAGGCGAGAAAGCTCCAAACTATAGACGATCAGCTTTTATTGATGTAAACTGTACGCATTGTAGGTCGAAGGATGGGCCTCTTGCGTGCCAAGCTCATAAAGAACAGTCGCGCAAGAGCCTTCTGACTCCGGCATTTTCCGTTTATAAAAGGAGGAACTTCTCAATGACAGGTATCATCTCAAGAGCGCGCGCTCCCATGATCATGGCGCTACTCATGCTTTTCGGCATGCTACTGGCCGGGTGTGGCGCGGACGCAACCCCCACCACCGCTCCAGCCGCCGCCACCGCCACATCGGCTCCAGTCGCCACGGCGACCAAGGCCACGACCGCCCCCACTGCAACCATTGCTATGGCTGCTCCCACCGCCACGATGCCCACGAGCGAGATCACGCCCACAGAGAGCGGGCCGAGCATAGAGCCGACCCCGGCCTCTGACTGGAAGCCAGGCGCCCACGCGGGTACCGTGCCTGCTCCCTCGAAGCTGGTCAGCGCCGGCATCCTGACCATAGG
>DATINP010000228.1:0-9079 GCA_035474135.1 Chloroflexia bacterium | reverse complement strand
GCTTCCCCCCCCCAACCGATGCCGCCCAAGCGCGCCTGATGGCCGATAGTCGCTTCGGTCTAGGCCCGAACGACGGGGGCTACATCCTGTTTGTGGGTACTATCGAGCCGCGAAAGAACCTCACCACCCTACTTGATGCCTACAGTGTGCTTAAGTGGCGCGGCACGATAAAGCCTATGCCTGCGCTTGTGGTGATAGGCCAGAAAGGCTGGTTGTCCGACCAGATATACACCCGTATGGAAGAGCTGGGTTTGCAGGAGCAGGTCTATTTCCTGCACGGCGTAGATGACCGGAACCTGCCTCTGTTCTACGCAGGCGCGCGCCTTTTCGCCTTGCCCTCTATTTACGAGGGGTTTGGTATCCCCGCGCTCGAGGCGTTGGCGTCGGGCACGCCAGTGGTGTCTTCAAATGGGGGATCTTTGCCCGAAGTGGTGGGTGACGCGGGCCTCCTGCTCGACCCGCGCAATACTGACGCCTGGGCGGACGCTATCGAGCGCGTGCTACTAGATCCCGAACTTGAAAGCAGGCTGAGAGCGCGAGGCCCACAGCAGGCCTCTCGCTTCTCCTGGGAACGCGCTGCACAGGAGACGATCCGGCTCTACAGGAAAGTGGCACGTCTCACGCCCTCTAATCAGGGATGACGATGTCGGAGATGTTCTCTTCGGGTGGGGGAAACTGGGGGTTCATGGCTTCCAGGGTGTCGGCTATGGTGCGGGCGATCACGAGGTTGCGGTACCACTTCTTGTTGGCGGGTATCACATACCAGGGTGCGTAGTCGGTAGAGCACTTGTTGATCGCGTCCTCGTAGGCAGTCATGTAGTCGTCCCAATGGGCGCGCTCGGCCAGGTCGCTGGTGTGGAACTTCCACTGCTTGTCGGGTGTATCGCGGCGCGCTTCCAGCCTTTCCTTCTGCTCGTCTCGGCTGATATGCAGGTAGAACTTGATTATCACCGTGTTGCTTTCGGTCAAAAGCTGTTCCCAGTTATTGATCAGGTCGTAGCGTTTCTTCCAGACTTCCTTGGGTACAAGGTCATGCACGCGCACGACGAGCACATCCTCGTAGTGTGAGCGGTTGAAGATGGCGATCATGCCGCGCTCGGGTGTTTTCTCGTGGATACGCCACAGGAAGTCGTGCGCCAGTTCTTCGGGAGTGGGTGCCTTGAAACTCCACACCTGACACCCCTCTGGATTTACGCTGTCGAACACACCGCGTATCGTGCCGTCTTTGCCGCCCGTGTCCATCGCCTGGAGCACAATTAGCAGGCTTTGCTTGTTCTCGGCGTAGAGCCGTTCCTGTAGGCCGCTTATTCGCTCTACCTGCTTTGCCAGATCGTCGAAGCTGTCTTCCTTCTCCTTAAAATGGGCCGTGTCGTTCGGGTCTACGTCCTTTAGCCGCACACGCTGGCCGGGATCGACCCTGTAGCGCGGATAGTCAGGATCAGGTGAGCCGTCACCAACTGTCTTTTCCGGCTCGGTTATGTCCGCGGGTGGGTTATTGTGGTTGTTGTGCTTGCCCTTGTTCTTTTTGTGCTTGCCCTTGTCATGGGACATTTAGAGCCTCCTGCGCTTTTGTCTTGATTATAAACCATGTTGACGACTTTGCGCGCTCGTTGTAAACTGACGATGGGGTATAGCGAGCCTGTGAGCGGCGATTACAAAACGCGCTCACAGTCCCCATTGATAGGAGCATACTTACAAATGATGAATCTGAACATAGACGTTCACCTGAATATGGAACGTGGCATGTATGAGCGATTGGTCGAGCGCGCTCAGGAGCTTGGTCTGCCATTGAGCGCGGTGGTGCGCGATGCTGTGGCAATGTATTTCGCTACAGTCCCGGCCCCGCCTGAGCGCAACACTCTTGGCTCTTTGCCCGACGACCCTATCTGGGATCTGCCCACACTGAGCGCCTCTTATGGTGACCTGAACGTGCCTAATTCAGCTCCCGACGCCGGTGAAGACGGGGGCCAGCTATGATGCAGACGCGCAACATTTTTGTCAATTCGAGCGGCTGGTTGGCGCTGTACAATCCACGCGACCCCAACCACGAAGCGGCATGCAGGCTCTGGGAATACCTGCGCACACAGCCTGTGCGCTTTGTGATCACCGACTATGTGATCGACCAGGTATATACTGCCCTTAAGATGTTCGGATCGTTACACGCGGCTCAGGCATTCCAGGCCGTCCTAAAGAACTCGCAACTGGTGAGGTTCTTTATGACCGATACCGTCATTTTCGACCGCGCCTGGCGCGTATTCGTAGAGGACGACCACCCCCACTGGACGTTCACAGATTGCGTGAACTTTGCTGTGATCCAATATCTCGGCATCTCAGAGGTCTTCACCTTCGACACGAACTTTAGCGACCCCGGCCTGGCGACGATCCCAAGCGTGCGCACGTAGCGCTGCGGCTTAGCCCGCGCCCTGCCCTACCCACACTTCCCCGTCCTCGAAGTACTCCTTCTTCCAGACCGGGACTGTGGCCTTGAGCATATCGAGCGCCTCGCTGCACGCGGCGAAGGCCTCGGCGCGGTGGGCTGACGAGGCTGCGATTATGACACTGGTTTCGCCCACAGGCAGTTTGCCCGTGCGGTGGTGCATAGCAATATTGTGCAGACCGTACTTGCGGATCATTTCCAGGCCGATGCGCTCCATCTCGGCCTCGGCCAGCCCGGCGTAGGCTTCGTATTCCAGGGCGAGCACACGCCTGCCGTCGTTGTTATCGCGCACTGTGCCCACAAACGTGACAACAGCGCCATCGCCCGCCGTCAATACGGCTTGGACAAGATCATCAACAGACAGGGGCGCGTCCGTAACCTCAAATAACGAGCGGCCCTCGAGGTCAGATTGCCGCTTTTCGCTTGCTGGATTCATAGGTGATGCGTCAACCTCCGCTTACAGGTGGGAGGAATGCCACCTCGTCGCCGTCATGCAGGGCTTCGCGGGCGCTTGTATAGGCGCTGTTGAGGGCAAACGCTATCGTACCTGTATGGGGCGCGAGACGCGGGTAGAGGCTGGCCATACGCGCCCAGGCATCCTCCACGCGCGCTCCTGGTTCCAACTCTACTGCGCTCTGTGAAGAGCCTACTACTTCGCGTAGTGACGCGAACAAGAGAACCTTAACTTTCATAACCCATACACTCCAAGTTTGTTGTTCACTTCCTCAGCCCTCCAGTTTATTGTACGGCTTGGCATTTGGAATGGCAACGTTAGAGTTAAACAAAAAGGGAGGCCCATCGTTTTGTGCGATGGGCCTCCCTTACTAACTTCCTGAACGCTTTTTAGCGAGTGGGGTTGCAGGTGGGGAAGAAGGTGCTAGACACGATCTTGCTGGCCTGTCCCCTAGTGGCATTCGCGCTAGGTCGGAAGTAGGGTAGGTTGGTGGGTCCGCATGGCTCTCCATTCCCTCCACATGGATACCCGTTGATGATCCCCCTGTCCGACAGGCGCCAGATGAAGTCGTAGAAGGTTGACCCTGGTAGCACATCTTCGTACTGCTGCGCTCCACGTGTTTCATTGAAGCCTGCTGCATTAGCATCTATCTTGGACAATTGCCCTCTTGTGACGTTGGCGTTGGGTCGGAAGTAGGGCAGGTTGCCACTCCCACAGGGTTCACCTGGACCACCGCATGGGTAGCCATTGATGTACCCTCTATCACTCAAACGCCACACGAAGTCGAAGAAGGTAGAGCCTACCGCTACGTCCTCGTACTGCTGAGCACCAGGGGGTTCGTTGAAGCCTGCTGAGTTGGAGGCTATCTTTGCGAACTGGCCTCTGGTGACGTTGTTACCAGGTCGGAAGTATGGGTCATTGTTGCCGTTGCAAGGCTCACCTGGTCCACCGCAGGGGTAGCCATTGATGATGCCCTGGCAGGCGAGGCATTGGATGTAGGGGTAGAAGGTTGAGCCAACGGGCACATCCTCGAAGGAGATTGTGCACACTGGGGCAGGTGTTTCTGTCGCAACTGGAGTTTCTGTAGCTACCGGGGTTGCTGTGGCAGGGCAGTCGGCCAGCGTCAAGTTGAACTGATCGCCAGGGGCCAGACCCGAGGTGTTGCAGTATATCTCGGTGTAACGTGTGTTCGCGCCATCATATGCACCTTGCACGCCTATAGTACCGCTGTTCGAGTCGACCGTGATTGCACCGTAAGTCAGCTCGAAGTTGTTGCTGTCTTCGTGCAGGGTAAGCTCTGCATCAACCGTACCGCCTGCGTATGAGGTGGCTTTCATCTCTACGTAGAAGATGCGGTTGGGGGCTATGCCTGTCGTTTCGGTGAAGTAGCCCTCACCTGCGCCGGTGGTTGTAACATCATCCCAGTAGAGCATGATGGCGTGGTCGTAGACGCTGGCCGGCAGGCAGGAGTTGCCGTAGGCTGTGTCAGCGCTGACGAACTGGAAGACGCCATTAGAGCTTACGTTGAGAGTGTTGTAGCTGGTTCCATACGACTTGACCGAGAAGGGCAGAGGAATCTGCTTGCCGCAGTCGTCGCAGTGGATACCTATGTCGTTCGTAGCGGGCACGATAGTGCCTGTAGCGGTCGCTACGTCATAGTTGCGGCAGCTCTCGGGGACGGGAGTAAAGGTAGGCGTAGCAGTCGATGTAGGGGTCGCCGTGGCAGGTGTGCCTGTAGAGGTGGGTGTGGGTGTGCTCGCGCCGCAGCCGGGGAACTTGAACGAGCCGATGCGGGTCTGCCAGCCAGCTGAGCTTGTGGTCGCATAGTACTCGTCTGTGTACCAGAAGGTGCAGTCGTCCGTTGGGTCAATACTCATAGCTGAGTAGTCACCCCAGCGGCTGGAAGAACTGGTTTGTGAGCCTGTGCCTGCTATGAGGGTTGTTTCACCCTGCGAAAGCTCGCCCAGGGGATCGCTGGCAAGGCGGCCAGCATAGCGGATGCTGGGATAGGTGGAGGCACTCGATACGCTATAGCCCACAGCGATGTTACCGTCGCGGTCCATCGAGATCGAGGGCATCCATATGTTGTCGCTATCGGGCGCGTATGTGCCCTGCTGGTAAAGGGTGGGCGCGGTATCCAAGGGGTTGTGGAATTCGTACCAACGCACACCTGCATGGTCGTTGCTATCCGCGTCTACTCGCACCGTGCTGAGCAATGCTTCATAGCTGCCCATGTTACGGTAGACGAGGCGGTGCATGACTCTGTCGTCCATCGCGTCCAGCTTCTGCGTTACGTCGGGCTGAGCGATACAGTTACGACTGCCGCCGCACATATCAGGGTCGAACGGGGCCACCGCCACAGTGTAGGGGCCGTTCAGTACGCTGTTGGCAGGAGTACCGTAGTCTACGTGGAGGTGCCAGATGCGGAACGAGCCGAACGTGCCGGCGCTACTTCCGAAGATGCCGGGCGAGCCTGCGGGTGGCGGGTTAGCGCCGTCCAGGTCGGCTGGGAGGTCGTTACCGAAATAGCTACCGGGATCGAACTGCTGATAAGTGGCTGTGGGGTCACCGTCGATCATCTTAGCGCGCTCGAAGACTCCGAAAGCGGGGCCGTAGAACGAGTTGCCCAGGAAGCCGTTAGCCGTGAAGTAATAGCCGTCGGGCCACACACCGTAGTGGGGATAGTCATAGAAGACTGTCGTGCTCTGCTGGAAGAAGTAGCGGTGGTAAGCGCCCGTGGGGTCGCCTGTCGTCGAGATGGCGATACACTGTCCGTAGGGGTTCGAGGTTGTGAACTGCGCTACGAACCAGCGGTCGGCAGCCTGATCGTAGAGCACGATGGGGTCGCCTGCGTTGTGGGCCTCGCAGGGGCCGCCGAAGCCGTCCCAGAGGGTGTTGATTTGCACGGGGCCGAACAGCGAGTTGCCGCTCTTGTCCCAGATCTGAAGCGCTGCGTTGACTGTTTGTACGTAGTTATTGGGGCCGACGTCGCCGTTGGTGTCCGGAGGAAGGCAGCCGCAGCCGGAGGTTGCCAAACTCATACCCTCAAAGCTGATAATAGGGGTTGGCATCGCCAGTGGGCCGAAAAAGTTTTGGACAACAGGGTCCGTAATAGGTCCCCATGACCTGTACGAGGGTACCGGGTTTTCAGGAGCTTCCTGGAATGTGCCGGCCTTGGCCGGTGTCATATCCCGCAGGGGGATAGACGTGTCGGAGTGGGTGGCCTGTATGACTTTTACAGGGCTTAAACTGGTAGTCGATACGTCGGGTTTGGCGGCGCTGGTGTCCACAGAGCCTGCGGGGGCGTTCATCTGTGGGCCACTCTTGGCTGCAGTTGCGGGTGCGGTGCTTGTTGGGCTGAACTTGCTGAGCAAACCTGCTCCTAGTGCAAGCGCGACCAACATAGCCACTGCCACAACAGCATAACTGATGCGCCTCTGGCCATTGTTCTTGTTTCGCATGTGCTTCCTTTCCTTCGCTATAAAATTACGGCTAATAATTACTTTGGGAATTACCTTGCCTGGTTCTGCTTGAGTTTAGTGTTAACTTTAGTTTCTCGTTGCCACGGTCAACCCCCGCGCAGCATTAAGAATGAGCGTGTTGAGATAAGGTGATCTATATGTGAAGTGGGTAAAAAAGCATAACCAACAAAGGCATTCCAAAGGCCCGATGTATGGGATGAACCGGCGGCGCGCGTTGGGCCGCT
Organism: Chloroflexia bacterium; assembly: GCA_035474135.1. GTDB lineage: Bacteria > Chloroflexota > Chloroflexia > QHBQ01 > JADMIH01 > JADMIH01. The sequence continues at coordinate 2,482 of DATINP010000228.1, read as the reverse complement.
GGCACAAAGCATAACTGTGCTCATTATTTTTATCAGAGTTTAGGGTCATATGTCAATAGGTAAATACATAAATTGGGGCTAAAATGAAATACTAAGTGCAATTAGAATGTTTCTTTTGGGTAAGAGCAAATCACTCCTTGCCGTCTTTCCCTGCAATATGATAGACTTTCCAAAGTTAGCCATCTTGAGCATCAAACTATTATGCAACTCGATTTCCTGTCTAATCTGTCCGCCTGGGCTTTCTCCCTACTGGTTTACCCCGGCCTGCTATTTGCTGTTTTGCTCGCGCTGGTCGGGCGTTGGCTGGCCGGGCTGATCATCCCTCTGTTCATGTCCAAGCTTTACAGGCAGCGTACCCGCATAGACAGCTTTTTCGGGCCGCTCTTGATTGTCTCGAAGCTGTTGGGGCGCAAGACTGCCACGCGCTGGCAGCCCAACTCTGCGATAGGCGCTCCCCCCACTGATCCCTCGTCGAATCTCGCCGAGAACATGCTGGTGCTCGTCGGAGCCATCGCCTCCCTGATCGCATTGGCTCTGATGCCCATGACGGGCAACCCGGTAACCGAGCAACTGGGCACAGACAGCAACCTCTTCCTGATTCTTGTGTTGCTGGCGGTGTACCCTCTGGTGTCGGTCGCTGTGCAGGCGCGCACAGGCGGCTTATCGGGCATGTCGGCTATGCAAAGTGTTGGCGCGCTGTTGACAGGCCTCTTGCCCACGTTGTTAATAGTAGTTGCGCTGATGCAGGTTGCGAGTAGCCATACTCTATCCATGACCAATTTGCTGGCCGCACCTGACACGCCTCAGCAGACCTTTGTACGAGTGCTGGCGGGTGTGGGTCTCCTTGTGGCTTTGCCCTGGTGGCTTGGGGGTGCCTCTCTGCGCAATACAGATCACCTGAGCACCGGCAGTGTCGGAGCAGGTTTGCTGGCGGGCAGGCTTGTGCAGACCACCGCTCTCTCTGCCTTATGGTCACTGCTCGTACTGCCCATGCCGGGCGATACCGCGTGGTCCTATGTGGTGCCGATTGCGGGCACACTCTTCGCCTGCGTAGCATCGCGATTGCTGGCCGACCTGTGGGTGCCCACCCGCCGTCTCTCCGACGCTGCCAATCTTGCCTGGGCCACAACGTTGCCGGTCGCTGTGCTCGCTTTCCTGCTGGGTCTGTTTGTTAACTCTTAATTTTGAACCATAATTAACGGCCTCCCGCGCCCTGAATTGCCTGTGTACGTTATCCCTATATTAAGACCTCAAAATTAAGCACTAAGAACTACCAAAGATGAAACTTGCTATCACAGGAACACGCGGCACGCTTGGCCAGGCCCTCGCCCGGCAGGCTACAGCAGCAGGGCATACTCTCCTCCACCTTAACCGTCCTGAGTGCGACATAACCGACCCGGTCGCGGTCATGCGCGAGATCCTCGATTTCTCGCCCGATACCGTGATTCACTCTGCCGCCTATACCAATGTGGACGGGGCTGAAAGCAATCCTGCCGAGGCGTTTGCTGTGAATGCTGCCGGCACACGTAACCTGGCGCTGGCATGTGTGGCGGCGAATGCCCAACTGGTGTACGTTAGCACGAACATGGTCTTTTTCGACGAAACGCGCAAAATGCCGTTCAACGAATGGGATGCGCGCACGCCCAGAGGTGTGTATGCCGAAACGAAGTACGCCGGTGAACTGTACGTAGAACACCTTATGCAGCGATTCTATATTGCGCGGGTGTCGTGGCTCTACGGCAAGCAGGGTGACAGTTTCGTCCACAAGATCGTGCGCGCAGCCGACTCAAGGGGTGCGCTGAGCGTGGTGGCCGACGAGATCGCCACTCCCACCTATGCAGAAGACTTCGCCGCTGCTCTTCTCCGCCTCATGGAAACGGGACTCTACGGTTGGTATCACCTGTCGAATGAGGGCGAATGCTCGCGTTACGAATACGCCCAGGAGATCATGCGCCTCACAGGTCGCGACCACATCCCACTTACCCCTGGCAAGCTAGCCGACTACAAGCGCCCCGCCCCCACGCCTTCTTACTCCACCATCAGGAACAACGCGGGCGCACAATCGGGCATCACCTTGCGGCCCTGGCAGGATGCGCTGGCCGACTATTTAGCCTCTGTAGAGGCTGTGGGCACTCCGACCACATGAGGCTTTGGTGATATGCCCGCACGCGTATCCATAATCATCCCTACACATAACGGAGCTTCCTTGCTGCCCGAATGTCTGGAAGCCTTGTGGCATCAGACTTATCGCGACTTCGATTTGATAGTCGTGGACGATGCTTCCACGGATAATACCGTCGAGCTATTGTTGGCCTACCCCGAAGTAAAGCACCTTCTGCATTTGCCTGGCGAGCACGGCCACGGATTCGTAGCCGCTATTAATCTGGGCCTTACGGAGGCTGAGGGTGACATAGTAGTCTTCCTCAATAACGACACGGTGCCCGACCCTGACTGGCTGGGCGCACTGGTGGGCGCGCTCGAC
>DATINP010000227.1:0-3899 GCA_035474135.1 Chloroflexia bacterium | reverse complement strand
CAATTCCGATAAGAACTGTTGTGTCTACTCGCGCACGCGAATATGCAGGTCCTTTAGCGCCGACTCCGGTACAGGCGACGGGGCGTCCGTCATGAGGTCGCGAGCCTGCGCCGTCTTGGGGAACGCGATCACTTCGCGGATATTGCTTTCGCCCGCCAGCAGCATCACGATGCGGTCTATACCGGGAGCGATGCCTCCGTGGGGCGGCGCGCCGTATTCGAAAGCATCGAGCAGGTGGCCGAAGCGAGCCTGCGCTTCCTCGTCCGAGTAGCCCATCAGGTTGAACAAGGCGGCCTGGGTGTCGCGATCATGGATACGGATTGAGCCTGTGCAAAGCTCGAAGCCGTTGCACACTACATCGTAGGCGGCGGCCCGTACAGCGCCAGGGTCTGACTTCATCAAGTGGGCATCCTCAGGCATGGGCGCTGTGAAAGGGTGGTGAACGGCGTCCCACCGGTTTTCCGCCTCGTTCCACTCAACGAGGGGAGGGTCAATCACCCAAACGAAGGCCATCAGGTTGTCGTCCATCAGTCCCAGTTTGCGAGCCATGTCGGTGCGCAGCCTGCCGAGCACGTCGCGGGTGGTGTTGGTGGTGTCTGCCACGACGAGAATGAGGTCACCGGCACCCGCGCCCGTGGCTGCGATGATTGCGTTGGTCTCGGCGGGCGTGAGAAACTTGGAGGCTGGTGAGCGCACCTGCCATTTGGCTTCGCCCTCGGTGTTCTCACCCTCAACGGCCATCCATACCAGCCCCTTTGCACCGTAGCGCTTGGCGGTTTCAGTAAGTTGGTCTAGCTCGCGCCGCGCCCAGCCTGCCGCGCCCGGTACACATATCCCTGCAACTAAACCACCGGCTTCCAACGCCGACGAGAAGACGGTGAACGCTGAGTTGGGAACGGCCCCGGACAACTCGGCAATCTCCAGCCCGAAGCGGATGTCGGGCTTGTCGTTGCCGTATTTCGCCATCGACTCGGCGTAGGTGATACGTGGGAATGGCACCGTCATGATCTTCTTGTCGGAGACAGCAGGTACCAACTGGATCAGCATGCCCTCGACGAGTTGCAGGATGTCCTCTCGCTCAACGAAGCTCATTTCGATGTCAAGCTGGGTAAACTCGGGCTGGCGGTCGGCGCGCAGGTCTTCGTCGCGGAAGCAGCGCGCGATCTGGAAGTAGCGGCCAATGCCGGCCACCATAAGCAACTGTTTCAACTGCTGGGGCGACTGGGGCAGGGCGTAGAACTCGCCCGCGTGCACCCGGCTCGGCACCAGGTAGTCGCGAGCACCTTCCGGGGTGCTTTTGAAAAGTATGGGGGTTTCAATCTCAAGGAAGTCGCGCGCGTCCAGGTAGTCGCGGATAAACTTGATCGCCTTGTGGCGCAGCGCCAAATTGCTCTGCATCCTGGGGCGGCGCAGGTCGAGATAGCGGTACTTGAGGCGCACCAACTCGTCAACCTCGCCCCCACCCGCGATCTCAAAAGGCATCGGCTTGGCGCGATTCAGTATCTCGACGCGGTCGGCTGCTACTTCGATTTCGCCCGTGGAGAGACCGGGGTTCACTCGGTCGGCTCCGCGCTCGTGGACTATACCCTCGACGCGCAGTACATATTCGGCGCGGGCTTCCTCGGCGACCTTGTGGGCGGCGGGGTTGGCCTCGCGGTTGAAGACTACTTGCGTGATGCCCCATCGGTCGCGCAAGTCGATAAAGATAAGAGCGCCCTGGTCGCGGCGGCGGTGTACCCAGCCGTTGAGCTGGACGGAACGGCCCGTGTCGGCTGCGCGCAACTCGCCGCAGTTGACTTTTTTGTATTGTTGGCTGTTGGTTTTTGCTTGCAATGGCATGTTAAAGAGTATCCTCTCCCTATATCAGGTTCTGGAGTGTTAGCTATTATCTTACCACTGGCAGGCGGAAGATGTCCAGAACGCGGGCGGTCCTAGATCACCCTGCTGACGGTGCGCAGTACATATACATACCCGTATCAGGAGTGCTGCCGACAAACTTGCTTGGTCAATCGCTAAAATTCGTCGAGAAAAGCCTTGACACACCATACTTCGTGTGATATAATTTCCTGTCCAGGGCAAAAATATCCCGTTATTTTATGATACAGAAACAGACGCAAGCACAACCCTTTCCCACCAACTGATCGCCAATAGGCGACGACGCGATGGGTAAGGGTCGCATGCGCCTCTTTTCCATGCGGGGTAGCAAACAGCAATGACGAAGGGCAAACGCTGTTTGTTGGTCACAGTAATCCTGGGCATTTAGCGGCAGGCGTAAATCGCTTGTCGTGCGCTCTTCGGCTACGACTGGAGTTTTAGAGCATTAGCGATAGGAGCAGATAGCATATGGCAACAGCCGTCCGCCCACAAAACCCCTCAGCACCCCTTATACCACCCACGACCGAAGCAGAACAACTTGCCAGCGTTGGACGACGCAACTTTGGCAAGATCACTTCGGTTATGGGCATGCCCAATCTTATCAAGGTACAGATCGACTCGTTCAACTGGTTCAAAAACCAGGGCCTACAGGAATTGTTCGAAGAGATCTCGCCCATTACAGACTTCACGGGCAAGAATATGGAGTTGCGGTTCCTCGATTATCACTTCGGTGAGCCGCGCTACTCGGTGTTGGAGTGCCGCCAACGGGACATGACTTACGCCGCGCCTTTGCGCGTGCGCGTGCAACTTCTCATAAAAGAAACCGGCGAAATAAAAGAATCCGAAATATTCATGGGCGACTTCCCGCTCATGACAGAGACTGGTACATTCGTTATCAACGGGGCCGAGCGCGTGGTGGTCTCCCAGCTCGTACGCTCACCTGGTGTTTACTTTACTGCCGCTGAAGACCCCAACACGGGTCGCAAACTGTTTGGCGCCAAACTGATCCCCAACCGAGGGGCGTGGCTCGAGTTCGAAACCTCGAACCGCGACGTGCTTTCGGTCAAGGTAGACCGCAAACGCAAGATTCCCGTCACCATACTGCTCCGTGCCATAGGTATAGAAGACGACGACGAAATATTCCGCACATTCGGCAAGGCCAATACCAATGCCGATCATGACTATATCCGGTCTACCATAGATAAGGACACCACCCACAGCCAGGACGAGGCTATCATTGAGTTCTACAAGCGTTTGCGCCCGGGCGACCCGCCCACCAAGGACAATGCCGAAAGCCTCCTGCAGTCGCTCCTGTTCAATCCGCGCCGCTACGACCTTGCGAAAGTGGGCCGGTACAAGCTTAATAAGAGGCTCGGTGTCGACGTAGGTCTCGACACACGCGTCCTGACCAACGAGGACCTTGTGCGTATCGTGGCTCATATGATCGAGCTTGATAATCTGGAATGGGCCGGCAAAGGCCCAGTCCCCGATGATATCGACCACCTTGGCAACCGCCGCGTGCGTGCCGTGGGAGAATTGATTCAGGCGCAATTCCGCGTGGGTCTCCTCCGCATGGAGCGCGTTATCAAAGAGCGCATGTCTATTCAGGATCCTGAGTCGGCTTCGCCCGGCGCGCTGATCAACATCCGCCCCGTGGTGGCCGCAATGCGCGAGTTCTTCGGTGGCTCCCAGTTGTCACAGTTCATGGACCAGACCAACCCTCTGTCCGAACTCAACCACAAGCGACGCCTCTCGGCACTCGGCCCCGGTGGCCTAAGCCGCGACCGCGCAGGCTTTGATGTTCGTGACGTTCACGAGAGCCACTACGGACGCATCTGCCCTGTGGAGACCCCTGAAGGGCCGAACATCGGCCTCATAGGCTCGCTTGCTACCTACGCCAAGATCAACGAGTTCGGATTCATCGAGACACCCTATCGTAGGGTCGTCAACATAGTTGATAACAATGTTGAAGCCCTTGTCGGTAACATCTTGCGCGAGACGGTGGAGGACGAGAAGGGCAAGAC
>DATINP010000226.1:0-5045 GCA_035474135.1 Chloroflexia bacterium | reverse complement strand
GTTGCTGGTGTATGCTTCGTGGAACTTCAGGAAGGCGTTACGCCTTATGTCGCGGTCGGGCGAGAGGATAAAGCGCAAATAGCGTCCCTGGCTTAGCTCGACGTCGTTGCCTTCCTCGTCCTTTACGTCGCCAAACTTGAGGTCGGCGTCATTCAACATATCGAATATCTGCGATGGGCCGGATGCGATCTCGCTGACGCCCGCCAGCAGGGCTTCCTCCGGTGCGCTTAACAGGTGCTCCTTCTCGCGGAAGAGGTCGTCGAGCATCTGCGAATAGACCTTCAGGCCGTCGGTCGTTTGAAGGAAAGAGTTAATCTTATCCTGCCCTACTTCCAGTAACTCAGGGTTGACGAACGCGGATGCCTCGCCGACCCGTGAATAGAGGGCGCGGGCGCGGCTCTCGAACGCCTGGTAGGTGGGGTTGGTGTTGTCCTCGTCGCGCCGCATTCGCGCATAGTTATAGAGGCGCTCCATGCGGTGGCCGATGTCGTCGTGCAATTGAAAGGCCGCGAGCAAGGTTGTGCCGCTCTCTCCCAGCCGTCCGCTGTACGTCTTGATCTGGTCAATGAGCGGGGACACCTGGCTAAACTCATCCTCCCACTGGTCGTTGTTGGGGAAGATGTCTTCGAGCTTCCACTTATACTCGGTTTGTACGTCGTCGCGTGTTGGCAGTGTGCTTGTGGTCATTTCAGTCTCCTGCTGCAATTCTCCGGGTGAACAGTCCTGGGCCGCAATCTTTGGGTGCGTTTGCGAGCCGCCGGCCTGCCTTGTCGGGGTTAGATGATCATATTATACAGCAGGTAGGGTAGGGCCAAAAGGCGTAGAGGGGAGTAAGTCTGCAGACCTAGGCGACGGTGGACGACTGGCCACTGACGAATTAAAGAGCAACACAAGTCCTGGCGTTAGTAACGGATACCCAGGGTGTGAAGCAATACCCAGCCTGCGGTATGCGCGGCGGAAATGCTGAGATAGGCAGCCAGCGCGAGGCGTTTGGGGCGGCCTGCTGGAAGGCGCAGGAGCAGATAGACTGCCAGCAAGGTTAACGGAACGGCAGACAGCGCGAGCAGGTCCCAATCGTTGCGCGGGCCAAGATCGGGGTTCCATGAGATAGTGTAAAACAGGGCGCTGATTGCTCCCACGCCGAGGGTCAGCAGCGCGGGCGTGGCTCTAAACAGCGCACGCACCTGCCCCCAGGACATGATTAGCACGATCAGGATCGTGGCGAGGGCCATTGGCGCGGTAAGCATTTGCTCCTGAACAATCGCGCCCAGGTGCGACCAGGAGAAGTAGAGGTAGTTCTCCGATATCGTCTCGGTTCTGAAGAACGGCACAAAGAGATGCGTATCGTTCCCGCCCACAATGCCCACTCCCGGTTGCAGAATCTTGATGTTCAGGCGTGTGAAGGTGTAGCCATCCAGGATCACAACGCTCAATACCAGAACGAGGACTGCGACGGCCGTGACCATTCCCTTGCTCAGCTCTACGCCTGCGATCCGCCAACGTTGCTCGGGAGGCCGTTTGTATGCCCGGATAACCCACGCTGTCAGAATCATTGGTGCCCACCAGAAACCCTCACCATGTATCAGTGCCGTGACCCCAGCGATCAGGCATAATGTGGTGAACGCTAGGCGCGCCTCGACGTATCGCCAGCACCCCCACAGCACGAACAGGCTAGCCGCCAGCACCAGCGCGTAATTTTCGATATAGCGAAAGAAGAAGAGGATGTCCCCAATCAGTAATAAGCCTCCGATCAGGATTAGAGCCTCTTTGCGATTCCTGCCTAAGACGCGCCCTATCAGGCACGCTCCAGCCAGGTAAACGCCTCCCGCGATCACCGACATGATCTGGAACGCTTGCGTGGGTAGCGTCAACAGGGGACGCAGAACTTCGTACAACTTTACCTTCAGGAAGAAGTCGAGTAGCTCAGGTTCTTGCCAGACCGCCCCGTTATTCTTGATGATCAACCTGTCGAACAACGCGCTGTCGCCCTCGGAATACACGACCGGAAAGAGCGCGAACACAGCCACGCCGACCGCGATCAGCATCCAAGGAAACCACCGCCAGAAGCGCGCATCGGGTTTACGAGTATCCAATCTTGATTCTTGAGGATCGCTTTCGACGGGCAATGGGGCAAATATAGCCCAGGCGATGGCGATGCCGACGATTGCGAAGCCTGCTATCTGGAGGGGAAGGGGCAGTTTGGTGTAGAAGGAAATGCCCCAGCCGACGTTGTAGGTCGCATCCAGGGTTGGCGGCTCCGGGGGAGCAAGCACGTGCCAGACCATGATCAGCAGGCCCGCAATTGTAATTGTGAGGGCAATCGGCCAACCGTTGCGGAGGTTGGGCGACTGGGCTAATGACTGGGCGCTCGTTTCCTGATTTGAGGAAGTGCCTTGTTTTGGTCTCAGCACATCCTTCAACCAGGGGAGTAGCATAAGCGCGACTAGCGGCGGCACAACGAAATACCAGCTATAGAATACCAACCAGGGCCGAGCAAGAGCGTTCAACACCGCCAACCCGATACCCCATGCGAACGCCGAGCACAATCCCCAAACTGGGTTGCGCGTGAACTTCGAAATTACGAAATATACCAGCCAGCCGCTAATTACCCACGCCACACAGGGCCAGAGTGGAGGCATATGCTGATCGTCTGCCACGCCGGAGGGAACCTGCTGGCCAATAAACACAGGCACAATGATGGCGAGTGCAACAAGAGCAAGGCGCGCCAGCAACACAGCACCCGAAAAGCCCGTATTGTCACGACTTCGGCGATACATCTATGTGACATACTACAGCACAGCCGACGCAAAGGCTAGTATGTGGGGCTAATAATTAAAGCAGAAAGGAGCCTCGTTAGAAGCTCCTCTCGATGTGGTAGCGGGGGTAGGATTCGAACCTACGACCTTTGGGTTATGAGCCCAACGAGCTGCCACTGCTCCACCCCGCGTCAACCTGATAAGTGTAGCACATCGGGCACACCGATGTCAAGGCGACGGGTCGCTCGTGCTGTCAAACAGGCCGAATAGGCTTAGCCATTGCTGCCAGTTGTCTGCTTGACGGGTTTGCGTGGCATCCGGGGCTGTGCCAGAGCCGGCGTTCGCCTGCCCGTTGTCTTGGTCAGCGCCTGTGCTTTGTGTGCCGGTCCCTCCCACGGGGATCAGTACTTCCTCGTTGGGACGGCGCAGGTTGAGGTCTTCGCGCGCGCGCTGTTCGACATACTTGTCGGACTGGTAGTATTGGAGCGAAGCCTGTAGGCGCTGGTTCTCGTCTGTCATCTGGGCGTTGGCACTGCTTTGCAACGCGATCTGCTCGTCCAGGCTGTGCTCCTGTAGCACTTGCTGCCAGTAGCGCACCAGGAACAACGACGCGGCCAGCCCCAGGATGATCCAGAGGGCGGGCGCGGAAACGTTGAACTTACGTGTGCGGTTGGTCTTAATAACTGCGCTCATAGGGGCGGCAAGGGGATAGGTGTTAGGGGCTAGGGGTTAGTATGGACGGCTGACAACGTGAGTACGCATAGGAATTATAGGCTCAGTTAAGTGAGGTGGCGACGTTTTACACTACGTCGCTAACCTTCCCTACTAACACCTAACACCTAACACCTCGCCCCTAACCCCCCTGGCACCTGCGTATGCCAATCGGTCACGCCCTGGTAGGCGTGGGCAACTTTCAAGATGCTGGCTTCGTCGAAGTGCTTGCCGAGGATTTGCAGGCCCACCGGCAGATTTTCGCTGAAGCCGCACGGTATTGACACGCCGGGGATGCCCGCGAGGTTGGCAGGCACCGTGTACACGTCGTTGAGGTACATCGCCAACGGGTCGTCGGCCTTTTCGCCCAGCTTGAAGGCGACGGTGGGGCAGGTGGGGCCAACAAGGACGTCAACCTCCTCGAATACCTGGGCATAGTCGCGCGCGATAAGGGTGCGCACCTGCTGGGCCTTCTTGTAATAGGCGTCGTAGTAGCCCGCGCTGAGAGCATAGGTGCCAAGCATGATGCGCCGCTTGACCTCCGGCCCGAAGCCGTAGTCTCGCGTGGCGAGCATAGAATCAACCGAGGACTGCTGGGCAGGGTCGCGGTAGCCATACTTCATGCCGTCGTATCGTGCCAGGTTGGAGCTTGCCTCGGCAGGGGCGATGATATAATAGGTCGCCAGCGCGTAGGGTGTGTTTGGCAGGCTCACTTCGTGTAGCTCTGCTCCCAGCCGCCTTAGCTGATGGATCGCCTCGCGTACCGCCTGACTGACCCCTTCTTGCAGTCCTTCGCCCCAGAACTCGGACGGTATGCCCACCCTCAGTCCCTTGAGCGAGCCGTCGGCGGCATCCAGCAATTGCGAATAAGATGGCACGGAGACCTGCTGCGAAGTCGAGTCGAGAGGGTCACTGCCTGCAATTACTTCCATCACAAGCGCGGCATCATAGGCATCGTGCGTGAAGGGGCCAATCTGATCTAGCGAGGACGCAAAGGCCACCAGTCCGAAGCGCGACACGCGCCCGTAGGTGGGTTTGAGGCCTGTAACCCCGCACAGCGAGGCTGGTTGGCGAATACTGCCCCCTGTGTCGGTGCCGAGAGAATAGGCGCCCATGCCTGCAGCCACCGCCGCCGCCGAGCCACCGCTGGAGCCGCCCGGCACGCGCTCGATGTCCCACGGGTTACTTGTTGCACCCCAGGCCGAGTTCTCGGTAGACGATCCCATTGCGAACTCATCGCAATTAGTCTTGCCAAGTAACACGGCCCCCGCTGACGCCAGTTTGGCGGGCACCGTACCGTTGAAAGGTGGGATGAAGTTGTACAGATGGCGCGACCCGCAGGTGGTGCGTACTCCCTCGGTGATCAGTACGTCCTTAAGGGTCATGGGTACGCCGTCGAGAGCCGAGCGAGCGGCTTCCCCAGCCGCATGGCGCCTGTCAAAGTCGGCGGCGGCCCGCAGTGCGCCCTCCTCGTTGGCAGTGGTGATCGCGTGCATACTGCTATCCAGGCTCGCTATTTGCGCCAGGTGCGCGCGTGTTAGCTCCTCAGACGACGTTTCGCCCGCGTCGAGCAGGCGG
>DATINP010000225.1:0-16194 GCA_035474135.1 Chloroflexia bacterium | reverse complement strand
CGAGAAAATGCCCTGGCTTAACATGCAGATCGCCCTGCCATTCACCCTGCTCGCTGCTGCGGGCCTGGGCAAGCTGTTTACAGGCATGGAATGGAAAGAGGTCCGCAAGGGCGGCGGCTTGTTCCTGGGCGTGGCGTTCGTGCTATTCATCTTCGCGGCTTATACGTTCGCTGCCTTCCTGACGGGCGCGATGCCTAACCCCACCGGCGCGGGCGCAGACTTCCAGAAGGTGCTTCGCGGCATCCTCCTGTTTGTGTTCACCATAGGGTTACTGGGGCTTGGCGGCTGGCTGTCGTACAAGTTACTGCCGGGCAGGGCCGCCAAGGTGATCGGGCTGACCATAGCGATCTTCCTTACTTTCTACGGCATCCGCTCGATGGTGGAAGTCGACTACAATCATGGCGATGTGCCCAACGAGATGCTGGTCTACACACAGTCGGCACCCGATACTTCCATCGTCTCTGACTTGCTGCACAGGCTCTCGCGGGATGAGACCTCGTTCGACTCGGACCGCAACGCCCAGGATATTACGGGTGGTCACGGCCTTCCCATCGCCCTCGATCAAAACGACGCGACAGATTGGCCTTTCGAGTGGTATCTGCGCGATATGAAAAAGCTGACCTATTTCACGCTTGATCAGTGGCAGAACAACACCGCTGCCGTGGCTCCGAACCAGGCTGTGATACTTGCTAGCGATGCGACCGAGAAAGAAGCTAACTTCCAGAACTTCATCAAGGATAAGTACAGCACTAACAAGTACACACTGAACTGGTGGTTCCCTGAAGAAACATATCGCAACGCCACCACTACCGATCCGACCGCACCTGGCGATTTCGGTAAGGCACTCAACCTCATGTTCGGCAACGGCATGAAGTACCTCCTATACCGCGATCCCGGCAGACCTCTAGGCTCGCGGTCGTTCTACCTGCACATCCGTAACGACCTGGCTGTGAAGGTGGGCCTTGGAAGCGCCGGAATCATCGCCGCCCCACCTGACACCAGTGCACCGGCGGCCAACTCGCCCATTCACGCAATGACCGACCTGGCTCCGGCCAGCAATGATCGCGGCGCATTCAATCTGCCTCGCGGCATGGCAACAGGCCCGGACGGTAGTTTCTACGTGGTAGATACGGGTAACCTGCGCATTGAGAAGTTCGACGCGACAGGCAAGTTCGTCGCGCTGATTGGTGCCGGTAAGGGCACAGGCGACGGACAGTTCGCCATGCTCAACGACCAATCTGTGGGCACGGGACCGGGTGGTATCGCGGTAGACAAGCAGGGCAATATCTATGTTGCCGACACCTGGAATCATCGCGTCGAGAAGTTCACAGGCGACGGCACTTACCTGACTCAGTGGGGTTCGTTCGTAGACCTCGGCAGTCCTGATGGCGCCAACGATAGCGGCAGGGACACCAAGTTCTACGGTCCTCGCGGCGTGGCTATTGGCCCGGACGGTAACGTGTACGTGACCGACACGGGCAACAAGCGCGTATCCATCTTCCAGCCCGACGGCACGTATGTGCGCCAGATCACGAGCGGCAAGACACCCGACAAGGTAACCCAGAACTATGCCTTCAACCAGAACGGTGAAATGAACGAGCCGATTGGAGTGGCTGTTGACGCGCAGGGCAATGTCTATGTGGCCGACTCTGTGAACCACCGCATCCAGAAATTCGACTCAACGGGCGCTTACTCAACCCAGTGGCCCATCCCGGCAGGTGGTTGGGACGCAGGCTCATACCTGGAACCGTTCCTGGCAGTAGACGCGCAGGGCAACATCTATGCGACAGGCCCCACGAGCGCCCAGGTGTACAAGTTTGACCCGACTGGCAAACTGCTGGGTCAAAAGGGTACCAGCCCCAAGAACGTTATCCTGAAGACACCCACCGGCATCACGATCGCCGCCGACGGCAGCGTGTACGTATCTGACACGGGCCTGCAGGGTGTGGTCAATATGGGGACCACCATACCGTAGAGGTGGATCGTAGATCATAGGTCATAAATCATAAGTCGGGCGCTTCACACATCGTGGGGCGTCCGACTTATGATCTATCACTCGTTTTTTTGGCGTATACAGCGAGTGTCGCGCCCTTGCCGAGGGCGGCTGCTATGGGCGCATATGCCAGGCTAATCAGGGCCAGCGGCACCGCCGTAACCAGGGCAACCAGGCTCTGGCGGCGTGCCGTGCCGATAGTGTTGCCTTCAGCATCCACGACCTTTGCTGAGCGCGTTCTGAGCAGATTGTAAAGCAGGTTGTGGCGCAGGCCCACCCTGTTCTGCGCTGATTGCACAAAGCTGAAGAAGTCGTACTCGGTAGAGAAGAAGTTGGTCGATGCGACCGTTAGCCCTGCATCGTTGAGAGCCTGCGCAAGCGTGGAGCGCGTAAAATGCGTCAGGTGGCGCGGCACGTCCAGGTGGAACCAGCCAGTCTTGCTCCAGCGAGATTCGAGGCTACCAAAGTTAGGCACAGCTACCAGGAGTGTGCCGCCCGGCTTTAGAATACGCGCTACCTCTTTCAGCATCGCCCGGGGCGAATGCACATGCTCCAGCACGTGCCACAATATTACCAGGTCAAACTCATCGTCGGGGAAGTTTACGTCTTCCACCATTTGCGTGGTCACAGGGAGGCCGAGACGGTCGCGGGCGTAGCTGGCTGCCTCTTCGCTTAGCTCGGTGCCCATAGGCGTCCAACCGCGCTGGCGCAACTTGTGCAAGAGCAGTCCACGCCCACAGCCTATATCCAGCACCTTGCCCGGTTGTTGGTGTTGCTCGATCTGCGTGGCTCGGTAGTTATATAAGTTGTCTAAGAGCCATTCGACAATTTGGTTGAAGCGGCGGCCACTACCGTAGTAGCCTTTGGGATAGTACTTACTCGCCTCATTCTCAGGCGGCACAGGAGTTGTCACATAAAGTTTGCAAGCTCTGCAGTAGCCAACGGTGAACGGATCGCCCGTTATGTAATCGTGCGTATCAAACACAGGCTTGAAGGTCTCGAGGGGGTGGTTGCATACGAGCGTGACGTCGGCGTCTTTCTGCTCGCCGGTGTGCCTGCTCGTGCTAGGTTTACGGTGTTTGATCATGGTTGGCTGCTAGCTTGGGAGGAGCCGTTCTGAGGTCAGGTAAAGACGCGGCTATGCGAGTTGACGTAAATACCCAACAAAAAAGAGCCTGCTCAGCTCTATTCATCAAGGCTGAATTATAGCATTGGGTCAGATGAGCGTCAATCTGCCCGATTGACTCGCCTCCCAGGCGCATGATACAATGATGTTCGACACTTCTCAGCTAAGAGAACAGTATCTGCATGAGTATGCCCTAAGTGTCATGCGTGTCTCAACCCAATGCGCAGATTTGACGCGCTCAGCGACAAACGAGAAAACGCCCTGTGGCATCACCTCTGACCCCCTCCCCCGATCCTACCTACCAACCAGGCATACCGGTGCGTGTTTCGACACGTGCTGCGACACAGGATCCTACCCCTTCGGGCCCTGCAAAACCAGCCTTGCCCTCCGGCCCGCGGGCGGTCTTCCGAGTCCGCGCCTGGGAGCCTTTCATCGTGTTCCTGCTGACCTTCGGGGTGCTGGCCCTCTTTACTCCACGGGTCACTGCTTACCTCGACCCCACCACGGGCGACGAGCCGTTCTACCTGATGACTGCCATCAGCATCCTGAAGGATGGCGACCTTAACGAGTGTAACAACTACATCAACTACGATGAGCTAGCCATATACCCGCCGGGCGCGGGTATCAACAAAGACGGAAATGGCTTTGTGAATTTTCCTCCCAACTGGGTGGGTTGGCGCGGGTCACCCCTCCCTCTCCCGCCGCACCCGGCCCTCATTTCGCCCCAGATCAGGCAGTGTTCAAATAACTACGGCGCAAGACCCTTCACCAACCCCACGGGCGAACTTTACTCGAAGCATGGGCTGGGACTGAGCCTGATGGTATTGCCCTCGTTTGCGCTTGGCGGTCGCCTGCTGGTGGTCTTCTTCCTGAACCTCGTCGGTGCGCTCCTAGCCGCGAACATCTATTTGTTGGCCCGCGAGTCGGTAACCAAACTCGCACCAGCGATCCTCACCTGGGTGGCCTTTGCGTTCACCGTGCCCCTGATGCCTTACTCGTATCTCATCTTCACCGAGATGCCCGCCGCTCTTCTTACACTATACGCATTCCGGCGCATCCGCGCGTGGAACAACAACCCGTTTCAGGTGGCGGGGATTGGCCTCTGCCTGGCGTTCATGCCGTGGCTGCACTATCGTTTCGCGCCCATCTGTGTTGGACTGGGCATTTATTATTTCTACCAGATGCGCAAGCACCGCGATGCGCCACGTGCTCAACGCGTGCGCGATTGGACCATCGTAGGGTCGTTGGTGGCATCATCCGCCATACTCCTCATGGTCTTCTTCTATACTCGCTACGGTGCGCCTTTTCCAAACGGCAGTGATCATGCTGGAATCAGCGACGTGGCGGGCACCCTCCGGGGCGCGGTGGGACTCTTCCTCGACGAGCAATGGGGAGTATTCGTAGCCTCGCCAGTATTCATACTGACATTTGTGGGCCTGATACTCATGTGGGTGTTTCGGGTATGGCGCCGCGACCTCCTGTGGATAGCTGTGGTGGCGCTGCCCTATTTCCTAGTGATCGCCAATTACGCGCAGTGGTGGGGGGAATGGTGCCCGCCCGGTCGCTACATGGCTTCCATACTGCCCCTGTTGGCTTTGCCTCTCGCCATTTCACTGGACAACATCAAGGGCATAATATACAAGGCAATATATGGGGTGTTGCTCCTGCTCTCCTTCTTGACCATGGCAGGCTTTCTCTTTCAACCGCAATGGATGTACAACCAGCCAATCCTGGGGGGCAACCTAAACGGAAAATCTGAGCTACTGACACATGGGCCTTCTACGATAGGGCCATTGCTCCACCTGACTTGGCTCAGCAACATTAACCTGACGGGCTTCTTCCCATCGTTCGTGTCGCCCTATTTTGGCTATCTGTACCAGGGTAACGCGGGGGGTGACCTCGCCGCCGGGGACGCCTGGCGCAAGAGTCTTTGGCCTGCCCTCATTATTATCGTGATCGTGGCTCTGAGTCTTTATCTTGCCTGGCGCACCCGACGCGCAATCTCACGTGCGACCCCCACCGATACGCCGTCCGGCCCACCTGCTGAGCTAGCCCTTCCCGATATGGCCCTTCCAACGCGGCCCGCCCGAACCGCTTCCGCCGTGCCACCACCGCAGGTGAGCACTTTCAGCCTGCTGAGGATGCGTAGAAGACAAGCATGAGTTCGTCCCCTTTCGACGTAGCACCTGATGACGCTCCCCTTGCTACCCTGGAAGCGTCCGGCGATGAAGATAACACCCCAAAAAAGCTCACTGTCTGGGACAGAATTGATGCCAATCCCATTTGGCGCTCTCGTGGCCTCTGGTTGGGTCTGGCGGCTGTTGGCCTGGCGATGTACGCCCAAAAGGTCACAACTGTCGACAAGGACATTCTTAGCTCAATTCATTGGTACGCGCTGGCTATCTTCCTCATGCTGCTGGGTTGGCTCGACACATACAATGACCGTTCCTTCCTTGTCGAGCCTGTGCAACGGCTCCGTCGTCTGGTCGCGTCGCGCAGGGGCAACCCTTCACTTGTTCCCGACACCACCGAGCAGCTAGAGCCGCCTCTCCCTGATGAGCCTTCTGCCGTTGTGACAGAGCAGGAGTCGCCCGAAACGCCGGAGCATACGACAACGGTTCCTGTCAGCGCGCAGAAGGAGCGGCCTAAACGATCCCTCATGATGATCGCCCGCGTCCTGCCCGCGTCAATGGACGGCTGGTGGCGATACTCTGTGGCCTTCTCGGCCCTGATCATTAACTTCTATAGCGCGCAACTGCTCCGCGCCAATTACTACTCGGTACTTGGTAGCTGGGGTTGGGTGCTGAGCCTCGTGATCCTGCTGCTCGCGTTCGTGCGCGAACCGAAACGTCAGGTGCGCGAGCTTGATCCCCATGTTGACATCATGGAGGAGACCGATCCCCGTCTTTCGCGCCGCCTGGAAGTGGTTATCGTGATAGGTATCTTCCTGCTTGCCCTCGGCCTGCGTATGCTCAATCTTGGCGATTGGACCACGGGCATGCACGGTGACGAAGGCGAAGCAGGTATGGACGCTATCGCCATCCTTGAGGGTAATCATGTTTCGCCCTTCGCGACTGGGTGGTTTGCTCAGCCCAATTTCTACTACTGGGGCATCGCGCTTGTTATGAAGGTGTTTGGCACTTCACTGTTCGGTTTGCGCATGTTCTCAACTCTGGTGGGTGCGTTAATGATCCTGCCCTTCTATCCACTGGTGAAGATGTGGTTCGGCATACGCACCGCCATTATCGCCAGCCTCCTCCTGGCCTTCTCCGACGTGGCTATCCACTTTAGCCGTGCCGAGTTCTCGAACATCACCACTCCTGCTTTCCTGGTGGCCGGCTTCTATTTCCTTTTTCGCGGCCTCCGCAACAAACGTACCCTCGATTTCGTGCTGGCGGGTTACGCATTCATGCTCAGTATGTACTTCTACCTGGGAGGCAGGATCACGCCATTTCTGCTGTTGGGCGTACTGGCCTATATGTTTGTGTTGTCTCCTCTCTTGCGGATGCCGGGCGCATACCGCCTCATACGCAAAGTTGTGCCCGACATTAGTTTCCGCGCGGCGCTGGGCAGCGCCTTCGCCGCACAATTTCGCTCGGTTACGCACTACTTCGGTCAGATATTAGTATTCGGAATAGCGTGCGCCTGCTTCATATCTCCCTGGCTGGTCTACTACCTTGACAACTCACAGACACTGGACCAACGCACAAACGAAAAACTGATATTTTCTAACGAAGAGCGCATGGCCTCTCAATATCACGAGACACACGATCCGCTGTACATAGGCCTGCGCTTACCCGTTGCAAGCGATGTTTTCCCCTTCTCGCCGGTTGTGTTTGAGCCGACCGCTCTCAGTGTCGAGGTGGCCCCCGACGGCCTGTGGCCGCGCGTTCTGTGGGACCAACTTACCACCACCCTCTCGATATTCACCTATCGCCGTGATGCTAGCTCGGTGTATACATTCACCGGTGAGCCTGTTGCCAAGCCAATCGAGGCCGCGTTACTGATACTTGGTATCGCGTGGGCTCTATGGCGCTGGCGTGACACGCGCATGGCGATTCTGTCCGGCTGGTTCTGGTCTTCGATTATCGTTGGTGGTGTGCTCACCATTGATGCGCCCTATATGGCCCGGCTGGTGGGCATCATACCTGTGATGGCGATATTTGCCGCGCTGCCGGTGAGTAAACTGACCGCCGAGTTCCTGCGGTTCGTGCGGATTGCGTCTGCCTATGTGCGCGATCTAAGGTGGCGCCGTATCGTGCGCGGCACTTCGCGCGTGTTCGGCGCCTCTGCCGTGGGTGCGTTACTGCTCTACCTCGGCCTTCAAAACTACAGTGATTACTTCACACGCTATATAACATCCTACTCATTCGCCGAAGTAACAGGGCAGTCTGCCTTCGTGCAACAGATGAACACGCAACTGGCGGCGGAAGGAAGACCCTCGGCCTTGTACTATGATGCCGGCACCTACGTCATATTCTGGGCACACGGCGATAACAGGTTCCTCAACCACGGGGTACCCGGTAACGACATGGTGAACGCCTCGGACGACCTGCCTATAGTGGGCAATGGTGACCGCGATGCAGTGTTCATGGTGTGGGATAACAATAGCCAGTATCTATCGGTGCTCAAATCATACTACCCGGACGGAATCGAAGCGCCATACCAGTACGGGCCCACCCACCTGTTTACCTCTTTCCGCGTAAAGAAAGAGACCGTTGACGCGCGCCGCGTGAGCATTGCTACCTACGCGCCCGCCGTGGGAGATCCTATCCAGCGCGAAGAGCCCGGTCTTGGTACGACTATGCCACCTCCGGCGGGCCTCACCTACCCAGTGCAGGCCTCCTGGGCGGGAGGACTGTATGCGCCCCAGTTTGGGCGTTACAGGTTCTCTCTCGATATGCCGGAGGATGCACAGTTTGTTATCGACGGTACGCCCGTTCTCACGACTACCGAGACCGACATACACGCTGAAGCGAACCTTATCCTGGCCAGGGGTATCCATGACGTAGAATTGCGTGGAGTGCTGAACGGTGAGGCCAGCAAGGTGCAACTCGAATGGCAAACAGGCGGCCAGGCTTCTGCACCGGTCCCCAGTGAGTATTTGTGGTATGGACCCGGCAGAGGGCTACTCGGCCAGGTGTGGCAAATCACTCCGGACCTGACAGGCCCAGGGTGGGATGCTGCTCAGGCCAGCCTTCCTGCAAGCGCCATCACGCGCCTCGACGGCTTTCTCGGCTTCCGTGACACTCAGGGCGCGCTGGTAGGAGGGCCTTTTACGGCGGTTTGGAAAGGGGATCTGACTGTTCCCCAATCAGGCAACTACAACTTCGAGTCGTACTCGAACGGCGACAGTGTGATCTTGATTGATGGCGCGGTGGTGGTGGACAGTTCTACCAATACAGAAAGTACAGCCGCCAAAGACCAGCCGAAAACCACCAAGGGTGATGTTTCCCTCACCGGGGGCAATCACTCCATCGAAGTACGCTACAAATGGGCGGCGGGCACCGGCTACCTTGAGGTATACTGGACCACCCCTGACGGTAATCGCGCTTTGCTGGGTCCCAACTCACTACACACGAACGGCGGCATCGTAGAGTCGACTGCCGCAGCGGAGCCTGGGCCGGCATATCTTGCGCCCCCCGAATCAGTTGGCGCTCTCACGCCTGACGCGGTGCTTGGCGATAGCGGCACGCTCAACGGACCTCGCGGGTTAGCTGTCGGTCCGGACGGCAATATGTACATCGGTGACCGCGAAAATGGCCGTATCGTGGTCATGTCGCCGGGCGGCGATGTGCTTCGCACATGGGGCCAGCCCGCCGAAGCCGGACAGCCGATTGCCCCCGACGAGTTTAAGGACATCGTGGACGTTGCAGCGGGCCCAACCGGCGATATATACGTGATGGACATCGGGGCCAACAGGCTGCAAGTGTTTGATCCCCAGGGCAAGTTACTGAACTCGATTCCGGGCGCGAAACTGGGGTCGAACCTGAGCAACGGTATTGCCGTCGGTCCGGATGGCACGGTCTACGCGGCCCAAACCGCAGGCAGCGCAGTTCAGGTCGTGGCCCCACTGGCCCCAGGGGATAGTGCTCCGGTGGCGGCAACCATTACAGGTGGGGCCTCGGCCGAAAGGCTGGATCAACCTATTGATGTAGTAGCCGACCCGACGGCTTCGGGATTGCTCTACGTGGCCGACCTCAAGAACCGCATAGTCCAGATATTCCCGGATGGAAGCATAGGCAAAACATGGCCCCTGCCTGTCGGCACGAACACCGGGGGCAGCAGGTTGGCAATATCGGGCGATGGTTCTGTATTATATATGAGTGACCCTGAGCGGCAGCGCGTGGCCATCATCAATGTGAAAACGGATGCTGTGAGCTACTTTGGGATAGAAGGGGATGGTCCCGGCCAATTCCAATCACCCCAGGGAATCGCTGTGGGCGCGGATGGCCGCGTCTACGTGCTCGATAGACTGCGGAATAATGTGCAAGTGTTCACAATAAAGTAAGAACTGAGCTAAGATACTTTAGCTAGGAACGTAGTGGCCGCTGTCACTACAGGTCGCTTATTACCTCCCCGGAGGGTGCATGGAACCAGACAGGACGAAAGAGAAACGCTCGCCTATGTCCGCCGAAGAGGCGCGCGTAGTGGTGGTCATGCCCGCCTATAATGCCGCGAAGACGGTCGAAAAGACGCACGGCGACATCCCAACTACGATTGTTGACAAGGTGATCCTGGTGGACGACGCGAGCCAGGACGACACGCCGGAGATCGCTCGCCAGCTTGGTTTGGACGTGATTGTGCACCTTCAGAACAAAGGTTACGGCGGCAACCAGAAAACCTGCTATATCGAGGCGCTGAGCCAGGGGGCCGACGTGGTGGTAATGCTCCACCCCGACAACCAGTACGACGCCACTCGCATTCCGTCTATGATCCAGCCTATCCTCGACGGAAAAGCGGACCTGGTGCTCGGTTCGCGGCTGATGGGCGGGCGCAACGCCACACTCAACGGCGGTATGCCCATCTGGAAGTACATCTCAAACCGTTTCCTTACAACGGTCGAAAACCTTGCGTTCGGCACGCGCTTGTCCGAGATGCACACCGGCTTCCGAGCCTACTCGCGCCGCTTGCTTACTACGATCCCGTTCCTGCTCAACTCTGATGACTTCGTATTCGATAGCGAAGTGATCGCTCAGACCGTCGCTTGCGGCTTTCGCATCGCCGAGGTTCCCGTGCCCACTCGCTACTTCCCCGAGGCTTCAAGCGTGAATTTCCGCCGCAGCCTCGTGTACGGGCTGTCGACCCTGAACGTGGCCCGCAAATATTGGCTAAACAAAATGGGCATACGCAAATATCCCATATTCCGCAAGCGGCTTGTCAACATCCTCAGCCGCGAACATAAAGCACGCATATTCGGCTCGGAGGGGTCGGGCGGCGCCGATTGAGTACACGTCGGTCGCAGGGAAAGTAAGCGTATCTATTACTCGTCAAATAGCCTAACTTAGTCAGAAGGAAAGTCTTTGTTCAAATCTCGTCAGTTTGTTATTGGTGCAATAATTAGTCTCGTCTTTTTCGTGATCGCGCTGCTCGGCGTACACCTCGATCAGGTGTGGACCGCGCTACTCAAGGCCAACTATGTTTGGTTGGTGCCCGCGCTAGCCCTCTATTTCATCGGAGTGGGAGTGCGCGCGCTGCGTTGGCGAATACTTCTGCGCCCTATTATCCCTGCCATTAGTGTGAAAGAGACCTTTGACGTGGTCGTTATCGGCTATATGGCGAACGATATCCTCCCGGCAAGGATAGGAGAGCTTGTTCGTGCTTACATACTGAGTCTGCGCAAGGGTGTCACCAAGACCGCAACCCTCGCTACCATAGTGGTCGAGCGCATATTCGACGGCATCACCATGATAGCGTTCGCGGCGGGCGCGGTACTTTACATAATACTCACAGACAACGATGCCTTGATCACGGGCGAGGATCACAAACTCGGCACGTTCCTGACCAATCTGCAAGTGCCTGCCATCATCATCACTATCGTTTTTCTCGTCTTGTTGGTGGTATTCCTGGTGATTGCTGCTTCCCGTTCACGAATGGAGAAAGTGATCAATACGGCGCTGCGCTTTTTGCCCGGCAGGTTCCGCGAGCGGGCGGCCAAAATCGCGCACTCCTTCATAGATGGTCTCGGTTCGCTGCGTAGCGGCCGCAGCCTGGGCGCGGTGCTTGTATTATCGTTGGTAGCCTGGCTCTTTGAAACCGGCATGTACTTCATTATCGGCAATCTCGGCTTCGACCTGCGGGGAGCCGACGGACAGCCTCTACCCTTCTACGTATACGTGCTAGTGTGCGGTGTGGTCAATCTTGGCGGGCTAATACCGCAAGGCCCAGGCTCGCTGGGCGTTTTCGAGTTTATCGGACAGTCGGTGCTGGTAGGAGCCTTCGGCGTAGGTCAGTCGCAGTCTATCTCCTATGTGCTTGTATTGCACGTCGCTCTCCTGCTCCCTATCACGCTGCTCGGTATCTTCTACATGACCCGCCAGAGCATCGCCTATCGCGACCTAGTGCGGCTCGAAGAAACCCGCGCCGCTGCGTCCGAGCAGGCCCACGAACTCGAGGGCCCGCTCACAGATATAGAACTGGTACAAGAAGGCCGCTTGCCTGATGAGGAGCAGCCGATGGGACGCTGGACGACAGACGACAGACGACAGACGACGGACGACGCATAGTTCGCGGGTCGTCTGTCGTCTGTCGTCAATACCAAAAAGGATACACAGACTTGGACATCTTTCAATCTCTTGTCCTGGGCATCGTCCAGGGGCTAACCGAGTTCTTGCCGATATCATCGTCGGCCCACCTGCTCATCGTGCCCTGGCTATTCGGGTGGAACGACAAGGGCATTACGAGCTTGCAGTTCGATGTCGCCCTGCACATGGGCACATTGATCGCGGTGCTGGTCTACTTTGCAAGTGATTGGCGGCGACTGATCGTGGCCTTCGTGCGCTCCCTGGCGGAGAGGCGCGTGGGTGACGACCCTGATAGACGGCTGGCCTGGTACCTCGTAATAGGCTCGATACCCGGCGGTATAGTGGGTCTGCTTGCCGAAAGCAAAGTGGACGAAATGTTTCACCAGCCTGAAAACATCCGCACGGGCATCGTCGTGATAGCGATCATGATGATCTTGCTGGCTGCGCTGCTTTGGCTCGCCGAGAGGATTGGCAAGCGAATATACGACCTGCGCAACCTCAGCTTCGGCACGGCCATCAGTATAGGCCTCGCACAGGCTCTCGCGGTGATTCCTGGCGTGTCGCGTTCCGGCAGTACTATCACTGCGGGTCTGTTCATGAACCTCAAGCGAGAGACCGCCGCGCGGTTCTCGTTCCTGCTGGCAACCCCGATTGTGCTTGGAGCGGGCCTCAAGAAGATCTACGATGCTCTTAATGACCCTGCGGCTACTATCACCTCGGATCAGTGGCCCGCATACATAGTGGGCTTCCTGGCGGCGGCCATCTCGGGGTTCCTCTGCATATACTTCCTGTTGCGCTATCTCCAACGTAATTCAACGCTTCCCTTCATCGTCTATCGCGTCTTGCTCGGCGTCGTGCTGATAGTGCTAATTGCAATAGGCTTCAGGGCATAACAAGGGTGCCGCGACCAATCAGATCCCTGGAGCTTCTAATCAGATAAGTAGCAGTATCTGGAGGAGCGTGCTCGAAGGGGGAACGTTTCCGCCCCGGTGCGATAGCGTGCGCTTGTTTTCACGCTTGACACCCCACGCGCTCGTGCCATATAATAGTGAGGTTGTCTTCGTTTATGGTAAGCGTAAAAATGGAACATTCACCCAATTTAGATCTAATATTCAACATGTCACAGCTTCTCAAAGAGCATGTCGGCGCCACCCGTCGCGTGCCGTTTGAAGCTGCCTCGCTTGCCCTCTACGACGATGAAGGCAACAACATGGAAGTGCGTAATCTCAAAGGCGAAGTTAAAGTGACGCGCCTGAGCGACGGCTTGCTGGTTCAGGGAGACGTGCAGGCCGATGTTGATGTGCTTTGCAGCAGATGTCTCGACAACATAACTCTGTCCGTGGACGCCCGTCTTGAAGAACAGTTCAAGCCTACTGTGGACGTGGAAACAGGACGTGTAATCAAACGCGAGGACGAGGCAGAGGACGAGGACGCTTTTGCTATCGACCCGAACCATCATATGGACCTGTCTGAGCCGATTCGCCAGGCGCTGCTGGTGGCTTTACCGATGAGGCCCCTGTGCCGAGAGGACTGCAAAGGTCTTTGCCCGGTTTGCGGGGCTAATCGCAACATAACAGACTGTGGTCATACCGACGAACCGATGGACAGCCGCTGGGAAGGATTGCGCGAACTTGACCTCGCCGACTTTCCTGTTGACAGGAACGCCAACTAGAGAAGTGTTTCCGGACCGGCATCAGCCGGTGCCGCGAGCCGAAGACAAGGTACCAACCAAAGGAGAACCCCGACAATGGGCGCAACACCCAAGCAAAGAATATCGCACAAGCATCGTCATGATAGGCGAAGCCACAATCACATCAAGCCGCTTCACCTCGTAGACTGCCCGCAGTGCCACAACCCACGTCTGCCCCACCATGTCTGCCCCATTTGCGGCACATATCGTGGACGCCAGGTGCTGGAAGTGAAGACCGAGGAAACGGCACAGGGATAAGAAGTGACAGGTGGTC
Source organism: Chloroflexia bacterium (assembly GCA_035474135.1). Classification (GTDB taxonomy): domain Bacteria; phylum Chloroflexota; class Chloroflexia; order QHBQ01; family JADMIH01; genus JADMIH01. The sequence goes on along the minus strand of DATINP010000225.1, from coordinate 2,367 downwards.
GGTATAACGACTGAAGGCTAACGGCTGACGACGTAACACCTTGTCCATTTCACTTCCGGTCGCTGACCACCGGCCACTAACCCGCAATCGGCTTGTCCGGGGGAGAACGCATAGATTGGCTACGTACGCGGCTATTACCGGCTGGGGGAGCGCTGTACCTGAGAAGGTGCTCTCCAATGTCGATCTTGAGAAGTTTGTAGACACCACTGACGAATGGATCTCAACACGCACGGGTATCAGGCAGCGCCACGTCGTCAGCGAGGGTGAAAGTACGGCCACACTGTCCGTTACGGCGGCTCGTAAGGCCCTGGACCGTGCCGGTGTCGACCCTCGAAAAGTAGACCTCATAATTTGCTGTACTGCTACCCCCGATTTCCTATTTCCGGCCACTGCATGCCTTATACAGAACGAAATTGGTGCGGATAACGCTGGCGCGTTCGACCTTGAGGCTGCCTGCTCCGGCTTTATCTATGGCATCAGCGTGGGCACCCAGTTCATCAAAACCGGAGCCTACAAGACCGTGCTGGTAGTCGCCGCAGAGGCCCTGTCACGTTTCATAGACTGGCACGATCGGGCCACCTGTGTGCTGTTCGGCGACGGGGCCGGCGCGGTAGTCCTCCAGGCCTCCGACACCGAAACGGGCCTGCTTTCATTTGTGCTTGGCTCGCACGGCTCAGGTAGTGAACTGATAAAGCTACCAGCCGGTGGTGCGGCTCTTCCGGCTTCGCACGAAACCGTCGACAACCACGACCATTTCATAAAGATGAACGGTACGGAAGTATATCGCTTCGCCGTTCGTATCATGGGCGACTCTGCTGTTGCGGCGCTCGAAAAATCAGGGCTAGACTACGACGACCTATCCATGTGCATACCCCACCAGGCGAACAAGCGCATCATCTCCTCGATAGCCGAGCGGCTCAAACTGCCCCCCGAAAAGGTGTTCCTGAATATAGACCAGTATGCCAATACCTCCGCCGCCTCCATCCCGATTGCCCTTTGCGAAGCCGCCGATGCAGGCCTGGTCAAGCCCGGAGACAACATCCTTTTCGTTGCTTTTGGTGCAGGACTTACCAGCGGTGCGGCTATCGTGCGCTGGGGGGGCCAGCCCAACTGATGAGCGCGCTCTTTGGCCCAGATGCGCTCGTGGCCTGGGTCTTTCCCGGTCAGGGTTCGCAGGTCGTTGGTATGGGCAAAAGTCTGTATGATGCAATGCCCAATGTGCGCTCGCTCTACGATAGCGCCGATAGCATACTCGGTTACCATATCTCGGCCATCTGCTTTGACGGGCCCGCCGATGAACTGCAGCAAACCAATAATGCCCAACCTGCTCTCTTAACCACGGAGGTCGCCCACCTGATGGCCCTGCGCGACCGCTATCCAGGCGAGTTTGACAGGGCACTTTTGTTGCCGGCCACAGCTTGGGCGAATACGCCGCCCTTGTGGCCGCGAAGAGTCTTCGCTTCGAAGATGGACTGAAATTGGTCGCCGAGCGTGGCAGGCTAATGCAGGCGGCAGGGGCAGCTATTGGCAAGCCGACAGGCATGGCCGCCATCCTGGGCTTACCGGACGATGAGCTAGCGCAGGTGTGCGAGACTGCAGGTGTGGATATAGCCAATCTCAACTCGCCGGGACAGGTGGTAATCAGCGGCTCGCTCGAAGCCCTCGATACCGCGGCCGCTCTCGCCAAAGAAAAAGGCGCAAGGCGTACCATCCCTCTTCAAGTTAGCGCTGCGTTCCACTCGCGCTGGATGCAACCCATGTCGGGTGAGTTCGCCACGTATATTGATGCCACGCACTTTGCCGACCCCGTGATACCGGTGGTCGCCAACGTCACGGCGCGCCCGGTCCACCAGCCCGACGACATCAAGCGCCTATTGCGTGAGCAGACCTACTCTTCCGTGCGCTGGATAGAAACGGTACAATATATGGATAAGCATCACGTCGACACCTACGTAGAGATCGGACCGGGGAAAGTTCTGTCAGGCCTCATCAAGCGCATCGCGCCCGAAGCCCGCATATTCTCGTCGGAAGATCTCCTGTCATGAATGGTCGGTCGTAGATCGTAGGTCATGCGCCGTCTGTCGTCTGTCGTTCTCTGATCTAATCCGGAAGTAGGTAACACAAATGGTACGTGTAATCGCCGAAGTAACCTTCTCACCTATAGGCACCGCAACTCCCAGCGTTAGCAAGTACGTCGTGGTCGCGCTTGGTGTGCTGAAACAGCACCCCGAAGTTGAGTACGCACTCAATCCGATGGGGACTGTACTTGAAGGTGAGCGGCGCGCTATAATAGATGTTATCGAAGAGATGAACGATGCCATATTTGCTGCGGGCGCACAGCGCGTAGGCACTGCTCTCAAAATAGAC
>DATINP010000224.1:0-7961 GCA_035474135.1 Chloroflexia bacterium | reverse complement strand
GCGAAAAGAGGATCGCGGGCAAGAGATAGCCGATACTTTTGCCTGTGCCTGTGCCTGCCTCTACTATTAAATGGTGCCCTTTGTTGAGCGCATCGGCCACCGCCCGCGACATTTCAAGCTGCTGGGGCCGCCATTCGTAATTAGGGAGGGTTTTCGACATGAGTCCGCCGGGCTTCAGAATAGCTTCTATCTCGGCCGGGTCGATGGGATACTTGCCCTTATAGAGCTTCTTTTCGTCTTCAGGCTCCGGGGACCATTCGGGTTCTATATCCTGTTCGTAGCCGTCCAGAGGGTGCATGAGGCCCAGGTCTAATTCGGCATCCGACAGGCCCTTCGCTGATAACAGCGAGCGGATGGACGTGCCCGACGAGAAGACTGTGCGCGACTTTTCGTACTCTACCTCGCGGAACAGGTGGCGAAGGGGCCACTCGCTGCGTTCGGTGGCCTTGCCTATCTCGGCCAGCACTTCCAGTGGGATGTCCTCTATGCGGTCGCGCAGCGCGAGAAACACCAGCATGGTCAGTTCGGCATCGGCTACCGCGCGATGGGCACGTGCCGAGTCGAAACGAACCTTGAGCTTTTCGGCAATTGCACGCAGGTTATACACCGCGGCTTCGGGTACAAGCAGGGTTGCAAGCTCGAAGGTGTCCCATGATACGTTGCGTATGTTTATCCCACCCTTTTGCAGCATTGCAAGGTCAAGCTCAACAGATTGCCCGATCACGGGCGCATCTCCCACGAACTTGAGGAAGTCGCGCTCTACCTCCATAATGCGGGGAGCGCGGGCCACATCACTATGCTTGATGCCCGTTAGCTGGGTCACTTTGTAGGGGATGGGGATAGAAGGGCGTACAAAGCTCTCCCAACGCTCGACGACTTTGCCGTCGCGGAACTTGACGGCCCCAATCTCTATTACCTCGTCTCTGTCGGGGTTCATACCCGTAGCTTCGAGGTCCATCGCGACATAACTACGCATAGAAGCTAGGACACAAAGAGCATTTGTGTTAGTATCCTCTTTCTTTGATTACCAGGTTCTTCAGGGTTTCCCCGCGCAAATACCTGCTCAGGTTGCCGCAAAATAACTCCACCACGCGCTCGTCATACCTGGGGTTGGAGCCTGCGTTGTGGGGAGTGATCAGCACATTGGGTAGGTCCCACAGAGGGCTGGCGGGGGGCAGAGGCTCTTGCACGAACACATCTAGGGCGGCTCCCGCAATCCGGCCCTCTTTCAAGGCGTCGGTCATCGCCGGTTCGTCTACCAGCGCGCCCCGGCTTATGTTGACGAGCACTGCGGTGGGCTTCATGGCGGCGAACTGCGCAGGCCCGATCATGCGCTCACTGGTGGGCGTGTGGGGCGCGGCCACCACCACGTAATCAGCCATCGCGATAGCTTCGTTCAGGTCGCTCAAGGGATAGAAGCGGTCTATGGCCTCGAAGCCGGGCTGCTGCTCCAGGAGGGAGGCGCGTACGGCCACAGCCTTCATACCGACAGCTTTACATAACGCGGAAGCCCGCCTGGCGATGGGGCCGTAACCTATGAAACATACAGTATGGCCCTCGGCTTCGCCTGCCGTGAAGCGCTCCCACTTGTGGAGAGGCTGGTTGCGCACAGCCCTGTAGAAGCCTCGGCTGAAGTGCAGGATCGCGGCGAGAATATGCTCGGATATGGGGATTTCGTGGACACCGCTGGCGGTGGTCAACAGCAGGTCAGGCCTCCTGTCGAACAGCCCTGCCTTGATCACCCGGTCGGCCCCCGCGCTTGAGAGTTGCAGCCACTTGAGGTGCGGCATCTTGTCCAACCACTCGGCTGCCGGAGCCCAGCCCAGGATCACCTCGGCCTCGGCCAGCAAGGCATCGAGCGCCGCGCCCTCAGCTTTGGGCCAGTCGTCGCTATTGGGCGAATCGGTGGGTGTATAGACGGGCAGCGCGCGCACGCGCGGGTCAACAGCCGCTATAGCCTCGACATATGGCAGTGCGTACGGGTTGCTGATAAGCACACTAACAGTTTCGGGCAACGCAAAATCGCCTTTCTTTAGATAAGGAAGAAGCGCGTGGGTGTCCTGCAAGCCAGGAATAAACGCTATTAATTGGTGTGGCCTTTCTAAGGCTAATTGGCCGGTAGGGGATTCGCTGTTGTTTGCCTGATAATCGCCGAGAAACCTGATTCCGGCACGCCTCGAAACGTGCCGGGATGTTTACTCATGCGAGGCGTATTTTACTATGTATACAGGTTGCGCGCAAGGGGCTCGCAAGAGGTCTCACGTGAGGTCCCATGTGAGGTCATGGTACAATATCCCTATGAAAGCCCTGCTTTTGTCGGCCTGTATGTCGGTTGTGGCGCTTCTAGCCGGCGTGTCTGTGCCGCCACAAGGCACGGACGGCGCACCTGTGGGCGACGCTCACCTGGTCTTTGTAGGTGACTTGATGCTGGGGCGCTATGTCGGCTCGAGCCTGCGCGGGGGCAATTTCGACTCGCCCTTTACAAACATCAAGTCTTTTCTGTCACAGGCCGACCTTGCTATCGGCAATCTCGAGGGACCTATTGTGCCCCTCGGCGCGATTGCAGTGCCGACCCCTGCGCCCAACCTGCTCAATCTGACGGGGGATGCCCGCGGCGCACCTGCTCTTGCCCGCGCGGGTTTCGATCTGCTGTCGGTGGCAAACAACCATGCGCTTGATTCGGGGGGGTTGGGCCTTATGTACACTGTGCGTGCGCTGAAGAGGGCAGGAATCTCTCCCTTCGGCCTCGACGGGGGCACGAGTGGTCAAACCCCCGTGATACGTGAGGTACACGGCCTCAGAATAGCCTTTCTGGCGTATACGGACGTGCTGAACATCCCTGGTTCGCAAGGCGTGGCCTATGTGCGGCCCTGGGTGCAAGCCGACCTCGATCGCATGGCAAGAGAAGTGCGGGAGGCGCGCAACGGGGCAGATCTGGTAGTTGTGATGCTACACGGTGGTACGGAATATTCTTTTTTACCCGATAGCGGACAAAAGGCAATGGCTCAGTCCGCAGCCGGGGCGGGCGCAGACCTGATTGTGGGTTCGCACCCTCATGTCGTGCAGGGGATGGACGTCCTGCAGGCAGATGGGAGATCGGTGCCCGTGGCCTATTCGCTCGGCAACGCTTTATTTGACCAGGTGAGCAGGCCCGAACTGATGCAGGGCTTTGCTCTTGAGGCCACCCTCGACAGCAGTGGTGTGCGGAGTGCACGCCTGGTGCCTCTGCAGACCATCGTCAACACGGGGTACAAGATGAACCTGTGTGATAGCGTGACGTGCACTCAGGCGATACAGAATGCCCTGCCGAGCACTCCAGCTTCGCTTCAATGGCAGGCGATGTGGGGGGCTGATAGTCAGAAGGGCCAGGCGATCGCCTACCTGCGCTCGGGTGATGGAGAGCGCTCGTCTTCGGAGGAACTAGGCACGGGTGCGCCCACTATCGTGCAGCTAAAAAGCGGCACGCTATCGGTGCAGGTGCAAAACGCGCAGGGTATGTGGAATACAGCCTGGGTGAGCGACGAGGGCTGGCGTGTTACGGGCTACACTGTGGGCGACGCCAACGCCGATGGCCGGCCCGACCTGGTTTACACGCTGTGGAAGCGCAGTCTGACGGCTGTGCGCCCTCCGGACGGCGGCCTGTCCGTTGACTACCAGGGTGGGGACGTTTTGCCCCACATTTATATAAATAGCTGGCGAGATGGAGAGATGAGGCCTTTGTGGCACGGTTCGCCCCGGACACGGCCCCTGTTGGGTGTGGCGGTTGCGCCCCTGGGTGCAGACAACAAGCCCCTGCTTGCGACCCTGGAGAGTCGCGACCCCGAGGTCGAGAGTCCTCCCGGCCCGCTCAGTTTGTGGGGTTGGGCAGGAGGTTTCGGGTTCGAGCTAGTGCAGTCTTTACCCGGTACGTACTCGCAGATATGGAGTGACGGCAGCGCGTTGATGTTCAGGTAGCTGATCGGAATACCTGAATAGGCCCGAAATGCCTGTATTGGGCCGTAAAGAATGGCCGCAATGGTCTCGCAGATGCGAGAAAGATAATTAATATCTAAAATTGGGAGAATATTAACCCCTTAACTACTTCCATTTGTGAGAGATTTGTGATAATATAAGCACACCGCATACTGCTGGGGCAGCCCTTCACGTACGTATGTCCGCTTTTTAACGCGCTATGTATGTTACCACCTGGTAGCTTATGCTGTAGAAGTTGTACCAACCATCTTTTATTTACTCAAAGTTAAGAGAGGAGAGCAGGATGCCCAAGTTCAAACCGGTAGTTGTCATGGCAATGGTAGCCATATTGGGAGTAATCGCGGTAGTGGGGGCCTTCGCGGTGAACGGTTCGCGGAGTACAGTCGCCACTAACATAAGTGAGCTGACCGTCCCAGGTGCTAATATGCCCTTCGCGGCCAACTTCAAAGCATCACCTGCAACCGGCGCGGAAGCTGTAGCCTCCGTACCGTATGCCAACATTCGCGTAAACCAGGACCAAACACAGGAAGCTCAGAATGAGCCATTTGTAGCCGTAAATCCTTCCAATTCTCGCCACATAGTTGTCGGGGCTAACAACTGGGCGGCGGGCAATGGTCGCTTTGAGGTTACAGCTTATGTTTCGTTCGACGGTGGCGCTACCTGGGCGGAATCACACCCTTATATTGACAGGAACGCAGGTCGTATAGACGCTGCTGACCCCACAGTAGCCTTCGGTTCTGGTAACACAGTGTACTTCGGCTTCGTGGCCCTCACCCCCGCCCCCGGCGCAGTAGCAGTTTCTACTTCGCACGACGGCGGTCTGACATGGTCCTCGCAAAGCTGGGCTACCTCTTTCGCAGGCGCTGCTGACAAGCCGGCTATCGCAGCCACATCTACAGGCAAGCTCTATGTCTTCTATCAAAGCCAGGCTTTGTTCAGCACTGTCTCATCTAACGGTGGGCAGTCCTGGAGCGCAAGCAGCCTGATCGAAGATGGTGGCAGGAATGCCGCCCCCGTATCGGACAGCGCAGGCAATGTCTATGTGTTCTATAACACAGCCAGCGCAATTCGCATGGCCAGAGTAGGCCAGACACAGCGCATGCAGCTTTCGACAGTAGCCAACACAGTTGGCCTGCGACAGCGCCCCGTCCAGTACAGGGCAAACATCTATCCGACAGCCGGTATAGCCAGCAATGGTACTCTGTATGTAGCATGGCCCGACGGTGTCAGCAGCCAGACCGGTAATGACATCTTCATCAGCCACCTGACTGCTAACAGCGACCAGGGTTGGACAGCCCCCGTTAGAGTGAACTCGGACAGCGGCAATGCTGACCAGTTGATGCCCGCCTTGAGCGTAGGCAGTGACAACAAAGTGACCGTAGCCTGGCTTGATACTCGCAATGATGCCAGCCGCGTGAACTACGATGTATACATGGCTCGCTCTGCGAATGGCACAACCTTCGGCGCCAACACAAGAGTAACAGCAGTATCCTCCAACCCGAACAACGATCCCCGCACACAGGGTCAACTCATCGGCGATTACTTCGCCCTGGCTTCAGGCACCAATTCGGTGTACGTGCTGTGGACAGACACCCGTAACAACAACGAGGATATCTATCTAGCTCCTGTCTCCACAACCAACAACTAATCAACACGGTATGTTGCCACAGATGCCCGCTCTCCTCAAATGAGCCGGTACCGGCAGTAATATAGCGCGAAAAAGGAGAGCCTCGTCCAAGCACGAGGCTCTCCTTTTTAATACTGGTTGGAAAAGGATGGTATAATTGGGTGTTCCAAAGAAAGGCCGTTCTGAATGAGACTATCTCCTCCATCTATATTAATTGCCTCTTTAGCCTTCTTGCTCCTCTCTGCACTTCTGTTGTTGAGTGCGACCACGAACAAAGCAGCGAACGCAAGCATATCCGCCACACCTGACGGCAAGGACTCCACCGTTACCTGGGGCACAGACATTGATGTCGGCGGCTTCCAGAGCACCAGCCCGGATGCCGTGCCATTTGCCTATACCCGGCACAAAGACCCTGTACTCTCGATTGATCCTACCGATCCGAACCACGTTACTGCCGCTTATGCATATGTAAGTACCCAGTATGGTCGTGCCTCCCTGTATGCAAACAGCACAGATGGTGGTGAGACATGGGCGCGGGGCGTCTTCTCAGACGTACAAGGGATGTTGTCTGATGCTGATGTTAATGTTGCATATGGCGCACACGGGGTAGCTTATTACTCCACATCGGGTCTGCAGTATCAGCCGCAACAAACGGGCCTTTTCATAATGACCTCAACAACAGGGTTGAACTGGAACACGCCCCAGCCTGTTTTTGTCTATACCCCGACAGAGGCGTTTTATCGAACATCCCTGGCTGTGGATAGCCGCCTGTCAGGGCAGAATGCAGGCAGTGTTTACTTGTATTGGGAATATTATAATAATACGGATCCGTATTACCAGGGCATCTGGGGGGCATACTCGCGTGATGGCGGACACACATGGAGCGTCCCGGCACGGGTGTCGGATGGCGATCATAGCTACGCCTTTGGGGCTGATAGTAAGGTAGCTTCTGATGGGAGCATATATGTGGCATCTGAACTACGCCCCGGCAATGTCCTGACCACCACCCTACCCGAGCTATATCTTAATCGCAGTACGGACGGCGGTGTAACGTGGGGAGGCGACAAGATGATTTCGGGTGCGCCCATCCACTACATAGGTGGTCGAGATTTCAAGGGACATGAACTTACCCTCAGTATCACGCGCCCCGGCGGTGGCTGTGGTCTCATCCGCATCAACCAGTACCCGTCTATCGGTGTCGCGCCCGGCGATTCAAACACCGTGTACGCAGTCTGGAACGACTCCCGTTGGGACACTATATACACTTCCTGTTTTGGCCCTCTGGGCAACTCCAGCGACATAGCCTTCAGCAAAACCACAGATGGTGGTAATACCTGGACATCGCCCATTCGTGTCAATGATGACGCAGTGGGCAACACGGTTGATCAGTTTATGCCCAAGATTACGGTGGCGCCTAGTGGCAAATTGGGCGTAGCCTGGTACGACCGTCGTTATGACCCCGACCATGCCAACTACGATCTCGCCTACAGCGAGTCCACCGATGGTGGCGCGACCTGGAGCGTGAATCAGCGTGTCAGCGACGTGTCAAGCGACCCCGACCAACTACAAGACTACAAGGGTATAAATGACCTAGGATTGCGGACAGCCCTGGTGTACGGCCCTGATTATGCCATTGCTGGGTGGCTGGACACAAGAGTCACATCTCAACTGGGCGAGTTCTTCGTTGACCGAGGTACGATGGCAGTAGAGACGCCTGTACCCACAGAAACCCCCGTCGCCACAGATACACCGGTGTCTACTGGAACGTCTACAGCAACTAGCACATCTGTAGTGACCGTGACGGTAACTCCCTCGTGCACGCTGCAGTTCGAGGACGTGCTGCCCGATAGCACATTCTACCCGTTCGTGCGCTGCCTGGCGTGTAAGGGCATCCTTTCGGGTTACCCGTGCGGGGGAGTGGGCGAGCCTTGTAACGGCAACAATGACCCCTATTTCCGCCCAAACAGCAACATAACAAGAGGCCAGATAGCAAAGGTGGTTTCCAACGCCGCCGGCTTCAATGAGGCCGTATCAGGCCAAACATTCGAGGACGTGCCTCCCGGCTCGACCTTCTACACCTTTACCGAGCGTCTGGCAAGCCGCAACGTTATGTCGGGCTACCCGTGCGGCGGGCCTGGCGAGCCTTGTGTACCTTCCGACAATCTTCCCTACTTCCGCCCCAACAATAATGCTACCCGGGGCCAGATATCCAAGATTGTGGCGATAGCGGCAGATATCCAGGACCCACCCGGTCCGCAGGACTTCGAGGACGTGCTGCCAGGCTCGACGTTCTATACATATACCCAGCAATTGGCGAACTTGGGTGTAATGTCGGGGTACCCATGCGGCAATCCCGAGCCAT
>DATINP010000223.1:0-5030 GCA_035474135.1 Chloroflexia bacterium | reverse complement strand
CAGAATTGTTGGCAGGGCAACAAGTGCCGCCAGCAAAATGACCCATGGATTTACAATCAAGATCGCGCCCATGGCCGTCGCCACGCCCCTGCCGCCATGCCATTCGCCATACACGAGACGGAGGAAAATCGACCATACGTGGCCGATTACAACAGCGCCGGTTGCGAGCAAGCTAGCGACCGTGAGCCACGACGTAACTGCTCCAAATAACTCGATGCGGCCCTCGCCTGCGATGAAAAGTGGCTCGATTAAACGTGCAATAAGCACCGGAAGCACCCCTTTAAGCATGTCGCCAACGAGCACAATAATTGCAGCGCGCCTGCCTACGGTGCGTAGTACGTTGGTAGTTCCAGTCTTGCCGCTGCCGTGCTTCGCAATATCGATCTTCTGCTGCGCTGCAACGAGCGCACCAACGGGAATTGCACCGATAACGTACGACACAAGTGCAACAATAATGAGGTAGATTGCTACCATAAAGCCTCCCGGTCAGGAACAGTACGTCTATCCACGCAAATATACCACGTTTTAGAGGTCTACGACTAGAGACCTAGCAAAAAGTGCTTACAAAGCCCGATCCACCAGGTTAGATATTCGTGTTATTCTGTGTTATCGTTACAGAACGTATTCCTATCTTTCCCCTGGTTGCATTACTAACTCGCCGTAGTGCCGAGTACATGTCGAAACCGTAGCTCCTCTTCTCCATTTTAGCTAATTTAGGAGGTTTCATGAGCGTGAACCTGGACAATAGCCCTGCCACAGACACAGGTGGCCCCACAGTTGACCAAGCAATGGAAGAAGCTGTGCGGATTGCAAATGCTAACGCTGCGATTAGGTATGCCGGCAAGCCGCTTGCCATCAAGGCAGAGAACCTCACCCGTATTTACAAGATAAGGGCAGACAAGAAGGACAAGAAGAATAGAGATGCCGCTCCGGCGAAAACCATGATCGCGCTCGACGGGGTGGACCTCGAGGTCTACCAGGGCGAGCTTTTCGGCCTGCTGGGACCTAACGGTGCAGGCAAGACGACCCTTATAAAGATCCTGACCACCTTACTTTCTCCTTCGAGCGGGCTGGCGCTGGTGGACGGCCTGGACGTGGTGAAGCAGGCGCAGGAAGTGCGAAGGCGCATCAACATGGTGAGCGGCGGCGAGACCAGCGGCTACGGCATCCTCAGCGTTCGCGAGAACCTCTGGATGTTCAGTCAATTCTATGGGGCTAGCTGGCGCGACGCAAACGAGCGGATTGATAAGATGCTGAAAATTGTGGAGCTGGAGGACAAGCGTAACGCCCTGGTAAGTTCGTTGAGTACGGGCCAGCGCCAGCGAATGAACTTCTGTCGCGGCTTCATAACAGACCCAACAGTCATGTTCCTCGATGAGCCGACGCTGGGCCTCGATGTACACGCTGCCCGAATCGTTCGCAGCTTCACCCGCGAATGGCTGAGCGAGAACCCCGATCGAACCCTGCTGCTGACCACCCATTACATGGCCGAGGCGGACGAACTCTGTGATCGGATCGCTATCATCGACCATGGCAAAGTGCTGGCCTGCGATACGCCGACCAATCTCAAGCACCTGTTGCAGAAGCAGCCGACGTTCGACATCACTGCGGCAGGTATCACCGACAAAACCATTGCAGCGTTGCAGAGCGCTCCGGGTGTTGTACGCGTGATTGCGACGCCGGACGAAAGCGGTACGTCCCATACGCTAAAGTTCATCCTGGAGGAAGAGGCCGCAATAGGATCTGTCGTCAGCACATTGGCAGCGCATAACGGCAGTATCCTCACACTGGAAAAGAGCGAGCCGACTTTGGAAGACGTGTTCATCAAACTGGTCGGGCGAAGTCTGACGGGCGAAGCCTAAAAGCGGAAGGAGCAGTACATATGAGACAAAGTATGGGCATGGAGCTTTTCCTTCGGGCCGCCGTAGCACGCGGTTACCCTCGTGTGATCGGTGCGCATCGCGAGCTTAGCTGGCTTTTCTTCGATATCGTGATCCCTCTTATCAACACCTCGGCCTTCGTCTTCCTCTATAAGGCCCTCAACGCGCCGCCTGCTTACGTTGGTTTCGTGGTCCTGGGTGGGGCGATGGCTACCTACTGGCTGAACGTGCTGTGGATGATGGGTTCGCAACTCTACTGGGATAAACAAGCGGGCCTGTTAGAAATCTACATCATGGCCCCCTCGTCGCTTATGTCGATCTTGTTGGGCATGGGGGTAGGCGGTCTATACATGAGTACCCTGCGTGCAGGTATGATCTCGGTGGTAGGCTCGCTGCTTTTCAATGTGCAGTTCGATGCCAGCCAGTGGGGATTTGCGCTCCTGGTATTCCTCGTGACGATGGTCGCTCTCTATGGCCTGGGTATGCTCCTGAGCTCGGCATTCCTGATGTGGGGGCGTGAAGCCTGGCAGGTGTCTCTGGCCCTCCAGGAGCCCGTGTTCTTTCTGTCCGGCCAGAATTTCCCGCTCAGCCGCCTCCTTAGCAGCGTGCCGGGTCTGGCGCAGGGGGCCGTTACCTTTGTTTCGGCTGCGGTACCTGTGAGCCTAGGCCTGGACGCGATGCGCCAGCTTCTGTTTCCGGGCCAGATAGTGGGCGTGTTTGCTCCCTGGATCGAGCTTGTCGTACTGGCCGTTTTGGGCGTGGTTTTTGTAATCGCAGCATACCTGATGCTGAAGCGCATGGAATGGCTCGCCAAGGACGAGGCGAAGTTGAGCCTCCGCTGGTCGTAATTGGAGGGAGGAATAAATGCTAAACGCAACCACTAGTCCCGGTGCCAACTCACCGGGCACGACCGACGATAACGTCTGGCACGAGAATGCGCGTACTTTTCGCATCGCGGCTCGGCTGGGCTGGCAGGTAGAAGGTAACTGGGCCGACCCCTTCGTTTTCTTCATTTTCACAATCCTGAGGCCCTTGGCAACAGCTCTCATCCTAGTCTTGATGTATGAGGTTATTGCGGGTGGGCAGAAGCCGCAGTTCTTTAACTATCTGTACATCAGCAATGCGTTCTTTGTGCTTGTAATTCAGACCATGTCCGGTCTTGCATGGACAGTTCTCGATGACCGCGAGAACTACAAGATGCTCAAGTACATCTTTACTTCGCCAGCACGCCAGATTTCCTACTTCATGGGGCGGGCAGTAGCCAAGATCTGCCTGGGACTGCTGACGATGGCGGTGCTGCTCATAGTGGGTGTTCTGTTTCTTGGCCTCGAAATTAATGTAGCCAACATTGAGTGGGGCTGGCTTGGGACTTACTTTGTGCTTGGTATGATCACACTGGTTTCGCTCGGCCTCATACTGGCTGGAATCGCTCTGGTAAGAGCCCGTAACGGCGCCGCCATAGGTGAAGTGGTAGCGGGCTGTCTGCTGCTTTTCAGTGGCGCTTACTTTCCGGTTGACATACTGCCTCCGGTGGTGCGCGAGATAAGCCTCGGCATGCCGATCACCTACTGGTTGGAAGGTATGAGGCGCGCTCTGAATGGTGGAACGCTCAACGTGGTGGCAGACGGAACTAACGGGACTGTCGCGGGGACAGTGGTGCCTATCAGCCCGGTGCTCGCCGGCATCGACAACTGGCAACTGCTGGGTATCATGGCTGTCAGCGCGGTCGTTAGTAGTGTGGTCAGCTATTTCTTCTATCAGTGGGTCGAAAACCAGGCCAAGGAGCGCGGCATGATCGATAGGCTCACGGGTTATTGAGCCGTCACCTCTACTCGCTGGCATGAAACTTCCTGTATAATATGCGAGTGCAAGAGTGGTAAGAGCATGCTGAAGGAGTAGAAACCAAATGGCAGTAGACAAGGCAATTCCAGCAAAGCGTACGACCGCATTGGCATCATACGTGAATAAGTTGGACGTTGGCGCTCAGGTTGGGGTACAGCGCAACGAAAGGTTCTCCGCCGGCGGGCGTACGCTCAAGATGAGTCGCAACGCCTATGTCGGTTATCGCACGATCTTTGACCGTGAGAGTGGACTAATTGTAGAGGGCGATAAATAGCGTACGAGAACGCCAAATAACTAAAGGTGGGCCTCGAGGCAATATACGCCCTTGTCGCCCACTTTTGCATTGTGTCGAACGCCTGCAGGAACGTCCAGTCGATCGCCCGGAACGATAGCAATGCTTTCTCCCGTATCCGGCAGCCCGAACGTTATAGAGCCGCTCACACAGTAGATGACCTTATGGTAGGAGTGCGTGTGAGTACCGTACATATCACCAGGCGCGTTCGACCAGGCGTCGGCAATCAGCCCATCTGCTCGCAATTTGCGCAGGATGTCAAACTCGCCGGGTTCGCCGTCTCCCGGCCAGGGTGTAACGAACGCTCGATCTGTCTTGCTATTGGAGTCCATGGATGGCACGCTCCCTTGCTCGCGATGGGTGAACGAGCTCCATAAAGAGATCGCGGCGTTCTTGCGGGCCTGGTACACCCGCCGCCACGAGGGCTTCTTCCAGCGCAGCCAGACCTTCCTGTACCGGCTTCGGATCCCCCGTATTGAGCGCGTCGATAATCAGCGGGCCAACGTGCGCCTCGTCTTGAAGGGTACGGAGTTCCGGTTCTAGCCAGTGATCTAGCGGAACCCATCTCCATTCAAGCGCGAACACGAGGCGCGACAACGCACGTGCTCCACGCGTGACCAGCAGGCCCGCGGAAGCAGTCTGCCCGCGCTTGAGGCACTTGTTGGCACGATAGGGTGGTATCCAGGCGTCTATGCTAGAATGGATCAGGCGTTTAGTCCTGAAGTCTGCAGGCATGGCACCCAGGCTCGCTACCAGGCGCCCCAGTTGTTCGTCACGGCTCAGAAGCACCTTCGCGCGCTCGTATGGCCAGTGGTCGAGGTCCATGCTCGATGGTAGCTTATCCTGAAGGCCACTCAGGGAAAGATATTGGGCGTCATATATCAACTTACGCGTGTCAGCCTCGCCCTCGATCAAGACCTCGCTACAGTCGGCGGGCTTGATCAGGTTCGCTGCCTCGTCAGTTATTATCACTTCCAGGTCGTCGTCGGAAAGTTCGTCGGCGTGGCCCCGACTGC
>DATINP010000222.1:0-29646 GCA_035474135.1 Chloroflexia bacterium | reverse complement strand
GGCCGAAGGTGGGGCTGATGACTGGGACGAAGTCGTAACAAGGTAGCCGTAGCGGAAGCTGCGGCTGGATCACCTCCTTTCTAGGGAGTTTGTTCCCCAAAGCACGGTTCGCCGTGCCCAAGGGACGATCCCAGGTCAACCGTTGGCACTACCGCAAGGTATCGCCGGCGTTACCTACCAAATGATCGCGTAACATTCTAACCCAATGGACGCGGTCGAAGATAAACACCGACAAGTTTTCGTTATTCGAGGATCCACTCTCCACTCTTCAGTTGGATAAAGTTCCCAGCGCCTGCCCTTATATGCAGGCGCTTTTCGTTGTTCCTAGGTGTGCTACAATAGATAACATATAGCTGATATTTAGTCATGAGCACAAGGAAAGTGAGCAATAATTATGCAATCTTCACAGGCTCCACAATCGTCCCACATCCAGCAACCATCAACCGAACGCTTCTCAAGTCGAGTTGAGAACTACACCCGCTACCGTCCCTCGTACCCACAAGAGGTGCTGGCGCTCCTGCAAAGCAAGTGCGGCCTCACCATCCATTCGGTCATAGCTGATGTGGGGTCGGGCACGGGTATTCTCAGCAAGCTCCTGCTCGACAACGGCAACTTCGTGTACGGGATCGAGCCGAATAAAGAGATGCGCATTGAGGCCGAGCGCCAACTGCTCGATTACACCAAGTTCATTAGCATCCCCGCTACCGCCGAGAATACAACCCTGCCGCCCAACAGCGTGGACTTTGTAACCGCGGGCCAGGCCTTTCACTGGTTCGACATCCCGAAGGCGCAGGCCGAGTTTGCACGCATACTCAAAGCGCAGGGCTGGCTTGTGCTGGTATGGAACACGCGCCATAATGACACGACCCCTTTCCTCAAAGCCTACGAACAGCTTTTGCGTACCTACAGCGAGGACTATCTAAGTGTGAGGCACAACAGGCCCGAGCTAGACCCCGACTCGGCTTTCTTTAAGGAATGGAACCACACCGTTGCCACGTTCGACAACAGGCAGTTGTTCGACTTTGAGGGGCTAAAGGGCAGGTTGCTCTCGTCGTCATATTCGCCCGAGCCGGGCAGCCCCCAGTACGAACCTATGATGGCCAAGCTCCAGGAGATCTTTGACAAGTATCGAAGAATGGGTCATGTGGCTTTCGAGTACACCACGCAAGTCTTTTACGGCCGGGCAGACAGCCGTTGGAACGTCGAAAAGCCGCTCGAAGATTGATTATTGTGCCTGGGCTTGCCGGGTGATGCTGTTTACGTCCAAATAGAGCCGCTCGCCCATGATCTTACCGTCTTTGAACGGGAAGTAGATCACCAGGTCGAACTCGATGTAGTGACCGCTAGGCGGTATACCGAACAAAGGCCCGGTGTGCGTGCCGTGTACGTGCGACTCCTCCACCACGTAGTGCTCGTCGGCCACTCGCGACATCAAATCCAGTTTCACGTCGGGTAGGGCTGTCCACAGCATGTTGTAGAATTCGCGGATCTCGGTCTTGCCGCGCCACTCCTTCTTTAGCGGCACGACGACGTATATCGCCTCCTCTGAGAGCGTGTCTATCAGCCTGTCCAGGTCGCGCTTGTTCTCGGCCACCACGTGTTCCAGCCAGAGGCGTATGTTGTTCTCAGTCTGTGTCCTCGCCACTTATATCCTCCTCTTACAAGCCTGCTCCCCGCAGGTCGCGGTCGGTCTCGCGCCCCAGGCGCAGCACTATTTCCGGTAGGGCGCGCACGTCAGCGAGCGAGGTGCGGAAGTTGACGATACAGGCTCGAAGCAGGAACTTGCCGTCGATTACCGCGTTGCTGATAAATAGCTCACCGCTCGTGCCAATCCTCTCGACCAGCGCCGCGTTCAGCTTGTTTAAGTACGCTTCTGTCTCGTCCGTGCCGTGGTCAAGGTCGGGCGGCACATAGCGGAAGGTGGCTATGCTCAGGTCAGACGTAAAGGCCTCCAGATCAGCTTCTTCACGCACAAATTCGGACATACGTTGAGCCAGCGCGATGTCGTCGGCCATCATGCGTACGTAGCCCTCGCGTCCCACCTGCTGTAGCGCAAGCCACACTTTCAAGGCGCGGAACCCGCGTGAGTTCTGCGGCCCGTACTCGTGGTAGTTAATCTCAGGCTCCTCAGCGTGTTCCTGCATATAGTAGTAGGGTGGGTGAAAACTAAACGTATCGCGTAGAACCTCGCGGTCACGCACCAGGGCGCACCCCGCTTCGAGAGGCGCATACAGCCACTTGTGGGGGTCAATCGCCACCGAGTCGGCCAGGCTCAACCCTTTCAGGTCGGGCGGGCAGCCGAGTTCCTCGGGCAAGGCGGCGGCAAAGCCTCCGTACGCACCATCTACATGGAACCACAACCCGTACTCCTTACACACAGCCGATAACGCGGGCAACGGATCAACGGCCCCCGTGCTGACCGACCCAGCGGTGCCGACCACCAGGAATGGCACTTCCCCCTTCGCGCGGTCGGTTTCGATGGCCTTCCTGAGCGCACCCACTTCCATGCGCTGCCTGCTGTCGGTGGCGATCCACCGGATGGCGTCTGTGCCCAACCCGAACAGGTCCGCCGCCTTTTGCACCCAGGTATGCGTCTCTGCCGATGTGTAGACGCAGAGCCTCTTGCCTTCCGGAGAGATAGCGCCTGCTGAGCGTACGTCCCACGGCGCTTTGGCACGACGTGCGGCCAGAAAACCCACAAAGTTCGCCATATTGCCACCGCTTACCAGCAGGCCGCCGCAATCGGTTGGGTAGCCGAGCAGTTCGGCGATCCAGCGCACGGTCTGTGCTTCGATCTCGGTGGCGGCAGGCGACAACGGCCACCCACCCAGGTTGGGGTTCACCGACGAAGCTAGCAGGTCGGCCAGCGCCCCGATAGGTGCGGGCGACGATGTGATAAAGCCCATAAAGCGCGGGTGGCCAATGAACAGTGAGTGGTCGAACAGGAACCGGCTCGCCTCGTCCAGCAGACCGCCCGGCTCGCTCCCCTGCTGTGGAAGGCCCTTCGAGGAGTCCAAGGCCGCGCGTACCTGGGCAGGGCTCTCACCCGTCGCGACCTTCCCGCTGGGCATAGTGCCCATAAAGTCGGCTATAGTGTCCACCAGCCTATGTCCAAGCGCCCGGAACTCGTCAGGAGCCATTTCGATCGGCGCCCGTCGTCCGGTTTCATTTAATGTGCCTTCCATATTTTCGCCCTCCGTGATCGTAATCAGTTTCAATATAGATTAAGTTTAGAAAGTAGAGCAGATTGCAGGCTGCTCCCAACTCTCGTGGCAACTGAGACCCATGCACCCACTAGACAGGCAGAGGGACCCTTATGCCCGCGAAGAGGTCGTCCTCTACGGCGCGGCCGCTATTGACGAGGCTGTACGCCCTGTAGTAGGCCTGGGCACGCCACAGCTTGCGCAACTGTTCTTCCGGAAGGTTCAAGAGCGAGGCGTAGCCCGGCAACTGAGTGCGGTGGCAGGCGATAGCGTCACGTGCTGTCTGCCAGTAGGCTTCTGTTGGGACGCGGGTCGTGACCGCCCATTCGGGCCATGCTACCATGCGCCTCTCCACCTCGTCTACGGGCATAATAAGCTCGCCGAATATTGCCTCGTACATCCCGTTCTCCGGCTCGGTACCTGCCATGTAGTAGAACTTGAGTACGTCATGAGGGGGATAGTCCTGGGGATCCTCGAACTGTGGTGAAGCAGCTAGCACGATTGCCGCCTGGGAAAATTGTGAGATCGCTATGTGGTCGGGGTGCCCATAGGCCCCATCTGGCCCGAACGTGATCACCACATGGGGCTTTACTCGCCGCAAGTGGTGGGCGATCTTGCTTGTAGCCTCGGCTACGTTCGCCTGGTCCAGGTCGCCGTCCACGTAGTCGAGAAAGGCAACGCTTTGCAGATCGAGCACCTGTGCCGCCGCTGCCAGCTCGGCCTCGCGCAGTCTCCCCAACGCCTCCAAACCAGGGTTGTCCGCCGGTGCTCCAAACCAGCCACGCTCGCCACGAGTGGCCGTTACCAGGTGCACTTCGACCCCCTCGGCCCGATAACGCGCAATCGTTGGCCCTACCCCCAGCGACTCGTCGTCAGGGTGGGCCAGCACGCACATCAGTCTAAGTTGTTCGACCACGCTCGTACCTCCTCTGGTGAGTCTTAGATCTTAGATCTTAGATCTTAGATCGTAAGTCATAGGACACCCACGGCTTACGATCTAAGATCTAAGACTCCCTATTTTTTGGCCTCGAATATTCTGTTGAAGGGTGTTTCGGTCACTCTGCTGAAGCGAGAGAGACCGCCCTTCCTTACCACGTCGCCCAGGGCCTTCTCGGTGGCTATCGTACCCAGCACTGTACCGCCTGTGGCAATCGCATTGGGCGAGCATACCAGTACAGAGGCTCCCGAGAATATCCTGCCGACCGAGTTGATGTTACCTTCGATTGTCTCGCCGGCCATCGGTTCCACGATCAGTACACTGCCGTTTTGTGCCAATGCCTGTGTCGTGTGCCTGATCGCGCCCACAGGGTCGCCCATGTCGTGCAGGCAATCGAAGTAGGCCACCAGGTCATATCCCTCTCCAGGGAAGTTCGTTGCACCTGCAACCTCGAAGTGCACACGATCTGAGAGACCGGCTTCCGCCGCTTCCTTTCGGGCGTCCTCAATGGACGGTCCATGGTTGTCGAAGCCCCAGAACTGCGAGTTGGGGAAGGCCTGAGCCATTATGATCGTAGATGCGCCATGTCCGCAACCGATGTCGGCTACTTTCGCGCCCGCCTGTAACCTGGGCACCACACCGTCAAGAGCCGGCAGCCAGTTTGCCACCAGGTTGCCCAGGTAGCCAGGCTTGAAGAAGCGCTCTGTGCCCTCGAACAGGCCGTGGTCGTGCTCACCCCAGGTCATGCCAGCTCCTGAGCGAAAGGCCTCCTCGATGCGCGACTCGGCTCTTAATAGAGCCAGAAAAAGCTCGAAACCCCCCACTACGAAGTAGGGATTATCGCCTTCGGTCGCCAGAGCAAGTGCGCTCTCCAGCGGCAGAGTGAACTTCTCGCTCTGTGGATCGTATTCGATATATCCGCCCGCCGCCTGGTTTACGAGCCAGGGAGTAATGTAGTGTACGTTCGTGCCCGTCTTTTGGGCCAGTTCCTCGGGCGTGATCGGTTCGCCGTCGGCCATTGCCTTGTATAGCCCTAGCTTATCGCCTATAACCGCTAACCCGGTGCTGATTGTTGCTCCAAAGTCATTCACGACTTTGCCTATTACTGCGTTCAGTTTGTCGCTGTCAACTTTTCTTTCTTCAAGTGCGATACCCATTTCCGTACCTCCAGTGTGTGCCGTTCTTGCGGCTTATTCAGGTTATGTATCTCACGATTGCGCAACCGTTGAGCATACTTTACCTTTCAGGCCCTCAAGCAACATCGCGGAAAATACGGAATAACGTGCAACTGTCTATACGGAGAAGTCACCCGAAGACGATACGGAGGCTGATTGCGTACTCTCCGGGTACTCCGTAGTACTCGCGTTCCCAACGCTTACTGCCCAAGCTGCCAACTGCGTCCGGGACGAAAAGCCCAGTTTCGACAGGGCGTTCCCTACGTGCGACTCGATTGTGCGTCTGCCAAGCACCAACGCCTCTGCTATCTCGCGATTGGTCTTGCCTGCCGCCACCAATCTCACAACCTCCCACTCGCGGGCTGTTAGTCCTCCGGGTAGTCCCACTTTGTCTCGCCTCGCGGGGTTCCCCTCCCGATCAGCGGCCAGACTCGGTGGGAAGGCTTTTCCTGCCCGCTCAAGAAAACGAATACGCAGTTCAGCCTCTGGTAAGGAGGCGGCTAATTCGTCCAGCAACTTTCTCGCTACGGCATATTCGCGCTCTGCCTCAACATGCCTCTCTGTCGCACTATAAAGCCTGCCCTTCAGCACTTCCAACTGCCACCGTAGCGACCAGGCTTCATGCCTGTCTACCCCGCGCAGCGCTGCCTCAATGGCAGTTTCCGCTTCGGTATAACGGCCCAGCATAAGCAGCGCCTCTGCATGAAACATTGAAATGCGCGGCAGTGCCGATCCTGGGTCGTTGCGCCCCTCCAACCCATGAGCCGTAGCAAAGAGGCGCTCTATGAGACCCAGTGCCAGTTCGGCATCTCCCTCGGCTAACGCCAGCCGCACACGCACGACGCCCACCCGACGCTGCCCCATGGTCTGCAATGGCGAGTCGCCACTTAGCACAGAGTCCAGCACCTGTCGCGCATAGTCGAGCTCTCCTTGCCCTATAGAGCATTCGGCCAGGTTGCTGGCTGCCAGCCTCAGCCAGTGTTGCGACCCTGTCTCCCTCGCGAGTTGCACGGCACGCTCGGAAATCTCACGCGCCTGCTCAAAAGAATAGAGGTCGCATAAGAGCGTGCCCATCTCGACCAGCGAAGCGCTCGTCCACTGGCTGTGACCGATCTCTTCGGCAATTTGCAGGCCCATGCGCGCGCTCTCCAGTCCCTCAGCGTACTCGCCCCGCATCCCGTAATAGAGGGCAAGCATGGCCAGCGCGAATGCCTCGCCCGACCGCAGGCCGATCTCACGCGCCAGCTCTCGCGCCCTGATCCACATCTCGCGCCGAGAATCCGCCGCCTGCCCAGATGACGGCTGAGGATGAGCGGTGGACGACGCCGTAGGTCGCTCGACATCCGGTCCCTGATCCGTGTCGTCCATGACCAGGCTATCCGTCTGGTATGTATAAGCAGAGGTAAGAGGCAAAGTCACTATTACTTCGGCTATGGCCCGCTTGTCGTCCGCTTCGGTCACAAGGGGCAGCACCCTCCAGTAATAGCGCGCCGCAGCACGCATGTCGCCCCGCATCAGTGAGCTCATGCCCAGCAGGTCAAGCGTCTCGATCTCGCCGTGCTTGTCATGCAAGCGCCTGAAAATCTCCAGTGCTTCCTCGTGACGGCCCGCTAGCTCCTCCATTTGTTCCACGTTTAGCGCCCAGTTCCCCACGCGGTTCAGGCTGTATGCCAGGAGCGCGGGTTCACCCAGCCGTCGCGCTAATGCCAGCGCCTCCTGGAAATGTTCTCCCGACCGGCTGTAATCGCGCCCCGCCCACAGCTTGCCCAGTTGCATCAAAGCTCGCCACTCGTGCCTCAGGTCCCCCGCGTTGCGCGCCAGCGCCAGCGCCTGCTCATAGTCTCCCCTGGCATGATCGAACTCGCCCAGGATCTCGTATTGCGAGCCGCGCGCAAGCCACAATCCAGCGCTCCATTCAGGGTTAGCAGATGCTACAGGAGCTTCATTATGCAGTCTGCCTGCGGCATCGAGCGCCCACGAGTAAAGCTCAATAGCCGACTGCGGAGCATAGAGCGACTGGGCACGCTCGCCTGCTCTCTGCGAATAGTCGAACGCCTCGGCCCACAATCCACCCTCATAAGTGTGATAAGCAAGGTCGCTAAGGTGAACCTCGAGCGACTCAGCGTACAGGGTTTCGATTGTGCGTGCAATCTCCCGGTGGATACTTCTGCGCTCGCGAGCAAGTAGCCCGCCATAGATCGCCCTCTGTGTCAATGCATGGCGGAAAGAAAAAACATCCTCCGATATCTCTACCACCAGTTGAGCCGCGATCATCCCCTTTATGTCGCCTAACAGTAAGCCCTCATCGCGACCCGTCAAAGCCTGTAAGAGGGGGAAGTCGAACCACCGCCCAATGACAGCCGCCAGCACCAACGTCTTCCTCGCGGCTTCGTCCAGCCCCTCCACGCGCCTCGCCACAGCATCCTGCACGCTGCGCGGTATGCTCAGTTCCTCAACAGGCTTGCGCTCCCACACTCCGTCTTCCAGGTAAATACCGCCCGAGTGCACCAACGATTTCAGGGTTTCTTCAATGAAAAAGGGATTGCCTTCGGTCAATGTGTAGAGAGCGTCCAGGAATACCCCACGCGAGGGCCTCCCCAAATCGAAAATGGCCTGGACCATCACATCCACTTCGTCCTTGCGCAGCCTCCCCAGGTGCATCTCTATAGCCAACCGCTCGCGATCCAGCGCCGCCAGCCACCGCGACAGCCGAGCTATGTTCTCACCCTCCCGGTAGGTGATAACAAAAAGCACGCCCTGTTTTTTCGCCTGGCGTGCCGCATAAAGGAGGAACTCGAGGCTAATGTCGTCGGCCCAGTGGACGTCCTCAATCGCCACCACCAATGGCTGTTCCGCTGCTAAACCCCCCAGTAGACCACATAGCGCATCAAACAGGCGCCTCTTTTCCTGCTCAGGTTCAAGGGATGGCGAAGGCTCAAGGCCGGGAACCAGACCGGCAAGCTCAGGTAGTAGCTTGACCAGTTCAGGCGCGTAGGGCCGCCAGCCTGCCGCCGGCTCGTGGGGTGAATGCGCAAAGAGGAGAGAACGGAGCAGATCAAGCACGGGCGCATAGGGCAATGCCCGGTCGTTCTCCCAGCAATTGCCCCGCTCAATCGCCATGCCCCGCCGTTCGGCCCGCGACTCTGCCTCGCCCAAAAGCCGCGACTTACCGACCCCCGCCTCGCCCGAAATCAGCACTGTGCCGCCATTACCACCGGCCACCGCTGCCAACGCCGATTCGAGCGCATCAAGGTAAGACCCTCTCCCAACTATCACAGGCGAGACCAGAGGCCTATCTACGCGTGGTTGTACGGGCGGGTCATGATTCATAATGTGACCACTCAGCACCAGTCGGAAACCGGGCAGTTTTTACGCGCTAACACAGCCGGATTGCCGCCCCAATCCCATTCAGCCGTGGCTCCAGCAGGCGAAATATTGAGCCATTGGACAGATTATATCACAAGATGTAACGCCTGCGCGTATTCTGAAATTGTTGTAATGATAGCGTGATGGGTAATACATTAAACCTGATAGGTGAGGCAAGACGGCAGCTTTTCGGTCGCATCAATAATCCTATCACGCACGACTTATGACCTACGACCTACGACCTACGACTCACATCCTCCCGCAAAGGAACACTCTATGACTAAGAAACTTGCGAATGGTGTTCTCTTGATAATAGTGCTGGTAGCCCTCATGGGAGGGGGCAGAATGGTCCAACAAAGCAGGACCGAAGCATGGCAAGCCTCC
Organism: Chloroflexia bacterium; assembly: GCA_035474135.1. Lineage (GTDB taxonomy): Bacteria > Chloroflexota > Chloroflexia > QHBQ01 > JADMIH01 > JADMIH01. Next base: position 20,581 of record DATINP010000222.1, on the reverse strand, counting down.
GCAACCGCCGCAGTCGCTGCTCAACCGGATAGTGGGGCAAGCCGGGCTACCGGCAGCACTGTCAACTGGTCCGTCAATACAACAGGCACCACTCAGAACAGCGCGCCCCAAACGAGCCACATCTGCAAGCATCACCAATCCGGACGGCCTCTGCTCTAGCTTGCTGGCCGGATGCGCGGATCCGGGGTGGGCTTTAGTTAGGAATTGCTCTACTCGACGTCAGCCTTCGGCTGGCGTCCCGCCAGCTTAAATATGCCCCTGTACAAAATACGTATCCAGGGTAGCACGGCGTAGTTTAACTGCACCAATATGAAGGCAGCTATGCTGAAAGTAGTGCTCATAAACGAGAGCAGGATGCACACCAGATAGAATGCCTGTGCCTGCACGATGCGGCGATCGCCGGCACGCCACATTGCAGGGGTCACTTCGTCCTTGAGTAGCCCGGACCGCGCCATATAGTGCCGACCCAGGTAGAGCATCAACCCAAGTAGCAGGATATTGAGCCAGTACACTATAAGGGCGATGTGGTACTCATTGGAGTGGAACGCGGCCAGGAACTTGGTCGAAAAGGGCATCAGCGACACCATAAACAGGAAACCGAAGTTGAGCCAGATGAAATTGCGGTCGCTGCGCTTGTAAAGATCGAGTTGTGCCTGCTGACCCAGCCAGAAAATGCCGAGCGTGAGAAAGCTCATAACGTAGGCCAGGGCGCTCGGCAGGATATTCACCAGTTCCGCCCATAGCTCGGCGTCGTCGTGAATGCCCAGCACAGCGGGCACGTCCAGGTCGAGCACGAGCAAGGTCATCGCCACCGCGAACACCCCATCGCTCAAGGCGGCCACGCGCTCCAGGCTCTGGCCCGCCAAACGCTCATACTGTGTGCTCATCGGCTCACCGGCCCTCCCCATACTAACCCTGTGCTGATTTGCCTTATTGTAGTACACGGGGAGGCTTAGACGCTCTTTTGCACGTACTCCTCGTAACCGCCCTCGAACACACGCACCCCGCTGTCGCGCACCTCTATAATGCGCTCAGGATAGCGACGCAGAAATGCCCTATCGTGGGCCACGGCTATTACCGTTCCCTCGTACTTGTCCAGCGCGTCCTCGAAGTGCCGCCGCCCATCGATATCGAGGTGGTTCAGCGGTTCGTCCAACAGCAAGAGGTTGCACCCCCGCAGCACCAGCAAAGCCAGTTGCAGGCGGGTCTGCTCGCCCAGTGAACACTCGCCCACCTTCCGAAATACTTCGTCGCCCTCGAACAGGAACATGTGTAGGAAAGCTCTTATCTCAGACTCATTCATTGACCTCTCGCCGAGAGCCGTATCCAGCACTGTCTTGTCCAGGTCGAGGGTCTCACCCTCCTGAGAGAGCACGCCCAACCGTACGTTGGCGCCCAGCTTTATCTGCCCTCTTACCGGTTGCAGCACCCCCTCGATCAGGCGCAGGAGGGTGGTTTTGCCGTCTCCGTTCGGCCCCACCAGCGCCACGCGGTCCTGATATTGCACGTCGAAAGAGACGCTTTCCAGCAGCATACTGGAGGGAGAAGAAACACCCTCGGCTGGATATGCGAAGGCCACATCCTCGACCCGCAGGACAGAGCGTCCGCCCGCAGGCACCGGCCCGAAATCCAGCTTGAGCAGCCACTGAGATTTCGGCTTCTCCACACGCTCGTCCGACTCCATATACCGGTCGAGCTTGCGCTCCCGTGATTTGGCAAGGGCGGCCTTCTTGCGCGCCAGCACCCGCAAGCCCGGCTGGCGCGGCGTGGTCGAACGCTCGATGGAGAGGGCGCTGCTCTTCTTGGACTGGATGTCTTGCCGTGTGTGCTCTATATATTCCTGCTGGCGCCGCCATGTTTCGGCGTGGGCTTCACGTTCGCGTTCGCGCTCGGCCTCGAAGTCGCTGTACCCACCTGTGTAACTCTTCACGGTGTGCAACTCGGGATCGAGGTAGAGCACCCGCGTAACCGTGCGGTCGAGGAACTCGCGGTCGTGTGACACCGCCAGCACACTCCCCCTGTAGCCCTGCACGAATCTCTCCAACCACTCCAACGCCTCTACATCGAGGTGATTCGTCGGCTCGTCCAGCAGGAGCAGGTCGGGTTCTTGCAACAACAGCAGTGCCAACCCTAGTCTCGTCTTCTGCCCGCCGCTCAGTACCCCTACTTTTGTTTCACGGGATATGTCGCCTAAGTTCAGGCCTTCAAGTACTGCTCCCACCCGGTGCTCGCGTTCCCAGCCCCCAAGTGCCTCGTAGCGCGCACTCGCCTCCTCGTAGGAGCGCATCGCTTCGTCCATATTTTCGGCATTAGAGAGCGCGTCGGCGGCTTGTTGCATGGCACGCTCGGCCTCTACCACGGGAAGTTGAGCCTGGGCTAATGCCTCGCCCACCGTCAGGTCGGACGCCTGCTCGAAGGATTGTGCCAGGTAGCCCACGCGTATCTCGCGCGGCTGCAACACGACATCGCCCGCGTCGGGCTCTTCGCGCGCGGTGATGATGCGTAAAAGGGTGGTCTTGCCGGAGCCATTGGGACCTATCAGCCCCACGTGTTCCCCATCATTTACAATAAAATTAGTGCCATGGAGCACGGTCGCCATGCCGTAGCTCTTGTACAGATTCTGGACTTGAAGCATCGTAATCTCTCTCTATGCAGACCGCCCACGCGTGCAACCACAATAGCTGCACACCAGGCTCCCGCACCCGTAACAGTCAAATATTCCGCGTATTAGAGAGAAATTCGAATCACACCCTGCTCCTTACTAAGTCCAAAACCATCCAACCGGAGTGCACACTCAAGTGCTAGCTTGGTTGGCTTTACTATTATATAGTAGACACGACAGAGCAGGCAAGGAGGGCGAGCCTGGCGAGTCGTGGGTCGCAGGCAGCGTGTCTTATCCCTGCGTTGTCTCATTTCTATTTTAGCCCGTTTGGACTACGCAAAACCTGTCTCGTTTTGTTCCCGTCAGGTCATTAAGATAGTGAGGCATAACGCATCACGTAGATGGTTTACGATCTATGACCCCCTGCCACAACCACTCGCGCATTGGTACGTTATAAACTACGGCAACATACTCAAGGAGGAGTACTATGGCTGTTGGAGAATCGCTCGGCAAGAATACTACCTTACTGGGGCGCCGTTTGCGGGTGCGTGAAAGCAAAGTGGCGGTTGATTCCCGCGCGGAAGGCCGGCTGCTCAACAGGGTACTGTTGGTCGCCCTCGGCCTGGGCGGGTGTGTTGACATCCTGTTCTACCGCAAGAATACGGGCATCGGTGTGCTTGTGTTCGTGGCCCTGATCGTGGGCGCGCTAGTGGTCATGGCGCGTATGGAGCGCATACGGGTGGTGTGGCGTAACGTATGGCTTGCGCTGCCCCTCTTCTACTTCGCTGGGATGGTGGCGATACGCGCCAACACAGAGCTAACCCTGTCGAACATTGCCGCCACAGGCTTCCTGCTTCTGCTCTTTATCTACTTCTTCACCGAGAATCGCGTGGAGAGCCTGGGTCTTATGGGGTATCCGCTTACAGCAGCACGTATGCTGGTAGTGGCTATACGGCGGCCTACACCTATGGCGACCAGGGCTGTGAAGCAATTGGCGACCAACCCCAACCACAACAAGCGTGCAGCCGAGGTGATTCGCGGCGTATTGATAGCACTGCCCATCCTTGCCCTTTTCACCCTGCTCCTCTCCTCAGCCGACAGCATATTCCAGGGCATGGTGGGCGACCTATTCCAGCTTCACTTCATGACAGGCGCGCCCGAAACTTTCCTGCGCATAGTGATCATCCTTCTCTCATCGTGGGGTGTCGCGGGCTTATTGCTGCATACTCTGCGCCGCCAGCCCTCCAGATCCGCCGTCCAGGCAGCGAGCGGTCCCGCCACGGTGCCCCTGGTCAAGCGAGGCATATCCTACGTCGAAGGCGCGCTCGTGCTGGTGCTGGTGAACGGCCTATTCTCGGTGTTCGCCTGGGTACAGTTTACCGTGCTATTCAGCGGTGAGGCCGCCCGCACGATGGGCTTCGAGGAATACCGCGAGTATGTGCGACGGGGCTTCGGCGAACTACTGGTGGTAGCGCTCCTCACAATGGCGCTGATAATTGGCCTGCGCCGGGCCATGCGCCGCGCAACTGAGAACCAACAGCGCAACCTGAACCTGCTCAATACCGCGATGATCGCGCTGGCGATGGTGCTGCTCGTGTCAGCCTTCATGCGCATGGTAGTATGGGAGAACATCGCGTTCTACATCAACACTCCGACACGCCTCTATGTGCGCACGTTCATCGTGTGCCTCGGCGCGCTATTCGCATGGCTCCTGCTCACCACCTGGTTCAGGCGTGACCGCTTCGCTATTGGAGCGTTCGTCGCGGCCATCGCTTTCCTAGTGACCGTCAACTTGCTCAACCCGGATGCCGACGTAGCGGCCTATAACCTGCGACGCAACGACGAGCTTTCGGTAAGGTATCTCTATCTGCTCTCGGACGATGCGGTGCCCGCGTTGGTCTCGGGCCTCGATACGACCACAGGCGAGGTGCACCGTCTGCTCGCGGTAGACCTGATTGGGCGCATGTACGATATGAAAAGTGACACCCAGTGGCAAGACTGGCAGTCTTTCAACGCGTCGCGCTGGGATGCCTACAAAGCTATCATGCAAGCCCATGATGCAGGTAAGCTGAGGCCCGGTAATACGGGGCAGGCTGCATGGAAGGGCGTACTGATAGCCAAGTAATACTGTCGGGAGGGACCGGTAAAGCCCCTGGCTGCTAGGGGCCGGGGGCTTTACTGGAACGGAGGTGAAGGATATATGCCGGGTTGTTTTTGAGCCGCGGGTACTAAATGTCGCTCGTGGTCTACGGACCACTCCCCAGGCAATCCTCTTTTCTCCGGTCAAGTTATGTGAGAACATGACATGAAGCTGCACTCACACAACTCAGGTGGTACGGTGGTAAGGTTTACCCTCTGCCGCCGCCTCCGCCGCCCTGGTTTCCACCGCCCTGGTTTCCACCGCCCTGGTTTCCGCCACCCTGATGGCCACCACCCCGGTTTCCACCCTGGTTTCCGCCACCTTGGCTTCCGCCGCTTCCGCCCTGGTTTCCACCACCGTGGGAGGCCTCACCGCCCTTGCGGCCTATCTCTGCCATATGCTCGCGGTCTTCACTTACGGCCTCGCCGCCCTTCTGGGCAATCCGGCGCTGTTCCTCGGGATCCATAGCGGCAAAACCACGTTCGGAGTCATTTGAACCTCCGCCCTGGTTTCCGCCACCCTGGTTTCCGCCACCCTGGTTTCCACGACCACGGCTGCCGCCACCGCTTCCACCCTGGTTTCCACCTTGATCGTTTCTAAGCATTTTCTCGAACATCTTTGTTTTCTCCTTTCAGACCCTAACTCCGTTGTATTAGGCTTAGGGATGATGTGTTATCGGTCACACACTCAGCGCAAGCCGTGCTCAATTCTCGACTGGCACCGCATGCGACAGCAGGTCGTGTTCGGTTCCTGACAAAACGCGCAATAGCGACGGGCGGAGCATGTTTCCGCTCTTATACTAGCAGGCGATAGTATAAGAGCGGGTTAGTAGGAGTGAATATATCGATTAAGAGCGGTAAACAATAATAAACGGCTGTGGTACGCCGAGCGAGTTCCAACTCGACTACCGTGCTTCGCGCTCATCTCTCAGGTGCCGACCATGAACTTATAGCCAATTCCCCACTCGTTCTGGATGTAATGACGCTGGCGTGTACCGCCGCCCAACTTTCGTCGCAGACGCCAGATGAAAACCTTCAGATACTTATCCTCCGTCTTGTACTCGGACCCCCAGACTCGCTCTAATAACAGGCGATAAGGCATGAGGCGCCCAGGGTGCCTCATAAGTTCGGCGAGGAAACGACACTCGGTCGAGGTTAGCTGGACCTGGTTGCCTTCGACAAGTAGCTGGTGAGCATCGATATTCAAGGTCAAGTCGCCGACGCATAACGTTTGCCCTGGAACGTCATCGCTGTGAGCAGAGTCGTTTTGCGGGTTAGTCGCTGATGGCACAGTAGTATGCCTTCGAACAATCGCACGTAAACGTGCCTGGAGCTCGAAGTGATCAAACGGCTTAGTAACGTAGTCGTCAGCGCCCGAGTCAAACGCACGGACCTTGTCTACAGTGCCTTCCCTGGCGCTCAACATCATAATCGGCACGTCGGACATCTGGCGTATGAGTCTGCAAAGCTCCTGACCGTCAGGGGGTGGTAGCCCAATATCGAGAATTACCAGGTCAGGCTGTTCTGTCGAAAAAAGCTCTAATACCTGTGCACCATCGGCAGTTATTACCACCTGGCACATGGGCCAAAGTAGTTGGGCATTTATCTCGACGACTTCGGCTATGTCACGATCGTCGTCGGCAATCAAAACTTTCATGCCTGATTTTCCTAGTACTAAGTGGTCTAGTGCGACGCTAAGGAGTTATATTCGCGATATAAACTTTATACAGGCCCAACCTAATATGGCAATTTCCGTGCCAACTAGCGGCAGTGAGCCTGAGTATCAGAACCGACAGTCGCCCCCTTGCGCCCTATGCTATACTCATGGGAAACAGTCCTACAAGGCCCAAATTTGAGCAGGATACGAGATGCTGTGCCTTCATCGTTAGGTCCTGCTTAGCAACAATTAGTTAGTTTCGATGTTCGTGAAGGAGAATTATGACCCAGAAAGCTACCGTCACAATCCTGGCGGCCCTGTTCCCATTGCTCACCGTGCTGACCCCACGGACCCTACCCCAGAACCTGCATCCCATGACCTATGATCTACGATCTACGATCTACGACTCGGCCCAGTCAATCGCCCCGCGCTTCCAGAGCTACTACGATTTGCACCAGGGATTGCGCGTGCTGGGCAACCCGGTGACCGACTCGCTCTATGCCTACTCATACCCCGCGCAGTACTTCGAAAAGGGGCGCATCGAGGACCACAGGGGCGAAAGCGCCAATCCCGACTGGGCCTTCTCCTACGGCTTGCTCACTTCTGAGCTTATGGAGGCAGGTACGGGCCTCTCGGTGAGTTCCACCGACCTTACATACGGCGATATTAGCGCGGCGCACGACCCCGCGCTTCGCCAGGCAGCCCCAGCAGACTTCGTGCAGGGCACGGCCGGGGCCAACGGCGGCACATTTATCCCGTATGACCCCGGCCTGGCGAGCGCCCCGGGCTATATCGTCCCGGCTGTATTCTGGGATTATGTCAACCGCACCGACCTCTTTCCCGGCGGCTGGCTACACGACGTCGGCCTGCCGCTGACGGGCGTGCTCAACACAAGCGTGGTGAAGAACGGCAACTCGCGCGACATCACCATTCAAGCGTTCGAGCGCGCGGTGCTCTCCTACGATCCGCAGAATCCCGCTGACTTCCAGGTAGAGCGCGGCAACATCGGGACCGACGCGGCTACAACGCTCGCCGACAACTCGCAGGTGGAGACGGACGCGGCTATCCAGATTCCCGCCGCCAATGCAGTGGTGACCCTGCCTCTCCATATCCTGGCCCGCTTTCGGCCCACCGCCGATACGGAAACCGAGATCACGGCTGAACTGCGCTGGGACGATGGCACCGTGTTCACCAATACGCTGCCTTTGTTGCGCGATGACGGTGATGCCATCGTGGTGGACAGCATCAACTGGCTCGTCGAAAGCGAACCGCCCCGCCCCACCACTCCGCAGGCAACGCTGACACTCGCACATATGGCGGGCGATGTAATAGCCAGGCAAGACGTGACGGTTCTGCACTTCGACAGCCCTGACACCCAGCAGGTGCAACTCTACTTCCTGGACGACCAGGGCGAATTGCACGCCACCACACGTTCTATACCGAGAACGCAGGCCGTTGGCTCGGCAGCCCTGCAAGAACTGATCTGGGGCATAGACCCCATATCGCTGGCGGGCTTCACCACGGCCATCCCCACGCCTGAGGAGGTGCTAAGTCGCCGGGCGGACAATCCGACATGGGGGCCACGCGTGACCTTGCGCTCGTTGGTCATTGATAATGGGGTAGCTACAGCCGACTTCTCGGATGAGATCAACGCCTACGGCGGCGGCTCGGCCCGCGTGGACGGCATTTTCCGCCAGATCACCTCTACCCTCCAGCAGTTTCCTGCCGTCAAGGAAGTTCGGATCACAGTCGAGGGCCAGTCAGCGGCGGTTTTGCAGCCGTGAGGGACGGGGCGAGGGGTGAGGTGTTAGGTGCTAGGTGCTAGTAGGATGACCGACGGCGTATCACGCCCTCACTAACACCTAACACCTCACCCCCACGGAAAGGAACAGATGCACACAATCCCCCTGCACAGCCGGGCGGCGTTTATCGCGGGCGATGGCACGCACCTGCGAGAGATCATCGATCCAGGTATCGCGCCCGGTATACGGTACAGCATCGCGCACGCATCGGTCGAGCCGGGCGAGTCGTCGCAACTGCACCTGCTCCTCTCGTCTGAGGTATACTACATACTGTCGGGCGAAGGGGTCATGCACATCGCTGGAGAAGAAGGACCCGTCGTGGCAGGCGACACGATCTATGTGCCGCCTGGTGCGCCTCAGTTCGTGCTCAACACCGGGGTTATCCCACTGGTGTTCCTTTGTATCGTAGACCCTGCCTGGCGCGTCGAGGACGAGCAAGTTCTCTGACCACCTTACAACGTATAACTTACTACTCATGCCCAATCACCTATCCCTATCCTCCATCCTCCCGATAGCTGCCGGGGTAGCAGTCGCCGCAGGCTGGGCCACGTATACTTTGTGGCTGCGCTCGCTCGAAGCCGCTCTGGACGCACGAAGCCGCGTGGTGCAAACGCCCTATGGCGACATCGAGTATGCTGAAGAGGGCAGCGGACCGCCCATCCTGATCACGCACGGCATACTCGGCGGCTGGGACCAGGGGATGCTCGTCACCCACCTGGCAGATCCCCCGCAACGCCCATTTCGTATAATCTCGGTGTCGCGTTGGGGCTACATGCGCACTCCTATCCCGCGCGATCCCGCCATGCGCACGCACGAAGCTCAGGTCGACTCGTATGCGGCCCTGCTCGATACGCTGGGGGTAGATAAGGTAGCTATGGTCGGCATATCAGGAGGAGGGCCGTCGGCAATCCAGTTCGCCCTGCGCCACCCCGACAGGTGTTGGGCACTGGTGTCAATCGCGGGGGTAACACGCCCTATCATCACCAACTTTACCCGCACCGAGCGTATTCTTTTGCCAATAGTCAACAATGACCTGGGCCTGTGGCTCATCAGGAAGTTCGCCGAGGACAGGATTTTGAGCTTCTACGGCGCGACCCCCGAAGTGCTTGAGCGCTTTGCGGGCCAGCCCGAAAAACTGGCCGTACTGAAGGCGGTCTACTTCCCTCACCCGCTAGAGGGGCGACGCGCAGGCTTCGCGCTCGACATGGAAGGTTTCCCAGTCATCCCTCGCTATCCGGTGGAGCAAATAGCGGTGCCGACCCTCGCCGTCCACGGCACAGCCGACGGCACGGTGCCTATTTCGCACTCGCAATTCCTGGTGGACAATGTGCCAGGCGCTCGCCTCCTCAGCATAGAAGGTGCGGGCCACCTGGCCATCGCCACCCACAAAGAGATAGCAGTAGCAGGCGTGCTGGACTTCCTGCGAGCCGTGGACCGTACGTCGTAAGTCATGCGGCATGCGGCATGCGGCATACGGCATACGGCATACGGCATGCGGCATACGGTAATTGCCGATTGAAGGCAAGGCCAGCCTTAGAGGCGTATGGGTTACGAGGATGTGGGGCGTCAGCCGTCTCTCTACGGCTTATCATTCTGAGCGCAGCGAAGAATCAACCTCATTGGCTGTCCGTCTGAGGTCAAACGCGACGCGCCATTGCGAACCCAAAGGCCGCCCAACTGATTCTTCGTTGCGCTCAGAATGACAAGGCATCATGTATCGGCTCACCACACAACTTTCCTGGCACCACTTTTGTGTCGTGACGAAAAATCGACGCCCCTGCAAGAACGCGTGATGTATGACGTATGACGCACGACGCCCCGGCTACTGCTCCCCCGCGCACTCTGGGAAGAACGTGTTGCCCACGATCTTGGAGGTTTGGCCGCGAGTGACCAGGTTGCCAGGCCTGAAGTAGGGCCGGTTTTCCGGGCCACAGGGTTCGCCTACACCCCCGCATGGGTAACCACTCATGACCGACCTCGACACCAATCTCTCGATGAAGTCGTAGAAGGTACTGCCTGGTGCCACATCCTCAAACGTTTGACCGCTTACTGGCTCCTGGAAGCCTGCTGCATTCGATACGATCTTGGCAAGCTGGCCCCTTGAAGCATTGCTGTTCGGCCTGAAATAGGGCCGGTTTTCCGGGCCGCAGGGTTCGCCCACGCCACCACATGTATATCCCGACATGATCTGCCTGCTGGCAAGCCTCTCGATGAAGTCGTAGAAGGTGCTGCCAGGGGGCACATCCTCAAACGTTTGACCGCTTACTGGCTCAACGAAGCCCACCGAGTTGGACACGATCTTGGCAATCTGGCCTCGCGTCACGTTATTGTTGGGGCGAAAGTAGGGATTGTTGGCGGGGTCGCATGGTTCGCCCACGCCGCCGCAGGGATAGCCGTTAATGATGCCCCTGCAAGCCAGGCAGCGCACGAACGGATAGAACGTGTTGCCAGCCGGCACGTCCTCAAACTGCAAGTCGCAGACTGTCGGGGTGGCGCTCGGCTGGCCCGGTGTGCCCGTTGTGGTGCTTACGGCCGTGCCTGTCGCGCTGGGGATTGTGGTGGCTGTACCGGTGTTGACCGGGGTGTTTGTTGGGATCGTTGTAGGCGTATTTGTCGGCGTATCGGTGGGTGTTATAGTAGGCTCGCACGGTATGATCACGGTATGCTCGGCCAGCGTTTCATTTGCCCCGCCACTGCTCTGGCTACCAACCGCCCACGAATTGTTTAGCCACACAGGATCCTGAGCCACCGCAAGCAGCTCGTTGCCCGACGTGCCTGGGTTATCGGAGTGTGCCTGCTCCCACGAGGTGCCGTCCCAATACAAAGCCAGCGATTGCACGCTGCCGCCGGTGTCATTGTATCCACCCACGGCATATGCATCGTTCGCAGTAACCCACACCACGCCGCCGAGTAGATTGTCGCCCGTGCCAGGGTTGGGCGAGGCCACAGGCGCCCATGATGCACCATTCCATTGGAGTATCAGAGTCTGGTAGGTTGAAGTCTGGCAGCCGCCTACCGCCCATAGATTGGTGCCGAGAGCGCTCACCGCAGTCAACACACAGCCTGCGGTGGTTGGTGTGGTCTGCGCGCTCCACGAGGAGCCGTTCCAATGAATGATGTAGGATCTCAGGGTGAGGGATATGTCCGCCTGCACCCCCACGGCCCACACATCGGTGCCCGACACCGTCACGCCCCGCAAACCGGCTACGCTCAGGAAGGGCGTGGGACTGGCCACCTGGACCCATTGCGTGCCGTTCCAACGCAGAGTCAGCGTCTGGTAGAGATTGGCGGTATCAGCGGTGTAGCCCACGGCCCAGCCGTCGCTGGCCGACACCATATCAACACCGTACAGGTAGTTCTCGGCAGAGCCAGGGCTAGCCGTGGTGGCCTGCGTCCAACTAGTACCGTCGTAGTGCAGGGCCAGCGTCAGGGGCGCGCTTCCCGGTGTCTCGCGATAGAAGCCCACAGCCCATATGTCGCCTGCGGAAAGCGCGCTCACTGCTTCCAGATAGCTCCCACCCGTACCGGGCTGAGGTCCGCTCACAACAACCCAACTTGATCCCGTGTAGTGCTCGATCAGGGCGTTGCCGATGCCGTCTGTGTCGGTGTAGAAGCCGACGGCCCACACATCATCGGGTGCCAGGACCGCCACCCCTGCCAGAGCATTGTCACCGGTGCCCACGTTGGGCGTTGTGTCAGCAATCCATATAGGCCCGCACGTCGGCACCGCGAGTGGCGCGTCTACGGACGTAGCTCGCCCTGAGGCCGACCCGCCGGACACGGACAATAGCAGGGCAAACACACAGCCCAAAAGCAACAACCCCAGTACAGCCGGAAAACGATATGTAGCACGCATGGAAGTCTCCCTCATGGATAAGGCCCAGGTAACAAAAGCACACTAAAGCTACCACAATGCGGCATCCGCGTCAACACGTGGAGCGTAGGTATGCGTTTATAGCCGATGTGGGAGGGCTACGCCACGAACATCGCCCGCGACTAAAGTCGTGGGCTACTCTTTACGAAGTCCGCCTTCGCGAACTATAGCGCCCAGAAGGATGCATGCTCAAGGACGATTTATGGCAAAGTAGTCCGCGAAGGCGGACTTCGTATTATTTAGCCCGCGACTTTAGTCGCCGGGTGATGGTGGGGTACACAGTATCCACTTGACGCTGTCATGCTGAACGCAGAAGGGCTTCCTTCAGGGACGAAGAATGACAGAGCAAAGACATGACGCATACCACATCACTCTGCATCTCCCGACCAGAGCCTGCGCATTTCGTCGGAGGTGGCGAGCAGGTCATCCAGCGTACCCTGCGCTTCGATGCGGCCATCTTTCAGTACGATGATATTATCGGCCCGCTGCATCGCGGCACGCCTGTGAGATACCACCAGACAGGTCACCTTCTGGGGCGGTTCGCCAACCTCGCGCTCGGCGTCCTCAGAGGAGAAAAGCCTGTCCCACAGTAGCTTCTCGGTCTCGACGTCGAGCGCGCTCGATAGGTCGTCGAAGACCAGCAGTTCCGGCTCACGCACGAACATTCGTGCCGCCGCCGCCCTCTGTATCTGCCCACCCGACAGCCTGACCCCCTTCGGCCCCACTAGGGTTTCCAGCCCATCGTCCATGCTCAGCACGTCGGCTTCGAGCACGGCGAGGTCCAGGGCGCGCGCCAGGCTACCTTCGCCCCTGCCGTCGCCCGCCACCGACTCGGGTAGGCCCATTAGTATGTTGCCCCGCAGACTTTCACTAAACAGACGAGGCACCTGGGGCGTGTAGGCGGAACGAGGAGGCACGAACCACAGCGCCGGGTCTGCTACCGCGACCCCATTCCACTTCACTACTCCGCTATCAGTGGGCAGGAGGCCCAACAACACACCTAATAGCGTGCTCTTGCCCGACCCGATCCTACCTGTCACAACCGTGAACGACCCGCGCTCCAGGGCAAAACTCACGTCTGTGATCCCGCGCTGGCTGCCGGGGTAATGGTAAGTCAGCCTGGATACTTCCAGTTCGTTGAGCAAGTCGTGCTCGGTCTTGGGATAGTATGGCACGCTGGGCAGGTCGCCGTGAAGATACAATTTCTCGTGTGCCACGAGCGTATTGCGGGGCGCGCCTTCTACCATCGCCTGCATCCGGCCTATGGATACTGTGATCTGCTTGTACCGTGCCAGTTGCCGCCCGACCCACTGAGGTGCCGAGGCCACGCCGCCAACGTAAGTCACGAACAGGGCGAAGGTGCCCACGCTGAACGAACCATTCCTGATCCCGTCGGCAGCCAACAGCAGAATTAGACCCGTCGCCATGTTCGCGGTATTCATGTTGAACGACTCGAGCAAGCGGGTCAGCAGGCTGTCGATCAGCGCCACGCGCCGCCTCTCGTCGTTGAGCTTGCTGAAATGGGCGATGGTGTGTCGTTCGGCTGCTGCCACCTTGACCGCCTGTACTCCGCCGAATAGCTCGCCCAGGAAGCCCGCTACCTTGGAGGTGGCGGCGCGAGTGAGCCTGCGGTAGTGCTTCAGCTTGCTCGACAGCATGTTGGTCGCCAGGACCACAAGCACCAGCGGCAACACAGCCACCATCGTGATAGCGGCATTGATGCTGAGCATTATGACCATCGCAACGACAGCGTATGTAACCTCGCCCACCATATCGAGCCAGCCGTCGAGGAACTCGATAGCCGACTCGACGTCGTCGCGGAAGGTGCTGACCGCCTCGCCTGACGACCCCGGCAGCTTGCGCGCGCCAGGACCCCCCACGAGCCAGCCGAACATATTACGCATGAAAAGCGCACCCCAGGTCAACCACAGGTCGGACAGCCAGTGCAGGCCGAGGTAGAGCACGAAGGCGCGCGCCACCTGGGCCGACACCAGCAGAGCGACCAGCGTCCAAGCGTTCCAGCCCGCGCCCTCCTTGTTAGAGAGGGTGTCGAACAGAGCTCCAATCAGCACGCCCCCAAGCAGGGGCACCGCGTAAAACAAGGCCCATATGAAGAAGTTGAACAGGTAAAGCCCGGGCCGGTAACGGGCGATAAGCCAGATGGCCCGCCCCGCTGACATATCACCCTGTGAGCGCGGAACGGGTTGCGGCTCGTCGTCTCGGTCCGTATCTCCCAGCCCGCGCTCCAGGCTCTCCAGGATTGCGCTTGTTGTGGTGTTATTCATTCCTATACTCCTCTACACCAACGCCTCTTCCAGCCCAACCTGCAGAAGTCGGGCGAAGCGCGAGTGGGGGTCGGCTACGAGCAGGGAGCGATCGCCGTGCTCTACTATTACGCCATCTTCGAGGATCAGGATCTCGTCAGCGCGGCTTACTGTGTTCAGCCTGTGCGCGATAATGATCGCTGTCCTACCTTTCAATAGCCTGTCCACCGCGCGCTCGATAAGACCCTCGGTGGCGGGGTCAAGGCGCGAGGAGGCTTCGTCCAGGATCACCAGGCCGGGGTCTTTCAGGAAGACACGGGCGAAGGCAAGCAGTTGCGCCTGCCCGGCCGACAGGCCAGATTTGTTGACGCCCAGTTCGGTATCCAGCCCATCGGGCAGGCCGGAATACCAACTATACATTCCCAGGTCGCGCAGCACTTGCAGTATGCGCTCGTCGGGAACATCATGGTCGAAAAGTGTGAGGTTATCGCGCACGGTAGCGGCGAACATCTGTACGTCCTGCGTTACCATGCCGATATGCCCGCGCAGGTCGTCCAGTTGGGCCAACTTGATGTCTTTACCACCCAACCGGATGACGCCCTTTGACGGGTCGTACAGCCGAAAAAGTAGTCGCGTGATGGTTGTCTTGCCACTGCCGGTTCTCCCCAGCAGGCCGAGCACCCGTCCCGGCGCAAGCTCGAAGTCGATGTCGCGCAGTACCATCTCCTCATCACCGTAGCCGAACGACACGCCGTCGAAGGCCACGGAAAGCGCGCCCTCCGGGAAGTGAGCGCCCGGCCCGTCCTTGATCTCTACGGGGGTGTCGAACAGGGTTTGCACCCTCCCAACGCCCGCCCCCGCCTTCTGCAGTTCTCGTAGCTCCTGCGTTATCTGGTCAAGCGGGTCCCTCAACATCTGTAGATACTGGTACAACAGATACATCGTGCCGAGGGTGAGCGCGCCCGCCTGGAACAAAGCCACGCCTGTGCCAAGCATCACCAGGATGCCGAAGCCGAACAGCGAGATCATGATGCCCCACATCTGGCCCTCACTGCGCCAGGCCCGGCGCCCCTTACGGTATAGTTCGGTGGCAGCCGCCGATAGGCCGCGCAATGTGTGAGCGCCCGCGCCGTTGGCCCGGATGTCGGGTAGACCGGCCAGCCTCTCCTCGATGAAGCCGAATAGCTCGGCACTGGCCTGCCGCTCGCCGGCCATGACTCCCACCGCGAAGTTACGAATACCGTTCAGCACGACTGCAGTCACCAGCAGGAACGCGCCCGCCGCGACGGCTAGCCGCCAGTCTTGAAAGAGCAGTACGCCGACCACGCCTACCATGAGCAGGATGTTGCCCAGCACTGTTATCACGAACTGGGAGAAGAAGCGCGACAGGGCGGTCACGTCACCGTCAATACGCTCGATCATCTCGCCGGGGGTATGCGTTTTGTGGAATGGCATATCGAGTTTCAGGCAGTGCAGGGCAAGGTTTACCCGCAGGCCATTGGTGGCGGTCCAGCCGACGGTTTCGCCGACGTAAGTAGCGGCCACCGACAGGATCTGGGTCAGTAGAGCGATGCCCAGGAAAGCCCCCGCCGCCCACAGCAGTTGTTCGAGAGCAGCGCCCGCGCCTGCCGCGTCGATGAAGTGCTGGACGATGAGGGGATTGACCAACTGCAACGCCAGCCCTGTCAGCAGTAGCACCGCAAGTAAAACTACGCGCAGCGACTGCGGCTTCAAGTATTGGGCCAGCAGCGCCACATATTGTCTAATTGGAATGGACATAAATACCTCTGAATTGACGACCGACGACAGACGACCGACGGCGGTCATGCGTCATGCACAGTCACGTATCACGTACCCTGAAACAGGCAACAAAAAACCGCGAGCCGCACCAATAAGGAGCGCCCACGGCCTTGAAACGTCTCAAACTGCTACTGACTCACCGGAAAACGGGCAGACTCCTCCCTTGTCCGCTAAACACGGGCGAAACGAGGGTTCTCGGAACCTCGCGAACTCTCATCAGAGTCAGTCTCTCCTTCATATTCGTGAACAGATCTATCATTGCCCACACAGTATAGCAGGCAGGGTTTGACCTCGTCAACCCGTCTTAAGACCGATCTTTCGTGATGCGTGATCCATGGACGACAGACGACGGACGACAGACGGCGGACAGCAGCTAGAACGCGTAAGGTCTGACGTCATGCGTCATGCGTCATGCGTCATGCATCATACGTTATGGGTAATGCATCGTGCTTCGGACTGTGATTGCTAGTAAGGCAGCAGGCTGACGATAGAGACGTATGGTGGCGAGCATGTGCGGCGTCTGCCGGCCCTGTACTTATGTCATTCTGAACGAAGTGAAGATCAACCTCATTGCCAATCCGTTTGCAAGCAGACGGAACGAGTTCCCATGGACCGACGAGTTACCTGGCTGATTCTTCGCTACCCTCAGAATGACTCTCTGTCACCAGGTCGCTTTCGAGCGACGATCTCACCGTTCAGGCACTCGTAGGGACATAGCCGTTTGTTCTGCGGGCTGTCGGAATGCTACCACTCCGGTAGTTCACAGAATAGTTACTTAGTGGTATGATGTTGGTGCACTAGCAATAGTATTTGCGACTATGTTGTGTCTGGGAGCCGATCATGAAACAGAAATACGTGTTTCTACTCGTGGGCGCGGGCGCTTGCCTTGCACTAGGTGTCCTTGCCGTGATCTGGTACGTGACCCAGAGTACGCCGAGCACAACCGCCACCCCTGGCTCTATGCTGGCAGATGGAACGATAGCGCCTCCGAACACTGAGACCCTGGTTCTATATCCCAGCGCGTATGATGTCAGCCATGAAAAACAGCACCCAGAGGACTGGGCCGCCTTGAGCTTCGCGACGGACGCGCCCGCCAAAGATGTACTGAAGTTCTATGCAGATTATCTCTCCCAGAACCGCTGGTCGATGGATCAGTCCAGCAAGGTCGGGATTGGTGCCCGGCCCGTGAGCGAGCCTGTTACCTTCGTTGAAACCAACGCCTATGTGTGGAGAGATCGGGCAAACACCGTGCCCTGGACACTGGCCCTTACCCTCTCGGTGCAGGAGATAGGCGAGGCGTCGGCTAAGAAGTCAAATGTAGCTATGGTTCTCAACAGAATCCCAAGCCTCACCCACCTGCCTATGTATCCGGGCGCAGAGCAGGTACTGTATGTCACCGAACCTCCTGCCACACGTGAGGACAACGGTGACAGGCGTACAACGTATGTAACCGGTGCCACGCCGGAACAAGTACTCGCCTTCTATCAGGGTGTATTACCGCAGTGTGGCTGGCAGACCGGCCAGGACAGCGCCACAAGCGCGAATGTGCTGCACTACAGGTGGAGCATGAAGAACCTGGACTTCGTAGCGCCCGATCCCAACGCCGTATCCGACTATTTTCTGGCTATAAAGGCCGAAGCAGCAGGCCCTGCTGGGAATACGAGTGCCACCAACGTCACAATAGACGTCAACGCCTCACACGGCGACTACATCTACCTGTCCGTGACTCCGTAAAACGTGAGCGCGGGGGACACGAGCGATCGTCACGCCAGGTCCTCATTCAGCACGAGCATGTTCTCAAGTGCTGCCTGGATCTCCTCTGTGGTGGCTTCGCTGTCAGGCGAGATGTTCATCCACACGCTCAGGCAGGGGGGGCGGTCACCGAACATGGTTTGCAGCGCCTTGACGGTTTCCCAGCGCTCCTCCTCTTTGTACGCCAGCAGGTTCTCGATCTCATCAAACCACACCCACACGCGCCTGTAGTCGCCCAGCACTCCCACGGGCGCAAGGCCGATGAAACACTTGATGGCAGTATGCAGCACCTCGTACCTGTCCTCCAGGCCCAGATTGCGCGGCAGGCCGAGCCTGCGTAACTCGCCGGGGGTGCACTCATCCAGCAGGTAGGCGCGCAGGAGGCCGATCTCGTCCTTGTCCATTCGCGAGCTTGCTTCCCACAACAGATAGAGAAAATCGGTCATGAACTCACTTTCGTCTTCGGGGATGCGCGCCAGTATCTCGCGGTAGCGACCCGGCTCGGTGATGGCCAACTGCGATACGGCCTTATTGATGCTGCCCAGCAGAGTGCTCATGCCGATGCTCTCCAATAGCCTGCCGCCCAACGTGGCCGCCGGACGGTAGGACCAAGGCAGACGCGCCGCCTTGATCACCACGTTGCTGACCGACTTCCTGGCGCGCCCTTTGCTGCGCCTCTGCCCCCACTCGGCTCGCAGTGCTGTTTGCACCGCGCGGCCTTCATCCCGGCCCAGCCTGCTTACTATAATCATAAAGCGGTCAGAATAGATCGAGTCCTCTACGATCCGCAGGTATTTATCGGCCACCAGGGGGGGCATCTCTATCACGGGCGACTCTTCGATCACAGCCGGTCTAGCGACCTCCGCAGCCTGAGCCTTTGCGGCTGTGGAAGTCGCCCGTTTGGATGGGGTCGAGGCTCGCTGCTTCGTTTTGCCACTCAACCAGGCCTGCAACAACTCAGCCCCCGCCAGCCCCGCCACCCCCTTGTTGCCCCACACGGTGTCGATCTCGTTCAATTTGCCGCAATTCCGCAGTGCTTGCTCGTGCTGAGGGTTAGGCAGCACCAGCGCTGAGGCGTAACCGCGCGACTTTACGATGCGGTCAAGGTTGTGTCCAACGAAGTCGGCCCACCAGCCGGGGTTCTCGGGCCGAGAAAAGGGTATGGGCACGGCTACTTCCTCCGGGTTGAGCAGATCGACCAGGCCAAAGATATCGGAAACGACCAGCAGGTCGAGACCACCGGGCCACTCTCCGCGCTCGTGGACTGCCCGCACCGCCCCTAGAGGCCCGCTGCCGGCGCGCCCCAATTCGGGCGGCCCTCCGCTCACTTCCATTCCGCTCTCCGACGACACTACCAATAGCCTCTTCGCCTGCTTCCTCGCCATCTCAACTCCTTCTTTCTTCCCTGTATGTAAATAAAATCAAGTGCCGAATCCCGCACGTTCATAATACACCTTCCGAGCGGGCACGGACACCAGTTCGCGCTCAGGATAGCGCAGTGCGGTCAGGCTGCCCCCGAATACGCAGCCCGTGTCGATATTAATTGTGTTATTCACCCACCCCGGCGCGTGTACGGGCGTGTGTCCATACACGATCGTTGCAGTGCCCCTGTAGTCAGCAGCCCAATCGCGGCGTATGGGCAAGCCGTGTGCATCAAACTTGCCCGTCGTATCGCCGTAGAGGGTGAAGGCATGTATCTTGCCGCTGTGCTCCCCTATCATACCCTCTTTGATGCCTGCATGCGCAACCACCAGCCTGCCCTCGTCCAGGATGTAATAGCTTTCCAGGCTTTGCAGGAAGCTCAGGACGCGCCTGGAGAACGCAGGAGGCTCGTGCGCTAACTCGACAAGAGTGCTCTCAAGCCCATGCGTCACGTTTACGCTGCGCCCGGCCAGCTTTCGCGCTAGTTTATCGTCGTGGTTTCCTCGCAGGCAAATAGCACGGCCCTCCTCGACCAACCCCATCACCATCCGCAGCACTCCCACGCTATCCGGCCCACGGTCGGTCAGGTCGCCCAGAAACACCAGTTGCCGGGCAGGCTCTCGATCCGCAGCATGTTCGCCATGTCCCAACGCAGCCAGCAACGCACACAACTCGGAGTAGCACCCGTGCACGTCCCCGATGATGTCGTAGTGAGTCATAGATCTTAGATCGTAGGTCATAAGTCAACGTGTGGTCGGTACGCCAGGTAGCGTAGGCTCACCAGTGGCACGCGATCTGCTGTATATCATACAAGCAACGGCTTGAAAGGAGTCCCACATGACCAAGCAACTCAAGACCCGGATAAGCAAGAACAATGCTGCCCAGGACGAGCAGAATTGTCCGAACTGTGGTATGTCCCGGCAGGAATGGCGTGGCAACAACGGCGAGGGTTTCCAGATGGGCGATAAGATGTATTGCTGTCAGGGTTGCGCCACCAGTACAGGCTGCACCTGCCGCTAATCTGTCCTTCCCTTACGCTCCAAACTATCGCGAGAGGATCACGGCGTTGTGCTGTGATCCTCTTTTGGCTCTTACCACCGCTCCCAGTGCGCATACTCGGTTTGAGGCTTACGCCCCCGCTTGAGCGACGGCGACTTCTTGTCGGGCGCTCCATATCCTACCGGTATGACGCCCATCGGCGTGACTTCGGAGGGGATGCCTAACAGGGTACGTAATGCATCCAGGTCGTGCACCCCGGCGAACCCCGCC
>DATINP010000221.1:0-22882 GCA_035474135.1 Chloroflexia bacterium | reverse complement strand
CTACACTGGTTACTCCGCTCAAATAGCTGCTCTGAGTTCCGCCATCAGGGCTGGGCACGACGCTCCAGGCCGCTCCGTCCCAGTGAATCGTGAGCGTGTAACTTTGTCCTGATGAGAGGTACTTTCCGACAGCCCACACATCGTTGGAAGAGACGGCTGATATCGAATAGAGAAGGGTAGACGACGACCCGACATTTGGGGTAGGCACGAGGCTCCACAGCGTACCGTCCCAGTGCATAGCCGTAGTCTGTGTAGCGTTGGGAGTGATATAATAGCCAACAGCCCATACGTCGTTCGAGGAGATGGCCGTTACGCCATAAAGGTAACCGGGATTCGGGCTGGGCACAATGCTCCAGTAGCTGCCGTTCCAGTGTTCCACAGACCGCTGTTGCACCGTGGCGCTTCCTACCACCCAAATATCGTCGGACGACACGGCTGCTATGGCTTGCGTTTCCATGTCATAACTATATATTACGTTCCAACCTACCTGGCATGTTATTTGAGTGGGAGTTGGAGTGGGGGTGCCCATTGGCGGTGTGGGTGTGGAGGTGGGCGGCGCGGGCGTGGGCGTAGGCGGGATATTGCAGGAGTAGTTCTCTAGCAGTGGATACCATTGCTGGTCCCGGTTGTAATAACCCACAGCCCATACGTCGCCCGTTGACAGGGCAGATACCCTGTTTGCGGTGCCATTAGCGAATTGGAGGGATGTACTCCATTCCGTGCCATCCCAGTGAAGGAGTGCGCTTCCGCCCGCCCAGATATCATCGGCTGACAGGGCAGATATGCTTGTCAATGAAGCGCTCACCGCGCCCGTATCAACGATTGCCCAGGCCGTGCCGTTCCAGTGGAGTATACGGCTGCCACCGACCGCCCATGCATCGTCAGGCGCAATGGCCGCCACGTCCGAGAGGGCAAGCACGTTAACGTTAGACCTGTCCGTCCAGGTACTGCCATCCCAGTGCCACATGGCGGATACTAGCAACCCCGACGGAAATGCCGAGCCTACCACCCACACATCGTTGGCCGAAGCAGCACCCACGCCATCGAAGATGAGATCCGGCGCCAGTAGCGATTCATTGATCACATTCCACTGTGTGCCGTCCCAGTGCATGATGACACCGTGATTCCCGCCGCCGTAGTAACTGCCAACCGCCCACACATTATTGGCTGACACGGCTTCCACATCGAACAGAGCCTTGAAGCCTGAGCCTCCGGGTTCCGGGTTGGGCACAATGGTCCACGCTGCGCCGTCCCAGTGGATCGTGAGCATGTGGCTATAGTCGTAGTAGCCCACCGCCCAGATATCGGTGGCCGACACCGCGCTTATAGCTTCCAGGCGCGTGTCTGCTCCGGGGTTTGCGAACGACACATTGCTCACCTGCGTGCCGTCCCAGTGCATGATCAGAGGGTCATATGTTGTAGTGCCGGAGTAGCCCACCGTCCACACATTGTCCGGCGATATCGCTGCTACGCCCCACAGCGAGGCCGACCCCACATCGGGGACAGGTACTACACGCCACTCCTGGGAGCACGTGGGCGTGGGGGTAGCAGTGACGGCGCCCGCAACGCTGTCTGTGCTTACTTGTGCGCTTCCCGGCGTGCTCGATGCCATCAACAGAAACAGACCGAAGGCCAGTATGGCTAGACCGACGACAATAGTCAGGGACTTCGGTTGTAATGTGTTTTTACACACATGCCCTCCCGTACTCACCTCTCGCCTGCGTAACCTTATGGATCTTGCTCTTGCGTCGGTTCCGGATTCCACCTGCCAGTTTGTCTGCTAGTCCTGGAGTGGGTGTCCTAAGGACCAACGACAGCATTATGGACAATCTTGGCAATCTGGCCACGGGTGGCTGGGTTGGCGGGTCCGAATGTGCCGTCAGGGTAGCCGTTGATCAGGCTGTGGTGATAAGCCGTCTCTACGTACTCGTAGAATGTTGAGCCGGGCACTACGTCGGGGAAGTGTGGTCCCCCGCTCGTGTCTATGCTCCACCCCGCGGCGTTCACCACTATCTTACATATCTGCCCTCTCGTAACATCGTTGCTCCAGCGGAAGGTGCCATCCGAGTAGCCACTTATCAGCCCTGCGTTGTATGCGGTCTCTATGTACTCGTAGAAGGGATTGTCTGTGGGCACATCGGTGAAGTGAGGGCCGCCCGTGGTGTTGATACTCATGCCTTCTGCCAGCACTACTATCTTGCTGAGTTGGCCTCTGCTTGCGTTGTTGTACGGACGGAAGGTGCCGTCAGGGTAGCCTGATATGACCCCTCCGCAGAACAGGTAGCGCACTGGCTCATAGAAATAGTCGGTGGTGTGCACGTCTGAGAAGTTGATTGTACATGGAGTGGAGGTAGAGGTGGCGGCAGGCGTATTAGTGCTTGTACTTGTGCCAGTGGGAGCAGGTGCGGTGTTGGTCGCTGATGGTGTGCTTGTAGTAACGGCAGTAGCAGTTGCCGTAGCGGTGATTGGCGGCGTGCCCGTGCCTGTCGTTGTGGGCGTAGCGGTAGCGGTTTCAGTTGGTGTGACCGTAACTGTGCTCGTGGCAGTTGCAGACGGCATACCAGTGCGGGTCGCGGTTGGAGTGGCCGTCGTAACAGCAGTAGCGCTAGCCGTTGCGGTGGGAGGCGGGGTACCGTCTGGCGTAGGAGTGGTGCACAGGTCCGATGGGACGTAATGGCCAATAACGGTGTATGACGTGGACATGGTGGTATTTTGACCCACAGCCCATGCCTCACCGGACGGTAACATTGAAACGTCCTCGTAATATGCTCGCGGGGCGGGGCTAGCACTCCCGACTATAGTCCATGCTGTGCCGTCCCAGTGCATCGTCAAGGTTCGATCTTCACTACCGCTCACCGAGTACCGGCCTACAGCCCACGCATTGTTGGATGCAAGCGCATCTACACCAAACAGGACGCTTGGTGAGCCGATACTGGGGCTGGGCACGATACTCCATGCTGTGCCATCCCAGTGCATTGTGAGAGTTTGGGGCCAGGTGGATCCAACGACCCAGACATCATCGGAACTTACGCCGACCACATCATAGAGTAAGAAGCTGCCAACGAAGGCGGGAATCGGCGACGGCGTCCACGACGTACCATCCCAGTGCGCCACCATCGCCTTGTCCGTTGCATCTACAGTGTAGGTGCCGACAGCCCACGCGTCGTCAGGTGCGATCGCGAATACGCCCCTCATGTTGAGGAGGCTATTCAAGTTTTGCGCGCTGACTACAGACCAGAGGCTGCCGTCCCAATGGAGAATCAGCGGCGAGCCGCCATAGCGGTTCGTCGTGCCCACAGCCCACACGTCGTCGGTGGCAAGAGCCGACACCGAAGTCAAAGCGGCCCACTGGCCTCCACTACCGTTTGGACTGGGTACGTAGTTCCACTGTGTACCGTCCCAGTGCTCGGTCAGGGTACCGCTGGTGGCATTCAGTTGCCAGCCGACCGCCCACACGTCGCTGGATGATACGGCAGACACATCCTCGAAGTTTTGCCAGCTGCCCACAGGGTCATACGGAACAGAGCTCCATTGTGTACCATCCCAGTGCGCCACGATACCGGCGATACCTGCACTCCCTGCCGCCCATACATCATTGGCGCTTATCGCATCCACGCCCTGGAGCAGGCTGGTACCCTCTCCATCCAGGTTATCGCTTGGGAACGTAACCCAGGACGTGGGACAAGACGGCGTGGCCGTGGGCGTAGGCGTGATAGTGGGTGTCGGCGTAGACGTGGGAATAGAACAATCGGGACTAGTCACCGGGGTCCAATGTATCACTTCGTTCTGGACAGGAACGGGCATATTACAGGAGTAAACAGTGAACCGACCCTCCCCGTCCTGCACACCAATCGACGCATAATCGCCGAACATGGCCCCGCCCGCATACGAAAAGTCTATCCGATTGCTGGTTTCGTATAAGCGGGCGCTAAAGTTCACCGTCTCGTGATTGCTGCCATACAGAATCCCCACCCATTGGACAGTATACACGCGGTTGGGCGGACTGCCTGTCGTGGATTGGTATATGCCGCACTCTATGCCATAGATCTGCAAGCACGGGCTTTCCCCGGATCCGCCCCAGTGGAGTTGGAACTCGCTCCAGTACGGCAGTATAGAGGGGCCAAGCTGCCAAATGGGGAAGGGGCAGGTATGGGTACCTGTGTAGTCGGTGGTAAATTGTAGCGTGCCGTTACCCACGATATTGACAGAATTATAGGGCACCCCATAGAAGTCGAATGTGAATGGCAGATCGGCCGGCAAAGAGCAATCGTTGCATTGTGAGCCGTCGATTAAGTTAGCTGCTGGGGCAGGCGA
Organism: Chloroflexia bacterium; assembly: GCA_035474135.1. GTDB lineage: Bacteria > Chloroflexota > Chloroflexia > QHBQ01 > JADMIH01 > JADMIH01. The sequence continues at coordinate 18,568 of DATINP010000221.1, read as the reverse complement.
TGTGTCAGGAGCGGTAGTGGTCATGTTGGGAACATAGCTCGCGACTGTATAAGTGTATTCTACGCACGCGGTAGGGGTCGGAGAGGCGTCCAGGGATGATACGCCGTTCAAAGCGTCAGTCGACGCATCTCCTCGTATGGTATCAGGCGTGGTGCTTGGCACTTCGGCGCGAGAGATCTGCACTGCTAGCAGACCAAGCCCAAGCAGCGCTAGCAAACAGATAATTAGCGGTACGATCCTTTTCATATTAGTGCCTCGCAGTTTCATTCGCAGACAGTCTTCGCGTTAGCATCATCTGATAACGGTTGTTTTAACTATAGAACCGCCCTTGCGCCCCGTCAATAGACTACGGGCATACAAAAATTCGTACAAAAAGAGAGGGTAGAGACTTACGCCTCTACCCTCTCAATATTTGCTTTAGAGTCGGTTAGTTCTACTTCTTGCCGTCGCGCTGTTCTTTGGTTTCGCCATGCTCGCGACGTTCCTTGTTCACAGTGCGGGCGGCGCGTTCTTCGGATTCGTCCTTCGAGACGCCACGATCCTCATACGAATCCCGAATATGCTCGTACTGTCGCTCTCGTTTGCTATCTTCTTTGATTCCTCTTGGCATCTTAGTACCTCCTAAGTGCTTGAAAGAACGCTACCCTTGTGGGGTGGCAAGCAGTGAGAGGGGGTTAGCGTTCGAGGTGACTTCACTGCCTGCCGACTCTAAATAAAGCAGATTCCGTGCCATTAGCCACCTCTACACACGCGGAAAGCTACCCTGGAGCGAGCCACAATCCCAGCGCCCAGTTATCATCGGGCGGGATGGACAGCCGCCACACTGCCACCACTCGCACAGCGCCATTATCGCCGTCCACAGGCATTCGCCACAGGTCGCACTCGCGGTCCCAGCCAAGCTGGAGAGCCATTTCGCTAGTCGGGTTGGCGAGCGCCAGCGAAGTCGCCCCCACAGACCTGCCTGTCGAGCCGAGCGTTGAGTCGTCGGGGTACACCCCATCTATCAGATATGCTCCGTCGCCCGCAACGGTCGGGTCTTCCGCGAGGCCCGGCGCGTAGAGATTGTACTCGACCGCAAATAATATCTGGATGGGGCGCACACTTGAGTTGATCACCCTGTACAGTACCGACAGATCACTCGACCCCGAGCGCGCCCCTGCGCTCTTCATTAAGCGAACCTCGGCTTCGCGCTTGCCCGCCCTGATCACTCCGTCGCGCACGAGGTTTATCCGCACTTCGCCACCCAAATCGGCCACTTCGCTGCTGTACGGCGCATCCAGAAAGTCACCGAACTCCCGGTGCTTGCCCTTCGCGAACTCGTCATAGGTCGTCCCCAACGGCAGAAAATGGTCGAGCAGCGCACCGTACTTGTTATCTACCAGTTCAAACGGGCGCGGGACATTGTGACGCGTGGAGGGGTGCAGCGCTTCGGACGGCGGCAAGGTGCGCCATCGCCAACGATCCAGTCGCCCCCCACGCTCGGGGTCGAATCTCCAGTCTGCTGTACCGCTATCAATCGTCGTGCCCTCGACACTCTCAGTAAAGCGTGCGGGTCCCTCATCCTCTGTCTGTTCGCCATGCGTATTGCTGTTCTCAAGATGCTCTCTACCGTTGCTTGTCATTTTGATTATGCCCTTTAATTTTCGTATGCTCGCTGGCTCCGGCCGAATCGGAGTAGGGACTACGGTACCCGAAGTACCACTTTCATAGGAAGCATGTACTATTCCCAACCACGGGTACAAACCCCTATAATTTCTTGTGGGAGTAGGACTGCTGCCTCCGGCAGAGCCTTTTGCTCGCCAAATGGCAGTGTTGCCGCTCGATATCGTTCGATGGAATTATGAATGCTTGCTAACCGACTTAGGCCAATCGCCAGTAAGGTAATAACGTTCCCCCTGTGGCGCGGCATAAGCACTATCCCCAGCACGGGCCTCGAAACCCTTAGCTGGGTGTTGACAATCAAGACCAATCTGGTTGCCGGGCTGCTTCTGACTCTGCTGGGTGCAATGCTGCTCCCTGGCATACCTTATGTCAACCTGGTCTGCCTGATCGCCTGTTCGGTTAGCTATTTGTCTTTTCTAACCCTGGCGCGCTTCCTTCTTAACGGGAATCCGTCGGACAACCTCGTGCGCATGCTGACCCGAATTATGATCCCTATCGAGGTCACGATCAGCACCCTCGACATCTACTTCACGGGTGGCGTGCTAACGCCCATGTTCATTGTATACACTCTGAGCATTGTGATGTCAATCATCTTATTGACCCCCCAGGGTGTCTACCGGATCACCGCGCTTGCCGCATTCCAATATTGCTTGCTAGCCTTCCTGGAGGGCTTGAACCTGGTTCCACGCTTCGCCGCAACCTGGGCAGACCGGCAACTTTTCGCAAGAGCTACCTTTGGCAATTATGCAGCCTACCTGTTAATAGTTTGCTGTACTCTCATCGGTACCGCCTATCTGGGCGACCGTATTGCACGTTTGATAAAAGAGCGTGATGAGCGCATCAAACGCCAGATGTCAGACTTGCGATCGATCTATAGTATCTCGAACACCCTTGGCAACATGACCACTGATCTAGCGGTCGCTCAATACCTGGCGCCCACTCTTAGGAAGTTACACGACGCTACCGTTTCGATCATCACCTTCGTGAATGATGAAGGCAAAATGGATATAGTCGCCAACTGCGGACTTTCACAAAAAGAACTCGAAAGACTCCAGGCCGGCAGCTTCGATAATATACCCGGCATCCACGAACTACAGCACGCGGGCCAGTCTCTCATGATCGAAGACATGCAGGCGCACGCACAATACCTGGACTACCTCCCGGGGCGAGAGATAAACTCCGCCTACTCGTTCCCCATGCTCGTTGAGGGAAGGTCACTGGGCACCATCTCTATCCTGCTCCCGCAACGTAACGCTCTGACCGAGGAGTACTGCGACCTACTGAAGACGGTTGCGAACCAGGCAGGGGTAGCCATTCAGCGCGCACGCCTCTTCGGCCACACGCAACGGATGGCTAACGAGATGAGAGCGCTCTATGATGTGGGCCTGCACACTGGATCTACACTTTCGATCAGTGAGGTCATCAAGCGCACAGCGAATAACATAGAGATGCTGATGCACCCCGATATGTTCTATATCGCGCTGTATGATGCAGAGACCGATTCGGCCTCGTTCGAGCACGTTAAAGACCATGGCGAGATTATGCCCAAGATGAAAGTACCTTTGGGCCCCGAAGGTTATGGGTTGACAGGCAGGATCATACGCACAAAAGAACCCGTCCTCGTAAGGGATTGGACCACCAGCGGCTATTTATACGCCGCCATAGCCCAGAAATCCGGCACCGACATGCTGTCCTACCTGGGCGTGCCCATGATCTTTGATGATCGAGTAATGGGCGTCCTTTCGGTACAGGCCGTAGACGGAGATGTATTCGACGAGGAAAGCCAGCGTCTCCTCGAAGCAATGGCTGCCCAGACCGCCATGGCCCTGGAGAATGCACGGTTGCATGCATTGGCACAGGAAGCTGCACAGATAGATAGCCTTACGCAGGTGTACAATCACGGGCGATTCATAAAGCTCGTGCACGAAGCGATAAACGAGTCGAACAAGAACGACTCTCAGGTGTCACTCATAATGCTCGATATCGACTTCTTCAAGCAGTACAACGACACTTTCGGGCACGTGGCAGGTGATCACGTGCTTGCGTTGACCGCCCAGGCGCTCAAGCGCTGTGTGCGAGTCGAAGATTCAGTAGGGCGCTGGGGCGGTGAGGAATTCGGCGTGCTTTTGCCCGGCTTGAGCATAGACAGCGCCAAAACCGTGGCTCGCCGGATCAGGCACGCGATAGCCGAACTTGTCCCTATGGATGCAAATGGTATGCCCCTCGTAAGCCCCACCATTAGCCAGGGCATCTCGACCTACCCTTACCCCTCACGCGAAGCAACCGGGCTGATAGAAGATGCCGACGCGGCCCTCTACTATGCGAAGGAGCATGGGCGCAACCAGCTTGTTATGTTCGATACGCGAGGCTCGCATGAGCTGATATTCCGCACCGGCACCCTTACCGCCGACTCGCTAATACAGTCCGGTAAGGCCGCACGTAATGACAATGCAGGCTACACGACTAGCGACCTGGGTGGCATAAAAGCAGTCATGCACGACGCCACAACTACTACCGACGACCTCTATAATCCCGCTACTGCGGAGCTAGAGCGCGACGGCGGGTAAGATTTGATCGGGTGGCTAGGCGAGTCCGAAGCTCACTTAGCCTCGTGAGGCTCGTTTGGTGTGCTTTTTGACGTCAAGCTCGTAAGCCTCAGCCAATAAAGGTTTCACCTCTGCCTCGAACGTGGCATCGCTGGGACTCAGCACGCATACCCAGTACATTTTTCCGTACACGGGGTGGGGCATGATTTTGTCCAGGGTAGTGTAGTCATAGACTCCGTCAATATCAGCCCCCTGTTCGTCAGTGTGGGTTCCGAAGGGCTGGGAGCCAAAGAGTGAGCGGAACGTCTCCTTACCGACCCCGATGTTCAGGCGGTAGACCGACGGGCGGCTCAGTTTTGACACGCTGTCGTAGTTGTCGTTAGTCACAAGAGTGGCGAACGGGAATTTGTGATCAGCTGTGACGCCTGGGGGATCGTAGAAAAAGAACATGTCGCTGGTCAAACTTTCCGTGCCGACCCCTTCAAACGTGTTTGTAATATATGAGATGATCGACGCTTCGTTCATAGCATAACCCCTTTCAGTCATGGACTATTGGCACCTGGCCTAAACGTTCCAGACGCCCGACTGACTACCGACTCCCGTCCATGATATGATATGCTTCTTGTGTCATGCAACCGCAGTACTCAGAGTCTTAGATCTTAGACCTTAGATCATAAGTTGTTCCGACTTACGACCGTCGACGCATGACGTATGACGTATGACTTACGATCTAAGATCTAAGACCCATCTACTACTATGAAACTACTAATCACCGGCGGCGGCACCGGAGGCCATGTTAGCCCGGCCGTCGCTGTTATAACTCGCCTGCGCGAATTGAGCGCACGGGATAACACACCGCTCGATCTGCTCTACGTGGGCAGCGTGGCAGGCGTCGAGCGGCGCACTATGGAGGCGATGGACGTGCCCTATGTGGCCATCCAGACAGGCAAACTGCGTCGCTATCTCTCTGTGCAAACGCCTGTTGACCTGCTGGTGCGTCTACCTCTGGGGGCTATCCAGGCCCTCAACGCAGTGCGCCGCTTCAAGCCCGACGCGATCTTCAGTACGGGAGGCTACGTGTGCGTGCCCACCGTCATCGCCGGGTGGCTGCTGCACGTGCCTGCGCTCACCCACGAGCAAACAACGCTGGTTGGTCTCGCCAACCGCGTCGCCGGACGCTTTGCCCGCCGGGTAGCAGTCAGTTACCCGCAGTCGCTGCGCTTCTTCCCCGCCAACAAAGCCATCGTCACCGGCAATCCAATACGCCCCTCGCTGCTCGAAGGCGACGCAGCGAGTGGAGCCAGCCGTTTCGGCTTGGATCCCGCCTTACCCACGGTATATGTGACGGGAGGTGCGCAGGGTTCGCACGCGATCAACATGGCGATACAGGACGCGCTTCCCGACCTGCTTACCGCTTGCCAGGTGTTCCACCAGTGCGGAGAAGGCCCTGACGGATCGAGCGAAGACCTTAAGAGCCTGCAAGAGACAAGGGAGGCGCTTCCGCCCACCGTCAAAGAACGCTATCGGGTGCAGGCCTTCGTGGGCGACGAGATCGCCGACCTGTATGCGCTGGCGGGTCTGGTGGTAGGCCGGGCGGGCGCGGGCACAGTGAACGAACTAGCTAACCTGGGCAAACCCTCCATACTTGTGCCGTTGCCCGGAGCAAAAGAGCAGGCGGCCAACGCTCATGCCCTGCACGCTGAAGGTGCGAGCCTTACTATCCCACAGGAAGAACTGACTCCGCATACCCTTGCGACAGCAATTACGAGCCTGATCTCGCAGCCCGAAAAGCTGGCGAGCATGGGCAAGGCTGCCCGCAAGCTCTCCACCGAGGGCGCGGCAGACAGAATAATCGTTGAGATTGAACGGATGGTGCGAGATCAGTGATACAGCATGCGCCACAGATGAATACGGGTCACGAAGATCACGAAGGTTAAGAGAGCACGAAGGAATAAGAAGGGTTTGGCTAGTTAGCAGAGGAGCATCCGTGTGCTTGCCAATAATGTGTCCGAATGGACTATGCATAACCTGTCCTAATTTAGCACGCTTACATCATTATGTTAATAGGACAGGATACGTGGCGCACACTGTGTCGTCGGTCGTCGGTCGTCTTTCTTCAGGACTTATGACGCGTCACCACGATCTCGGCCTCTCCTCATCTTGTATAATACAGACAGAAACTATCCCACTAAAGGTGGCATAAATGACCACGCAAGAATCTCAACCGTATAAGGTCGGTCTGGCCCAGATAAGCGTTAAGCTGGGCGACCTGGACGCCAATCTCGCGAAGCACCTCGACTATATCGAGAAGGCGCACGAGGCGGGCATCTCCCTGCTCGTCTTCCCCGAACTGAGCCTCACCGGCTATTACCTGCAGGACATCACTGATACAATAGGCATGTCGGTATCGAACCCACCCGAACCCCTGCGCAAGATCATGGCCGCATCCAAGAAGTATGACATGGACATCTGCGTGGGCTTCATCGAGGAGAGCGACCGTTTCGTACACTACATAGCTCAGGCGTATATCGGGCAGGGCGAGATCAAGCACGTGCACCGCAAGGTCTACTTGCCAACCTATGGTATGTTCGACGATATGCGATATGTGGGCACCGGCAGGCAGGTACGGGCCTTCGACACGCGCTTCGGTCGCATGGGCATCCTCATTTGCGAGGACTTCTGGCACCTGGCCTTGCCCTATCTCCTGTGGCTCGACGGGGCCGACACCCTCTTGATGGTAGCGGCGGGGCCAGGCCGCGGGGTCAAGCCGGGCGATGATTACCTCGACACGACATTCGACGTGATCACCACCCACCGTATCTACGCCGAACTCTTCACGACCTTCGTATTCCATGCTAACCGCGTAGGTTACGAAGACGGCGTGGCCTTTGGCGGCTACAGCACTATCATCGCACCCGACGGCGACTTCCTGGCGCGGGGCGAGCACTTCGAAGAGGCAATAGTGTCGGCCACAGTCAACCCCGGTTCGGTGCGCATCAAGCGCCGCAGCCTCCCTCTCCTCCGCGACGAGCGCCCGGAACTGGTGCTACGAGAACTGGGCAGGATTGTGGACGAGCGTTACAGTTAGGTTAGATAATCACGATCTTAAAAGGGAGCCATATGACCTCAGCAAACGAACATAACAAAGACGAACTTATGCGTGGGATGGATAGCTCATGGGCAGAGCTCAATTCAATGCTGGACAATCTAAGCCCCCAACAACTGACTATGCGGGACGCCGCGGGGTGGACCGCGATTGATCATGTCAACCATATTGCCGCATGGGAACGGTCGGTGCTTTATTTCCTGCAAGGCAAACGACGGTATGAAGGGCTTGGCGTCGACAAGGCTCTCTTTGTGCCGGGCAATGACGATGCTATTAACGCCGCTGTCCAGAGGAATACAGTGGACTTGACTCCCGCTGAAGCGCTCCAAAGCATGCGCGATACTCACCGGCAGTTGCTGGATATCGTCGAACCCATGACGGATAGTGACCTAAAACAGTCCATCGAGAGCTATTCGTCGAACAAAGCTGACGAAGGTGATAGCAGGATATTGCTAGGTATGATCTATACCAACACCGCACCGCACTACCTGGAGCATATAGACTGGATCAAGACTCTGACAGGGGTTGCTTGAGCCTGCACCCTGTTCATATAAGGATAGCTAATGAAGGCGAAGAAACAGATCCCCAACCTGGCCGAACCCCGCAACGTCACCGACAGGCTTGCCATCCACCCGGAGCTAACGCGCAAGTTGCTGGTCGAGTTCATCCGCAACGAGGTGCGCAAGTTCGGTTTCGAGCGCGTGGTACTGGGTATATCCGGGGGCCTCGACTCGGCGCTGGCAGCCACGCTGGCGGCCGAGGCGCTTGGCGCGAAGAACGTGGTGGGACTTATCCTCCCATACAAGACGAGTAGTCCCGAAAGTGAAGAGCATGCTCGCCTCCTGATCGACCAACTGGGTCTCAGCTACGACAAGATCGACATCACGCCAATGGCCGACCCGCTCCTGAACTTCTATCCCGATATGAGCAACCTGCGGCGAGGCAACATAATGGCCCGGATGCGCATGGTCTGCGTGTTCGACAGGTCGGCAGCCGAGAACGCGCTGGTGCTGGGCACCTCGAACAAGACCGAGAGCCTGTTGGGCTACACTACCTGGTATGGCGATAACGCCGCCTCGATCCAGCCCATTGGCGACCTCTACAAGACGCAGGTGCGTGCACTGGCCCGCGCCGTGGGAGTGCCGCAACCCATCCTCGACAAGAAACCCAGCGCCGATCTCTGGCCCGGCCAGACCGACGAGGCCGAGATGGGGCTGGAATACGACGTCGTAGACCAAGTGCTCTACCTGCTGGTGGACGAACGCCTCGACCCCGACCAGATCGTGGCGCGCGGCTTCAGCCAATCGTTCGTGGACAAGGTGATCCGCAACGTCCGCAATATGCAGTTCAAGCGCATGACCGCCGTTATAGCCAAAGTCGGCTCGCGCACCCCGGGCATAGACTTCCGCTACCCGCGAGACTGGGGACACTGATCACCTGAACGCTGACTTGAACCGAACTCGAAGGAGATGAAATGTCACTCGTTAAACTGACTGTGCAGGACTTCGTCGAACAACTGGCATCGGCCAGCCCCACACCCGGCGGCGGCAGTGCAAGCGCACTGGTAGGCGCGGTGGGCGCGGCCCTGGTCGAGATGGCCTGTAATCTTACTATTGGCCGCGAGAAGTTCCGCGACGTTGAGAAGGAATTGGCAGTAGTGCTGGCCCGTGCCGGAGAGCTTCGCGTGGCGATGCTGGAGGCCGTTGACCAGGATACCGATGCGTATGATGCGGTGAGCCAGGCGTACAAGCTGGCCAAGGCCACCGACGCGGAGAAAGAGGCGCGCACCGCCGCGATCCAGCAGGCTCTCAGAAACGCCACTATTGTGCCTCTACAAGTGGCGAAGGCGGCCATGGAGACCTCTCAACTGGCGCAGATAGCCCTAGAGAAGTGCAACCCCAACGTGTCCTCGGATGCTCGCGTGGCGCGGGAACTGGCGCAAGCCGCACGCGAGGGAGCCAGCGCCAACGTGGAAATCAACCTCACCAGCATTACCGACCTCGATTTCGTAAGTCAGATGCACGAGGAGCTTGACGGGCTTCAGGGTTAGGGCCTACTCGGCCCCAACCCCCACGCCAAGCGCCTCCAGCGCAAGCCGCAAACTGGCGGGCGCAGGCACCGGCACTTGCACGTCCGTAATCACACCGTTTTCGTCTATGACATACTGCCCTCGCTGGATAGATGTCCTGGTGGTGCCGCTGTCATCGTCTCTACTCTTGACGCTGCCGTAGAGGGTCGCTACCTTCAAGTCCTTATCTACCAGCAGGTGGAAGGGCAAGTTATGGGCTTCGCGGAACCTGCGATGGCTGTCCACGCTATCGGGGCTAACCCCCAGCACGATAGCATTCTGCTCCTCGATCTGCGGGTAGCCGTCGCGGAACTTGCAGGCCTGCAACTCACACCCGCTGGTGAAGTCCGCCGGGTAAAAGTACAGCACGACCTTCTTGCCCCTGAAATCTGATAGCTTGACAGGCTTGCCTTCGTCGTCCGGCAACTCAAAATCCGGGGCTGTATCTCCAATATTGAACATCTGATTTATCCTTTCATGGGCTGCGAGATAACCCGCGGCTGCGTATCTATTAACCTTCTAACAAGCGCGCCTCAAGCACCTGATCTCGGGTGAAATCGCTCAGGCGCAGGTAAAAGTCCACTACGCCCAGCAGGGCATCAAGCGGCACAAGCCCCACGATCTCGCTGCCCACGACGGGCACACCATGGCGCTCGGCCTCGATGCGCACCAACTCATATGCCCGGTGAATAGGGGTGCGCGTGTAATCAAGGAGGTTCATCGACACCTGCACGATGCCCTGTTCGGCCAGGTCTACGCCGAGCGCCTGCACGTTCACCAGGCCACCACTGCTCTCACGGAGGCCCTTGGCGATGCTCTTGGCAATAGAGAGCTTGTCGGTGCCCAGATTGACGTTGAAGGCAATCAGGGGGGGCCGCGCGCCTACGGCGGTCGCGCCTGCTGTGGGGTGCATCCGGGCTTCGCCGAAGTCGGGCTTGCGTTCGGGGAGAGAGATGGTCCCCTTCAGGCCTTCATACTGCCCCTGGCGCACATCGGGCAGGCGCCTGCGGGCGGGAGTGGTGGCGGCAGCCGAGTAGAGGTAAACGGGCACGCCCAACTCGCTCGCGATCCGCGCTCCGACCGCCTTTGCCACCTCCACCGCATCGGCCATAGTCATTCTGGAAATCGGCACGAACGGCACGACATCCATCGCCCCGATTCGTGGGTGCTCGCCGTGCTGGGTCTCCATGTCGATTAGTTCAACCGCCTTGCGAGTGGCGGCGAAAGCGGCCTCGGCCACCGCGTCGGGCGGTCCCACGAACGTGAGCACGGTGCGGTTGTGGTCGCCGTTGGGCGAGACCCCCAGCAAGCGTACCTGGGGCACAGCACGCACCGCGTCCGCGATCTGCTCGATAATGTCCTGCCGTTGCCCCTCGCTAAAGTTGGGGATGCACTGTAGTAGTTGTTGCATATTTCCCTTCGGGAGTCGTAGATCATAGATCTTAGATCATAAGTCGGACGACCGACGACCGACGACCGACGACGCATGACTTACGATCTAAGATCTATGATCTACGACTCGCTCTCCTTCGCCATGGCGTTGAGGCCGGGGAGGGCTATCAACAGGCCGAGCACGCCCAGAGTCAGGGTGCCCACGATGCCTACCCACACGCTCCAGCCCGACAGCCAGTAGGCCACGAACCACAACGCGAAGGCGATCAACGACACCGCTACCATTACGCCCACTATGCCGAACGCAAAGCCCTTACGAGGCGAGATACGTGCCCATATCCAGTAGAGGAAGCCTACATAGACGACCAGCAGAATGACGGGCCCAATCGTGTCCTCGCTCAGAACGCTGGACACATAGAAGAAGGAGTACATAGCGGCTAGTACCACACAGAAGCCCGCGAGCAGCCGCAACCAGGGCATGACAGCCTGGCGCTCGCCCCGCTTCCACTCCTGCCAGAGTTCCCACGAGTCGATCTCGGCAAGAGGAGGCCTGCGGGTGTGGCGCGAGGGCGGTTTGTTATCCAGGGGCGTTTGTGACATCTTGTTCCTGTGTTGCTAGCGCGCGCCGACGCGAGCCACCACGTCTGCCGCGCATCGATTCGCTGCCTTTGCCGCGCTGTGCCAGTTCCTCCCGGCGAGGTATTCTACCACAAAGGCCGCGGCAAAGGCATCTCCCGCGCCGGTGGTGTCGCGCACTTCCTCCACGCTCGAAGCTGGAAATCGTACCGTTTGGGGCGCACTGTCCCGGTGGGCCACCAGGCAACCTTCCTCGCCCAATGTCAGCACCACGAGAGGCGAGAGTGACAGAAGCGAAGCCGCGACCGCTTCCGGCGTGTCCCCACCGGAGAGCAGTCGACCTTCCTCGAGGTTGGGGAAGATCACGTCGAACTGTAGTTCACTAAGTAGCCGGCAATAGCGATCAGGTCCGAAATCGGCGATCAGGTGGGGCGGATTGGGATCGAGCGTGCACAAGGTTTTCCCGGTAGATCGCGCCAGCTCGAATGCACGTAGGGCGGCTGGCCGCGGACCCTCGCGGAGTAACGAATAGCCTGTGAGGTGAAAACCATCCAGCGCGGCGAACCAGGTCGGGTCGAGGTCGTCGGGGCTGATCGTGGCGCTCGTGCCCGGATAGGACCACATCCGGCGCACACCCTCGTTGTCCACCATTACCAGCACACGCCCTGTAGGCAAACCGTCCGTCACATGCACATGGGGAACCACGCCCGCGCTCTCCAGCGAATGCACGAGCATCTCACCCGACCAGTCACGCCCAACCCGACTGACGAACTGCACCTGCGCTCCACAGCGCGCCGCCCACACCGCAAAGTTGGCCGCCGACCCGCCCGGCCACAATTGCACCCCGTCCGGCCCGGTGTCGGCCTCGCCCGCCACAGGGTCGTAGCGTATCACCACGTCCAACAGCAGGTCGCCGAGGGATAGGATGGACGACGGACGATGGACGACGGACGACGCATCACTCTCGCTGTCCGCCGTCCGCCGTCCGTCGTCCACCATCCGATTCATACGTAGTTCCCCGGCGTTATGGCCCTGCTAATCTCCGCGGCAAGGGTGGCGTTGTTCTCGAGGAGGGCGCGGTTGGCTACCAGCGAGCGGCCTTCCGTCGCCCGCGACAGCGCGCTCAGCAGGAAAGGCGTAACTTCGCGGCCTTTGATGCCTTGCTCGGCGGCGTCTTTCAAGGCAGACTGTATCGCACTTTCCACCATACCGTTATCCAGCGCAACGTCCTCGGGCAGAGGCTGGCATACAAGCAGTGCTCCGTCGAAGCCCAGGCGGGAGCGCATCTTGTAGATCGCCGCCACCTCTGCGGGCGTACTTACGGATACGTCCACAGGCAGAGCGGGCTGTGTCGAGCGGGTGTAGAATGCGGGGAAGACATCCGTGCCATAGCCCAACACGGGAACGCCGTGCGTTTCGAGCCATTCGAGCGTTGCAGGCAAATCCAGCACCGACTTTGCGCCCGCGCATACCGTCACGATGCGCGTACCGGCGAGCGCGGGCAGGTCGGCTGATATGTCCATCGTGCTTTCCCAACCTCGATGCACACCACCGATGCCGCCCGTAGCGAACACCTTGATCCCGGCCAGCGCAGCCAGGTGAGCCGTGGACGACACAGTGGTTGCGCCGCTGGCCCCTCGGGCCAGCAAAATCGGCAGGTCGCGCAGGCTGGCTTTGGAGATGTCATGCGAGGTGCCCACGCGCTCCAATTCGCCGGGGGTAAGGCCAACATGGATCTTGCCGTCGAGCACCGCCAGGGTGGCAGGGGTAGCGCCACCGGCCCGCACCAGCGCCTCCATGCTGCGCGCCACTTCGAGGTTGACCGGGTAGGGGAGTCCATGCGCGATCACGGTTGACTCAAGCGCCACCACAGCCCGCCCATCGTGCAAGGCAAGAGCCACATCGGGCGCAGTAACCATCAGGTCGAGCAGTTCTCTGTTCATAGGGCGAGGGGTTAGGGGTTAGGGGTTAGGGGTTAGTAAGACGACGGACGACGGACGACCGACGACGGACGACGCATGACGCATGACGCATGACGCATGACGCATGACGTCCGGTCACCGCTAGCCGGTTACTTTAGCATACCCGATCTACCTGTAGGCTACCACTCCGAAGGCCTGCGGCTTGGGCACGACGCGAGCGAACCCTGCCTCCTTCAGACGCTTGATCGCACCTCTGCTGACCGTGCCTCCCGCGTTGCTCTCAAGGTTGCCGACATAGTGGAACAGCCTGCCCCCGTGGGCCAACACTCTGTGGCACTCCCTGTAGAACTCGCCCGAATAAAGTTCCCCCGCCAGGCTAAAGGTGGGCGGGTCATGTATTATGCGCATGAAGCGGCCACCGGCGAAGGTCTTGATTATATCAAAGCTGTCTCCCACCATCTGTGTGATCCTGGGGTTGCTGAAAAGCTCCTGCGACCAGGGGTTCTGCCGAGCTATTTCCAGCGAACCGGGGTCCAATTCTACGGTGACAACTTCGGTGCACAGGGGAGCACGCGCGGCCTCGATGGCCGTGTAGCCCAGCCCAGTGGTTGTGTCGAGTACCCGACCCACGATGGGCGATGCCGCCTTGATCTTTTCCAGTGTGTCCTTGTGTGGGTCGGTTCCCTTGATGCGGTGCATGGGAAAGCCGCCGATCACCATGGTGGGCGCGCCGCCCGTCGGGTAGAGACTGCACACGCGCCCCGTGGCCTCTGAGAACAGCCGTATCTCCGATAGATCGTCCCCATCCACCAAAAAGCACTTAGTCTCGGATCGCGCAATCTCCTCCACCCACTCCCAATCGACGCTCTCACCTCCGGGGAACAGCACGCCGTGTTCCGCGATCTCAACAGTCACGCGCGACAATCCCAGGTCGGGCGAGATCTCTGCTCGATCCCTGTGTTGAGAGCGCGCTTCCATCAATGGCACGACCTCGTAGTGCGACAGAACTAGCGGCATGTTACGAGTCTTGGAACGAGCCGAATAGATTGTTCAACGATTCGGCCAGTGTAGGGTGAGCAAAAATGGCCTCTTTTAGCGTAGTGTAGGGTAGCTTGCCCATCATTGCGATCTCCAGCATCGCCATGATCTCGCCGCCCTCCATGCCAAGGATCGCACAGCCCAGTATCCGGTCTGTGGCACCATCTACGACCGCCTTCATGAAGCCGCTGTCCTCGCTCACTTCGATGGCGCGCGCGACGTAGTTCATGGGCATCTTCGCCACGCGCACCTTGTACCCTTCTGCCCGCGCTTGCGTCTCGGTCAGCCCCACGCGCCCCAATTGGGGGTCTGTGAATACGGTGTAGGGAACCATGCGCCCCGTTGTGCGTGCGTTGCCCCCCTGGATCACGTTCGTGCGCAGAATGCGATAGTCATCGTACGAGATATGGGTGAAGGCGGGGCCACCGTTCACGTCGCCCATCGCGTATACACCTTCGACGTTGGTTTCCAGCTTGCCGTTCACCTTGATGAAGCCGCGCTCGTCCGTCTCCACGCCCGCAGCGATCAGGTTAAGCTTGCCGGTGTTGGGCGTCCTGCCCACGGCCACCAGTAAGTGCGACCCCAGAATAGAACGAGCGCGCTCGCCCCTCGCCCTGATCGTCAGCCTGACCGACCTCTCGCCTGCGCGCCTTACGCTTATGGTTTCGGTGTTCAGCAATACCTCCACTCCATCCTCACGCAATATGTCGGCGACGGCGTCGGCCACGTCGTTGTCCTCGCGCGCCAGCAGATGCGCGCTCCTCTGTATGACTGTCACGCGGCTCCCGAAGCGCCCGAACATCTGAGCAAACTCCAGGCCGATGTAGCCCCCACCCAGCACGATCAGGTGGCGCGGCACAGTGTCCAATTCCATGACCGAAGTGGAATCTAGGAAAGGCACGCTGCTCAGGCCCTCCAGGGGCGGCACCGATGGACTGGCTCCGGTGTTGATGAAGAATCTGTCAGCATGCATACGACGGGTGCCACCCCTCCGCAAGGCAACTTCGATCTGCTTCGGCCCGGTGAACGACGCTTCTCCATAGATCAGGTCCAGTCCCTTCTTGTTTTCAAGGCGGTGCTCACTGCCACCCCGGAAGTCAACGACCATCCTGCGCTTGCGTCTGCGCACCTCCTCCATGTTCACCGTCACGCGCCCCGTATGCACGCCATAGTCGCCGGCACGACGCGCCATATAGGCCACACGGGCGCTTGCCACCATAGTCTTGGTAGGAGTACAGCCGTAGTTGATACACGTGCCCCCTACCAACTTGCTCTCAATCACGGCTGTCTTCATGCCCGCCTCGGCCAGCGCGGAAGACAGCGGCCCACCGCTTTGCCCCGCGCCGATCACTATCGCGTCATACTCTTCGCTCGCCCTTTCCGTGTCGCCTCCTGGCATAGTTTGTGCCTCCCCATTACGTTGTGCATGGCACGTTATGGCCATATCGACCGTATTATACGCAAAGCAGGTATTTCATGATCACTATCGGCACTTCAGGCTGGGTTTACAAACACTGGGTCGGCTGCTTCTATCCGCCTGAATTGAAACAGGCAGAGTGGCTTAGCTACTTTGCACGCCAGTTCTCAACGGTTGAGATCAACCGCAGTTTCTACCGGCTGCCCAGTCACGAAAACTTTGCGTCGTGGGCGGAACAGACAGCCTTCAATGATCGTTTCCTATTCGCGACCAAGGCCAGCAGATACCTGACCCATCTCAAGCGCCTTTACAAGCCGGAAGAATCGCTGGCTCGACTGCTGGGGGCCATGTCGGGGCTCGGCGCGCATACAGGCCCCCTGTTATTCCAACTCCCGCCAAACATGAAGGCCGACCGCCCACGCTTGAGCTACTTTCTCTCCAGGCTGCCTGCGGATATTCCCTGTGCCCTCGAGTTCCGAGACAACTCGTGGTACGCGCCCGACATACTACAAATGCTGGACGAGTCGGGCTGTGCCCTGGTGCGGGCCATAGGCGGCCATTACACACCCATGGAAGTGCCGGATGCAGGCCCGTTTCGCTATATCAGGGTGCATGGCGGCCAGTACGGGGTGGGGCTTACTGAAGGCGAACTACAATTCTGGGCGGACAGGATAAGGCAGGACTCGTCTCGCGGCCTGACCGTCTATGTCTATTTTAACAACGACCCAGAATGCCAGGCGATCTACAACGCTCGTCGCCTGCGAGAAATACTGGGAGAGGGCTGACCGCAGGGCAAGAGGTTCGTTGTGTCTATGGTGGGCATGGCTTTCGCGGGCATATTATAATTGATGCACTATGAAAGTCCTGTGTGGACACAACGCGTTGGTATTCCCTCCCGTGCTCGACGCGCCACCCAGCCGCTCTGTATCTGGAAGAGCGAGGAAAACTTCATCCGGGTTGCCAAAATAGTGTTAAATAGAGTAGAAAGAGTAAGGTTTGTCATAGCAGGCGGTACATTCAACTGTCGTGATCACTTGTTGGACGATCTGCGCCTGAGGATAAAGGTGGAACACCTGGAGATTTGATCTAGTAACAACTGAAGCGATAGCTGCCGGTAAACCAGTAGTCGCCTGGGACACCGGGGCTTTATCCGAAATCGTCGAAAACGGCAAGACCGGCTGGGTTGCCCTCAACGGTGACCTGAACGCAGCAACCTCTGATGTCACCACGTTGCTAACCGGCCCAACCCAGGGCAGGCGCTTGGGCGAAGCCGGTAGTCGCCATGTAGATAATGAGTTCTCAGCCGCCGGGCATTCAATATAGTTCGAAGCTCTCTACAGGGAGATGCGTGACCAATGGTAATTGACAAGTAGCTACCAATGACAAACACCCAGACACGAACACGGCCCACTGCGACAGCCCCTGAGGGGAACCCGGGCAACGGGCTAGGTCCATCCTTGAACGGGATCATGCCAGGCGACGAAGGACTGCCCACGACATACGATCTGAGGGGTACGATCTTCGATGCGCCGGGCCGTCCGCTTCGTATCGCCCTACTTGGCACTCGCGGCGTACCTACCATCTATGGTGGGTTCGAGCGGTGCGCCGAGCAGTTGGGGCTGCGCCTGGTCGAGCGCGGTCATGAAGTGACGGTTTATTGTCGCCGCCACTTTGTCGATCCTCATATGCACGAGTACAAGGGCATGAAGCTAGTGTCGGCCCCCACCATCCGGAATAAATACCTCGATACGCTTACCCATACTTTCTTTAGCTCGATCCACGCCCTATTCCAGCCTTACGATGTGTGCCTGTACTTCATTGCGGGTAACAGCCTTGTCAGTTGGATACCGCGCCTGGCCCGGAAACCGACCGTGCTGAACGTGGACGGCCTCGACTGGAAGCGTGAAAAGTGGCCCCGGCCCGCCAAGTTGTACATCCGCCTGGCTGAGCGATTGGCGACATCCCTCCCCACGGTGGCTCTCACCGATTCACGTGTGGTGCAAAAGTTCTACAAAGAGAAGTACAACGCCTCGATCCGTTATATCACCTATGGCTCGGAAGTCGATCCGCTGGCGGCCGGTCCCACTCTGCAAAAATGGGGGTTGGAACCACGCAAGTACATTCTGTTCGTGGGACGCATAGTCCCTGAAAACCATGTGCACCATTTACTGGACGCATACAGCGGACTGACCGATAAAGCGGGCATGAAGCTGGTAATCATGGGCGATGCTTCCTATGCCGAAGACTACATGGCGCAGGTACACGCTCTCGCCACGCCCGAAACTGTCTTCACGGGCTATGTGGGTGGCGACGGATACCGAGAACTGGTCAGTAATGCCTACCTTTTTGTCGAGACTTCGTCCGCCAGCGGCACCCACCCGGCCCTGCTGGAGGCCATGTCGCTCGGCAACTGCGTGGTTGCGCAGGATACCGCCGAAAACCTCGAGACTATGGGCGGGGCCGGCCTGAGCTACTCGGGCAAGAATGCCGGGAGCGGACTGCGCTCCACTCTGCAAGAGCTACTCCATAACCCTTCGCTCGTGGAGAAATACCGGAGCCATGCACACGCCCACGTCCAGACCAATTATTCCTGGGACGCCGTCACGGAAGAATATCTCGATCTCTTCTACCGGCTGGTGACAAAACGAGGAGCAAAGCGCTCCCGCCGCCGATGATCAACTGGCTGTTGCTGGTTCCTGTTGCCTTGGTGGTTATCGTCCTGGCAAACCTGTTAGCACGAGCAGCCGTTGACGGCAAAGCAAACCTCAGTACAAACACCCCCAAACCTGAAGCCCTGTCCCGGCCCGCTAACGTGGCAAACGTGTTGGTGCGAGCCGAAAT
>DATINP010000220.1:0-11886 GCA_035474135.1 Chloroflexia bacterium | reverse complement strand
GTGGTCATCCAATCTTTCACGCGGATAATAGTCTTCATTATTGTATCCTCCCTATTAGTATTTCCTGGATCTGAACATCCAAATTAATAGTATCTCTTACTCTTACTATATGCCCTGGCGGTTAAAGGGCGGGTGGGTATGGGTGAACGTTTGGTGAATATTGCGAATTTGCCTTATATTGCTTATATATGAGATTTCTAATCGTTGATGACGACAAAAGCATAGTTGAAGCCGTGACCATCGGCCTCCAATTCCAGTGGCAGGACGCTGAAGTGTATGCGGCAGGCGATGGCGAAGAAGGGCTGGTGAAGTTCCTGGATCTCTCGCCTGACGTAACCCTGCTTGACGTGAATATGCCGCACATGAACGGCTTTGAACTGCTGGGGCGCATCCGCGAGGTATCGGACGCTCCAGTACTGATGCTGACCGCCAGGGGCGACGAGATGAGCAAGGTCAAGGGGCTGGAAATGGGGGCCGACGACTACCTGACCAAGCCGTTCAGCCATCTGGAGCTATTCGCTCGTATCAAATCCGTGTTGCGACGTGCCGAACTGCCAGCGCCCATCAGCGCCCTGCCCCAATTTGCGTCGGGCGACATGACTGTTAATTTCGACAGCCGCGAAGTGACAGCGGCAGGCGTCCCGGTCAAGCTGACCCCGACCGAATACAAGCTACTGTATCAGTTGGTGCGAAATGCGGGCCGCGTCATGCCCTTTGAAACTCTCTTGAGCAAGGTGTGGGGCGATGAGTACCGAGGCGATATGGATTACCTGAAGACCTACGTGAGCAGGCTCCGCAAGAAGCTGGGCGACGACCCCGATAACCCACACTACATCATTACTGAACGCTCGGTCGGTTACCGTTTCGTCCGCATCAACCCGGCGACCTGACAGATACTAAAAGTTTCATCATCGCGTATCTTTTCTCGATCAAATTTATGGCCACACAAGACACGCCGTCCAAGGCGCAGGATAGCCGATCAGATCAGGAGTTAGCACAGCGCCGGGTCAAGCAATTATTGGCTCTCAATCGCGCTGCTATCACTATTACAGGTGAGCTAGAGCTTGCGGCCCTCTTGCAGCGCATTGTGGATGAAGCCCGCAAGTTGGTTGGGTGCAAGTACGCGGCGCTCGGAGTGCTGGGCGATGACGGTTTCATCAAGCTATTCCCCACATCGGGCATTTCCCAGCGCGAGCGCGAGCAAATCGGCGCGCTCCCAAGAGGTCACGGCCTGCTCGGGGTCATGTTGCGTGTGGGGCAGGTACTGCGCGTCGCCGACATGAGCAAGGACACCAGGAGAGTGGGTTTCCCACCCCACCACCCTCCTATGACGAGTTTGCTTGGTGTGCCCATATTTGTGCGCGGCGAACTTGTAGGTGATCTCTACTTGACCGATAAGGAAGGCGGCCCTGAGTTTTCAGAGGAGGACGAGTGGCTCGTGCAATTGCTCGCCACCCACGCCGCCACAGCCCTTACAAACTCGCAACTACACGCCGAGAACCTGGATGCCCTCAAGAGTGTCGACACGCAGCGTGCCCGGTCGCAGGCTTTGCTTCGTGTAAATCAAGCTATCAACCAATCTGTACACATGGATGAGGTAATAGGTCTGATCGTCCGCTCTACTATCGACTTGCTGGGGGTGCCGGGTGCGGCTTTCCACCTGTTAGAAAACCCCTGGCTCGTGGGTGCGCCGCTGAAGAAAGCTGATGAGGAGCCAACCGGCTCACCATCCTCCCAGGGTCAGACTTTCAAGGCGCGCTACGCCGTTGGCTTGCATGAGATGCTAACAACCCAGGCAGCCGAGCTACCAATCAAGGGCACCGTAGCGGGGCGTGCCGTGGCGTCCAGGACAATACAGGTGGTGGACGACACCCATGACGAGCCAAACACGATCTTTCCGCGCATGGTGGACAAAGAACTGCGCTCGCTTGTGGCGGTGCCCCTGATTGCTGGCGACCGGATACTCGGCGTGGTAAGCGTCTACTCTGATCACACCCATGCTTTCTCCCCTGATTCGATCGCCTTGCTGGAGGCTTTAGGGGCCGCCGCAAGCACCGCCGTTTATAACGCCGCCCTTTATGAAGAAGCCGAGCGGGGCAGGGAAGCGGCGGAACGTGAAGGGCAACGCTTGCGTGAACTTGAGCAGATGAAGGACGAGTTCCTCTCCACGGCAGCGCACGAACTGCGCACCCCCCTCACCACTATTAGAATGTCGGCGGGGCTTGTACACGACCAGTTGGAGCCGGTCGCAGGCAAAGTCGCCAGGATAGACCCACGTCTGCTCGACCTGATGGCTCTTGTTCAAGATAGCAGCCAGCGCATGCACTCTCTCGTCAACGACTTGCTCGACCTCACCCGCCTGGAGCAGGGTCGAGCCACGCTCCTTCTGGAGGAGTTGGACCTGCGAGAGGTAGTCACGGCCTCTATTGATGCCACCCGCCCCCTGTTCGAGAGCAAGGATCAGCGGGTTACGATGCGCCTGCCTGAGGCCTATTGCGCGGTGCGCGGTGATCGCGAGCGACTGGAGCAGATAGTTATTAACCTGTTATCCAATGCCCATAAGTATTCGCCACCCGGTTCGCAGATAGAGGTTCGGGCCATACGCTCAGCTGAAACGTGCACGCTGTCGGTGCGCGATAGCGGCCCTGGGGTACCGGAGGAAGAGCGCGAGTTAGTGTTCGAGCGCTTCTACAGGAGCCGTATTCACCGGCAGGATCGCACCCCCAGCACAGGCCTCGGTCTGCCCATCGCCAGGAAGATAGCTGAAATGCACAAAGGCAGCCTGTGGGAAGAGGCGGCACAGGGAGGCGGCAGTATCTTCATCCTGGAACTGCCCTCTACGAGTCATAAATCGTAGGCCGCAAGTCAGAGGGTGTATGGCGGTGGAGGGGGAAACTCAGCTAGTGGCGGGCCTGGGTTGCGTCTGCAGTCCAGGCGCGGCGTCCGGCTCGAGTTGGGTTTCCGGGGGGTTCAATTCGCGATCGGCGGCTGCGCTGCGGCCTAGATACGCCTCGATTACTAGAGAGTTGTGACGTACCTCGTCGGGTGAGCCCTCAGCGATCTTTATGCCATAGTCCATGACGGATACGCGGTCGGAAATGCGCATGACCACTTTCATATCGTGCTCGATCAGCAGCACAGCAAGCCCCAGGTCGCGGCGTAGGCGCGAGATAAGCTCCACCATGCTGGTGGTTTCACTGGGGTTCATGCCTGCTGTCGGCTCGTCGAGTAACAGGAGTTGCGGTGAGGTGGCCAGGGCGCGAGCGACCTCCAGCCTGCGGCCCGCTCCATAAGGTAGGTCGCCCGCCTCTGTGGCTGCCTGCGCTCTGAGGCCAACGAAGTCGAGCAGTTCGAGGCTGCGCTTGCGCGCGGCTGATTCGTCGTCCTGCACTCGCTCGCTGCGCATGACCACTTCCAGTAGATTGCGGTCGGTGTGAACATGCTGACCGACAAGCACGTTGTCCAGCACGGTCATCTTCTTGAAAAGGCGTATGCCCTGGAATGTACGCGCCATGCCCAGGCGGGTGATGCGGTCGGGTCGCTGGCCGTTGATGCGCTGACCGTTGAACCAGATATCGCCGCTGTCAGGCTTGATGACCCCGGTGAGCATATTGAAAAAAACGGTCTTGCCCGCGCCGTTTGGCCCGATCAAGCTCACTATGCCATGCCGGGGGACGTCGAAATCCACGCCATTCACCGCGGCAAGCGCGCCAAATCGCTTGCTCATACCCGCAGCACGCAAGAGAGTAGGCCGGTAAAGTTGAGTGTCGTTGATAGCCATCATCCGGAAGCCTCAGGCCGTGCCTTGCGTCAGATTCTTATCGCGCCAAAAATTCTTCACCACTAACATCTGACCTCTTCTCGATCAATAATATCATATAATGGGTCATATTGGTTCACTATTTTCGCAACTTGGAATTACGGGATATGTCGTCTGACATAGTTTTCGTATGTAGGAGGTATTATTGAATGGCCGGCACAAACGCACCCACATTTCCCTCGATACCGAAGCGGCTCTTGCTGGGGCCCGGCCCCAGCGAAGTTAATCCTGAGGTGCTGAGGTCGCTGGCCCTGCCACCGCTCGGACATCTCGACCCTGTGCTAATGGAGCTGATGGGTCAGGTACAGGACCTGCTGAGATTAAGCTTTGGCACGCGGAACCACCTGACGCTGGCGTTATCCGGCACAGGCACCTCCGGGATGGAGGCTGCGCTTGCCAACTCAGTAGAGCCGGGAGATCGCGTGCTGGTGGGGGTGATCGGCTACTTTGGTGACAGGCTGTGCGAGATTGCCAAGCGTGTCGGCGGCGTCGTGCAACGTGTCGAGGCTGAATGGGGCAAGCCGCTCGACCCGCAGGATGTACGTGAGGCTATCCGCAAGTGGGAGCCGAAGGTCGTGTGCATGGTGCACGCCGAGACCTCCACAGGCGTCCTGCAGGACCTCGACGGCATCGGTGAGGCAGCACACCAGGCCGGGGCGTTGCTGCTGGTGGACGCAGTGACTTCGCTGGGCGGCCAACCATTGAGGGTGGACGATTGGGGCATAGACATATGCTACAGTGGCAGTCAGAAGTGCCTGGGCGCCCCCTCGGGCCTGGCCCCCATCACCTTCAGCCCGCGCGCGGTCGAGCGCGTGCAACAACGCAAACACCCCGTTGACTCGTATTATCTGGACGCAGTACTGCTCGACAAGTATTGGACGGATAGGCAGTACCACCACACTATCTCCGCGCCCCTGGTCTACGCGCTTTACACTGCCCTGAGCCTCTTGCACGCCGAGGGATTGGAGGCAAGCTGGGACAGGCACCGGCTCAACCACAGGGCTTTCCGCAAGGGCATAGAGGGTCTGGGACTTCATCTCTTGCCCACCGAAGCTTACAGTCTTTGGCCTCTAAACGCCGTGCTGGTGCCCTCAGGATTGGACGAAGCTAAGATCAGAGCCAGCCTACTGAACGAGCACGCAATCGAGGTGGGAGGTGGGCTGGGACCTCTCAAAGGCAGGCTGTTGCGCGTCGGCCTGATGGGGTACGGGGTCGCGGCGCGAGTTCGTGCTGGAACTGCTGGCCGCACTGGAGATCGTGCTGTGGGGTATGGGCCACCGTGCCGACGCGGGTGCGGGCGTACAGGCTGCTATGCAGATGTACGCACACCCGTCGATGGCTGGCATGGCATGATTAGTGCTGTGCCCATAAGGTAATGGCCCCATCCCCGCGCCGCCTTGACGCTTTCCGCACACTGAGTACAATTACAGTGATAGAGTACGCAAAGTTGCGTGCGCACACAGGAGATTCGATAAAAAGAACTCTGTAACAATCTAGGAGGATTATGACAATGGCTTTTGAAGTACCACCCTTACCATACGGATACGATGCGCTGGAACCCTATATTGACGAAGAGACTATGCACTTGCACCACGACAAGCATCACGCGGCCTACGTCAACAACCTGAACAACGCGCTGGCGAACTACCCCGACCTGCAGAGCAAGAGCGCCGAAGATCTCATCAAGAACCTTAACAGTTTGCCGGAAGCTATCCGTACAGCAGTACGCAACAACGGTGGGGGCCATGTAAACCACACCATGTTCTGGCAAATTATGGGCCCCAACGGTGGCGGCGACCCACAGGGCGCGCTGGCCGAGGAGATCGTTAACACCTTCGGCAGCCTCGATGGCCTGAAGACCGCCTTCAACGATGCAGGCGCGAAACGCTTCGGCAGCGGCTGGGCATGGCTTGTGCGCGCCTCTTCAGGCGAGCTAAAGGTCGTCAGCAGCGCCAACCAGGACAACCCGATGTCGGACGGCGACTTCCCGATCATGGGCAACGACGTGTGGGAGCATGCCTACTACCTCAAGTATCAGAACCGCCGCCCGGATTACCTCGCCGCGTGGTGGAATGTCATCAACTGGGACGAAGTAACCCGCCGATACGAAGCGTCTAAGAGATAGACGACGGACGACAGACGACGGACGACAGACGACGCACCGGCCACTCAGCACTCGTCCGTCGTCCGTCGTCTAACATAACATGGAACTCGGACTGCAAAACACAATGGCCTTCGTGGCTGGAGCCAGCCAGGGGTTAGGCAAGGCCGTCGCGCTGGGGTTGGCGCGGGAGGGTTGCCGGGTTGCTTTGTGCGCCCGCCGCCCCGATGAGTTGGACAGGGTGGCTGAGGAGATAAAGAGCGAGACAGGCCTAACCGCCATTTCGGTACCCGCTGACCTGACTAAACCGGACGAAATAGAGCGCGCTATTAGAGCTACAGTCCAGCAGTTGGGCAGGCTCGATATCCTCGTCACAAACGCAGGCGGACCGCCCGCGGGCGATTTCACCAAGCAAAGCGATGAGGCCTGGCACGCGGCCTACGAGTTGAACCTGATGAGCGCAGTACGCATGATACGCGCCGCCCTCCCCCATTTGCAAAAGAGCGGCAGAGGACGCATCATCAACCTGACCTCCACCTCGGTAAAGGAACCTATCCAGGGCTTGATCCTGTCTAACTCGATACGTGCCGGGGTGATCGGCCTTGCCAAGACGCTATCTGTAGAACTCGCACCTTACGGCATCACGGTGAACAACATCGCGCCCGGACGTTTCGACACCGACCGCATACGCTACCTAGATAAGGCGCGTGCCCAGATACAGGGCACCACGGAAGCTGAAGCCAAAGCGGCCTCCATCACCCAGATACCGCTAGGTCGCTACGGGCAGCCAGAGGAACTCGCCAATCTGGCCGTGTTTCTCGCCTCAGACAAAGCCGCCTATATCACAGGCACCACTATACAGGTCGACGGCGGCATGATGAAGAGCATTTAGGCTGAGGCGTCCCCTTCGACGGTCAATCTCCCACGGTGACGCTTATCTCAACCACAGGTGTGGCGACCGCCACCGAGCCGAAAAGCGGGCAGCGATGGGTGAATGCCTCGACGAGTTGCGCTCCTTGCTCCTGTGATACGCCGGTTACGTGCGCGTCCAGATGCACCTTGTTGAACACGGTGTAATCGGTCCGCACAGGGTTGCCCCGGTCCAGCACAGCCTTGATCTCAATCTTGACCGACGTAAGGGGCAGTTCCTGCTGGATTGCGAACATCTGGACCAATTCCACCCCACAAGCCGCCACCCCACACAAGAATGCCTCGGGCGGCGTTATTTCCTCTCCGGGGAAGCCGTTCTGCACAGGGCCGTCCACGATTATGTGATGGGTGCGCGCACTGCAAAGCACTCTACCGGGTGTTTCGGTTGAACGCCCGCCGACTAAATATTCTCGCAAATCTGTTGGTGCTACCATGTCTGATCTCCTTAGCAACGTGATTCCTACATACAATATGGTATAATAAGAGGGAATAGTTAGACAACCGCCCCGTCTAGAGCGGGGTATTTTTGTGGGGACAAAATAGCAAATGCAAAGAGACGACATACGAAATATAGCGATCATAGCACACGTAGACCACGGCAAGACCACGCTGGTGGACGCCATGCTCAGGCAGAGCCATATCTTCCGCGATAACCAGCAGATGACCGACCGCGTGATGGACTCGAACGACCTCGAGCGCGAGCGCGGTATCACAATTATGGCGAAAAACACCGCAGTCAACTACCTGGGGCGCAAGATAAACATTGTGGACACGCCCGGTCATGCCGATTTCGGGGGCGAGGTCGAGCGGGTGATGAACATGGTCGACGGAGTGCTGCTCCTCGTGGACGCAGTAGACGGCCCCATGCCGCAGACCAAGTTCGTGCTGCGCCAGGCGCTTCAGCGTGGCCACCAAGCCATATTGGTGATCAACAAGATCGATAGGGCCAATGCACGCCCCATTCACGTGCTGAACGAGACGTTCGACCTTTTCCTCGACCTGGGCGCCAACGAAAAGCAGGCCGAGTTCTCAGTAATCTACACCAATGCCCTTACGGGCGAGTCGGGCACCGACCACAACCACATGCAGCCTACTCTCCAGCCTCTGTTCGAGGCCATCGTGGAGAGCATCCCTGCCCCTGAGATACAGCCGGAGGAGCCGACACAACTGCTCGTTACAGCTACCCTCTATGACGAGTATAAGGGCAAGATCGCGGTCGGCAGGCTGCACTCAGGCACACTTCGCAAGGGCCAGCCCGTCATGCGCATTGACCATGAGGGGGATATGTCGCCTGCGAAGGTCACTCAGCTTTTCACCTTCCAGGGTCTCGCTCGGACCGAGGTCGAGTCGATCGAAGCTGGAGACATTGTGGCGGTGGCAGGCATGGGTGACGTGAATATCGGCGAGACCGTTGCCGATGCCGACGATCCACGCCAACTCCCTCCCATTAAGGTTGAGGAGCCGACGGTGCGTATGACCTTCGGCGTGAACAACAGCCCCTTCGCCGGGCGCGATGGCAAGTACCTTACCAGCAGGCAGATCAGAGAGCGCCTCTATCTTGAGCTACAGCGCGACGTTGCCCTGCGCGTTTCTGACGGCGACAGCGCGGATACGTTCGTGGTGAGTGGTAGAGGTGAATTGCACCTCGCCATCCTGATAGAAACAATGCGCCGCGAGGGCTACGAGTTCCAGGTGTCCAAGCCCGAAGTAATCTTCCGGGAGGAGAACGGCGAGAAGCTGGAGCCGTACGAGCATGTGGAGATCGAGGTGACGCAGGAAACAGCCGGCGTAGTCGTAGAGATGATGGGCCAGCGCCGAGGCACTCTCCAGGACCTTAGGTATCGTGACGATGGCTCGGTGCACTACGTGTATCGCGTGCCGACACGCGGCTTGCTCGGCTTCCGGCAGTCGTTCCTCACACGCACACGCGGGCAGGGTATTGTGAACACCCTGTTCGGCGGCTACGGGCCGATGGCGGGCGTGGTAACCACCCGTGAACAGGGGTCGCTGATCGCCTGGGAAACGGGAGTCACCGCCACCTACGGCCTGAACCAGGCTCAGGAGCGCGGCACCCTGTTCCTGGGGTCGGGCGTAGAGGTATACGAGGGGCAGGTGGTCGGGCAGTACACACGCGAACGCGATCTCGAGGTGAACGTGTGCAAGAAGAAGCACCTCACGAATATGCGCAACTCCACGGCTGAGGAAGCCATCAGGCTTGAGCCGCCGCGCATCCTCTCGCTTGACGATGCGATAGAGTTTTTGGCCGACGACGAGCTACTGGAAATCACCCCCAAGAACTATCGCCTGCGCAAGCGCATCCTCGATAAGAACGAGCGCGACCGCGTGGCCGTGAAGAAGTAGAGTGGTTTCATAAGAGAACAGTGGGTAATCCGCCGTCCGTCATTTCATGTCTGGCGTCACCTGAATATGCACCAATATACCGCTATCGGGTGATGTTATGGTACTTCCAGATAGGGTACAATAGTAGTGTTATAGGCAAGGAAAACGTGCAAACGCGGGAAGATCTCGGTCCCACATCGTCGCTTACTTTATCTCTCAGGAAGTGTAAACGCGAATACGGGGGCCAAGCCGGGAAACGCTCGCGTTCGAGCCTGGGTGATTCACGAGGCACACAGGCGAGAACATTGCACACAGCCTATGGCAGGCGCACCTTTAGTTATAGCAACTCTTAGCAGTCACAGGTGTACTCTAGCTCTCTAGTGCCTCAACCGCAAGACGGGCATTAGAGGGCTGTGCTATACCGCCCCTCGTGTGTGACACAACTGACCACACAGGGACTGTGCAGCGTTGCGGATTCTTTTCCTTACTCCACGTTTCCCATATCCACCCTTAAAGGGCGATACTTTGCGTGCGTATCACCAGATACGCGCGCTGTCGGCACAGGGTCACTCGATTACCCTTCTGAGTCTGGGAGCGCCCGCCACTCATGAGGACAAGCAGGAGATGGAGGGGCTGTGCGCCCGCGTACTGAGCGTGCCTCTATCGCCCTCACGGGCCTGGCTTAATGTGGGCCTGGGCGTATTTTCGCGGGTGCCACTACAGGTGAGCCATTACAGGTCGGTTGAGTTCAGCCGCGCTCTGCAGGCCACCCTTGCCGCGGACCAATTCGACGCGATTCACGCCGCCTTGATCAGGATGCTGCCCTACGTGTGGAACCTCGGACCATCCCAACCCCCCGTTGTAGTGGACCTGATCGACTCGCTTACGCTCAATCTTGAGGCCAGACGGCACGCCCTCAGGGGGCCGGTTCGCCTGGCCTACGAGGTGGAATACAGGCGCGTACGCGACTACGAACGCGCGGTCGTGGAGCGCTTTTCATCGCTAGCCGTGTCCTCACCCGCCGATAAGGAGGCACTGGGCGGAGGAAGTAATATCGCCGTTGTACCCAACGGAGTAGACCTCGACAGGTTCCCATTCCGGGCAAGCGCAGGGCGCGACGCGAACACCCTGCTTTTCACGGGCAATATGGGTTATGGCCCTAATGAAGAGGCCGTAGTCTGGTTTGTGGACAAGGTGTGGCCTCTGCTGAAGGCTGCGCGCCCCGATCTCTCCTTCCAGATAGCGGGCACGAACCCTGGTGAGCGGGTGATGGCGCTGGGGCGCGAACCGGGTGTAAAGGTGCTAGGAGAAGTGGCGAATATAAGCACATACCTGGGCCGAGCCACTGTGGCCGTAGCTCCCATGCGTTCAGGCTCCGGCATCCAGAACAAGGTGCTGGAGGCCATGTCGGTAGGCGCACCCGTAGTCGCCACATCTATCGCCAACCGGGGCGTAGGAGCTATCCACGGGCGCGATCTGCTCATAGCTGACACTCCGCTCGATTTCGCAGGGGTCCTCGCGGGCCTGCTGGACGACCCACAGCAGCGTGCAAGCCTGGCCGAAGCGGGCCGCGCATACGTGGAGCAGCACTTCCGCTGGGAAGAGCACGCTCAAAAGCTGGCGCAGATGTATGCACATGTGACCACGCAGCCAGTAGCGGGAGTAACTCAGGTGACCACCGGCAGGCGGCTGAACGTGATGCAGATGACCGATGTCACGGGCCGAGGGGGCGCTGAAAAAGCGCTAGCCGATATTGCGCTCAACCTCGACCACGAGCGCTTCAATGTAACAGTATGCGCTACCCGCAGCGCGGGCAACTACCAACCCCTGCTCGACGCGGCGGGCATCACAACTTTTGTGCAGGGCCGCAATGGACGCTGGGACGTGGCACAGTGGTGGAAACTGGCGCGCTTGCTCAGGCGCGAGCATGTGGACATTCTGCACACTCACCTGTTCGGCTCGAACACCCTCGGCAGGCTTCTGGGCAGGTTGGGGGGCGTGCCCATAATTATCGCGCACGAGCATTGGTCCACGATCTCGCCTCGCCAGGCGCAGGTTGACCGCTTACTTTACCGGCTGAGCAGCCACATTCTCGTGCCTTCCAAGGCGAGCAAGCAGCTTGTAATGCAGACCGAGAAGATACCCGCAAGCATGATAAGCGTGCTATACAATGGCGTGGACACCGACCTGTACGCACCGCCTACCCCCGATGCACGCGCAGAGGCGCGACTCGAGTTCGGCATTCCCGACGATGCCTTCCTGATAGGCCTCGTGGGTCGCCTCAGCCCGGAGAAAGGCGGCGTGGATACTCTCATCCGCGCCGTATACCGACTTTATTCGCAAAGATCGGATGTGCGCCTGTTCATAGTGGGCGACGGTCCGGTGCGCGTGGAACTGGAAAAGCTGAACACGGAATTGCAAGCAAGCACGCAGGAATCGGGTTCACCCGTTGTGTTCGCGGGTGCACGCCAGGACATCCCGGAAGTGTTGGGAGCAATGGACGTATTCGTGCTGCCGTCCCTGAATGAAGCCCTGCCCATAGTGATACTCGAAGCGATGGCCGTAGGCCTGCCCGTGGTCACGACCAGGGTGGGCGGCGTGCCCGAGATAGTGCAGGACGGAGTTACTGGCTTGCTCGTGCCGCCCGGCGCCGAAGATGCCCTGCTGGACGCCCTCTCCCGCCTCGCCCACGATC
>DATINP010000219.1:0-34574 GCA_035474135.1 Chloroflexia bacterium | reverse complement strand
TGAGCCTGAGCGGCATCGTCCTGGGCTTTGCCGCGCCCCTTTTGGTGGGCACGATCCTCTTTCCCGGCAGGCCGCCCGAACAGCAGGAAACCGTGGTCGGGCTGACGCGGATCATGCTGTTGTCTCCCCTGTTCCTTGGGTTGGGCGGTTGGGCGATGGGCATCCTGAACGCTCGCCAGCACTTCACATTGCCCGCGCTTGCTCCTGTTTTCTACAATCTCGCCATCATAGCGGGTGCTCTCTTCCTTGCGCCCACGATGGGGGTGTATGGCCTTGCATGGGGCGTGGTAGCAGGGGCGCTTTTGCATCTTGGCGTGCAGATTCCCGGCTTGCTCGGCGTAGGTATGCGCTACTCGTTCCGTCTCAACTTGCGCGACGAGGGCGCGACTAGGGTAGGTAGGCTGATCCTGCCGCGTATACTGGGACAGGCCGCCTTCCAGGCCAACGTAATCGCCATGACCCTTATCGCATCATTCCTGGCGGCGGGCAGCCTGTCGGCGTTTAACTACGCTTACATGGTCATGCTTTTACCGCACGGAGTGTTCGCGTTGTCCCTCGCCACAGTGACATTCCCTACCATGTCGGCGCAGTTCGCCGAGGGCAAACTTGATGCCATGCGGGCTACGCTGGCACGTGCTGTGCGCGTGCTGGCCTTTCTGGTCGTGCCCGCCGCAGTAGGTATGTTTGCCTTGCGAAGCGAACTGGTGGCGACCCTGTTTCAGTTGGGCAAGTTCGACGCAGGTGATACCCAGTTGGTGGCTTCTGCCCTCCTCTACTTCTCGCTGGGTCTTGTTTCTTATGCGCTGGTAGAGGTGCTCACTCGCGGGTTTTACGCTCTCCACGACACGCGTACGCCGGTGCTCGTGGCTGTGATCACGGTGGCAATCAATCTGGCGCTGGCTGCCTATCTCGCGCTCGGCGTGGGAATGGCCCAGGATGGGTTGGCGCTAAGCCTCGCCGTGACCACCACTCTAGAGCTTATTCTGCTGTGGGTTTTCCTGGGCAGGAAATTGCCCGGCTGGCGGCTCGCCTCGGACGGAATGTTAGGTTCATTCGGCAAGAGCGGGCTGTCCGCCCTGGCTATGGGACTTGTATTACTGGGGGTTATGCCGCTGTTGAGGGGGTGGCTGCCCTCGGCGGGTACTAGCAAGCTTGAGGCGGTCCTACTACTAGGTGTAGGGGTGACCCTCGGCGGGCTAGCTTATCTGGCTATAGCCAGGATTCTGCGCTCGGAAGAAGTGGATCAGGCGGTCGCTATGCTGACGCGACGGTTCAAGCGGCGCGCCTCCTGATATTACTCCTTCCTGTATCCCAGACCGGGTACCAGCCTCCGATAATACTTTTGGTTAGACAAATGGCACACATTAATGACCCTAATGTGCCATTGCCCGGATGCGGCTGTGCCAGTATTCTGTTATCAGGGCATGCACTCTGGTTACGATGTCAGACTAAGTAAGTCGATAACAGATCCGGTCCTCCTTCTGACAGCAGAGTAAGCATAGGCCCTAATTTAGCGTCTTAATAAGGAAAGGTTCTAAAAGTTGTATCCCATATCTCAAAGCTCTGATACGCAGAGCAAACATCTATTCGCGGTTTTAGCAGCTATCATCACACTGGCATTATTGGTCGCAATCGTAATTATGAGCGGGGTCGCCTCGGCCTCACCTTCACTTCCGGCGGGCAGTGGGTCCTATGTACCGTTGGCTCCCCCCACTGTGCCCCCAACTGTCGGTCAAGGCACACCGACTTCTACTCCCGTTACCGGCTCTCCAACAGCAGTAACTTCGCCCACAGTGCCGGGACCTCAGCCTTCGGCCCAGCCCACCTGGGCATCATGCAACATGGGCTTCTCAGACGTGCTGCCGGGCGCCTGGTTCTATGACTACATCCATTGGCTCTACTGCCAGGGCGTAGTGCAAGGTTACCCTGACGGCACTTTCCGGCCCGGTAACCTTACCACGCGCGGCCAGATCGTGAAGATCGTGTCGGGCGCGTTCCAACTGCCTACACACACCGAGAATGGGCCGCACTTTACCGACGTGCCCACGGATCAGACCTTCTACAGCTATATCGAAACTGCCTATCACTTTGGCATCATTACCGGCTACCCATGCGGCGGCCCCGACGAGCCTTGTGATGCCGAGTCTCGGCCCTACTTCCGCCCCGACACGAATGTATCGAGAGGTCAACTCTCGAAGATCATAGTGCTAACTGCTCAGCTGTTCGACCCCGTAGGGTGGGCGCTGGTGACGCCTCCCGTCGCTACGTTCAATGACGTGCAGGTTGGCAGCACATTCTACAGCTACGTTGAAACGGCAGTGCTGCATGCTGTCGTGGAAGGCTACCCATGCGGAGCCGCCGATGAGCCGTGCCCCGGTCGCTACTTCCGCCCGGGCGGCTATTCGACAAGAGCGCAGTTAGCCAAGATGGTATTCGTAGTCGTGGTGCCGTAAGGAAGACGACGGACGACGGACGGCTGACGACGGAATGCGTCATGCGTACTACGTCGTCCGTCGTCCTTCGTCCTTGACTACCCGCCGCCCTTCCGACTATAATAGACACGTTGTCGGGGTGTAGCGCAGCCTGGTAGCGCACTTCGTTTGGGACGAAGGGGTCGCGTGTTCGAATCACGCCACCCCGACTTTGACGGGAACTCCTACTATCAGCCGCAGTTTGTCTGCGCATCAGGATAGTAGGAGTTTTGTTTGACGCCCCCAGCCGGGGCCATTTCCGTGCCTGGCAACGGCCATTTCTTGCCCCGAAAAAGAGGCCAAATGGCGCTTGACATGGCGCGTGCCATACCGTATAATTGTTTACTGTGCGTAATATGCGCCGCTTTAGAAGATGAGGAGAAACTATGCCGACAATTAACCAGCTTGTACGCAAGGGCCGCTCGACATCTATTAAGAAAACGAAAGCTCCGGCTCTGCGCTTTACATTGAACTCGACCACCCAACAGGTGAGCCGTGGTAAGGGTTCGCCTCAGAAGCGCGGCGTTTGCACGCAGGTGCGTACCCAGACCCCCAAGAAGCCCAACTCGGCTCTGCGCAAGATCGCTCGTGTGCGGCTCTCGAACGGCATGGAAGTCACCGCTTACATACCCGGTGAAGGCCATAACCTGCAAGAGCACTCCGTCGTGTTGATCCGTGGCGGCCGTGTGAAGGACCTGCCGGGCGTGCGATACCACATCATCAGGGGTACGCTTGACGCACAGGGCGTGAAAGACCGCAAGCGTGGTCGCTCGAAGTACGGAACCAAGAACCCCGCGAAGGCGAAGAAGGGTAAGAAGTAATTTTCTGTCGTATTCCTGAAGGAGAACTGGTAAATGCCAAGACGAGGTAGATACGAAAGGCACCCGCTTTTGCCGGATGCGCGCTACAACAGTCTGCTTATATCGCGCTTTGTCAACAAGTTGATGATGCGCGGCAAGAAAGGCCTTGCTGAAAGCATACTGTACAACACAATTGACGAGCTAGAGAAGCGCGCCAAGAGGCCGGGCCTGGAAGTATTCGAGCAGGCCATTCGAAACGCTACCCCCGTTATCGAAGTGAAGCCCCGTCGAGTCGGCGGTGCCACTTATCAGGTGCCGGTCGAGATCAAAGGTGACAGGCGACAATCGCTTGCTATCAGGTGGGTACTAAGCGCTGCTCGCAAGCGCACAGGCAAGAGCATGGTTGATCGCCTTGCTGCCGAACTGATGGACGCATCTAATAACGTAGGCACCACCATCAAAAAGAGAGAAGATACACACAGAATGGCGGAAGCTAACAGAGCCTTCGCACACTATAGATTCTAATTTTGAGTTTGTTCCTCCGAATGCTGAATTAAGATGCGCTTTTGCAGCAGCTTAATTCAGCGTTCAGGGTTAAAGATTCAAAATATATCGAAGGAGAACCAAGGTGCCCAGAGCATTTCCTCTGGATAAAACTAGGAATATTGGGATTATTGCCCATATTGACGCCGGTAAGACTACCACTACCGAGCGCATATTGTACTATACGGGACGTATCTATAAGATCGGTGAAGTACATGAAGGCTCGGCTACTATGGACTGGATGGAGCAAGAGCGCGAACGTGGTATCACTATCACTGCCGCCGCTACCACAGCCGAGTGGAAGGGCAACCGCGTCAACATCCTGGACACTCCAGGCCACGTAGATTTTACAGTAGAAGTTGAGAGATCACTGCGCGTGCTTGACGGCGGCGTGGTGGTGTTCGATGCCGTTGCAGGCGTTGAGCCTCAGTCGGAGACCGTCTGGCGTCAGGCCGACCGCTACGGTGTACCCCGCATCTGCTTCGTCAACAAGATGGACCGCACAGGCGCATCCTTCTGGCGCACGATCGACATGATCAAAGACCGCCTGGGTGCTGTGGCCGTGCCGGTGCAACTGCCCATTGGTATCGAGGCTGGCTTCAAGGGTCTTGTCGACCTTATTGAGCAGAAAGCATACATATACGCAAACGAAGACAAAGGTGTGGAAGCCCAGGAAACTGAGGTTCCCGCCGATATGCTCGCAGAAGTAGCCAAACAGCGCGAGAAAATGGTGGAGCTTATCGCCGAGAGCGACGACGAGCTAACACTGCGCTACCTTGAAGGTGAAGAGATCACCCCCGAGGAGCTAAGGGCTGCCCTGCGTCGTGCCACCATCGACCTGAAACTGGTGCCCATACTGTGCGGCTCGTCGCTCAAGAACAAGGGTGTGCAACTCTTGCTCGATGCAGTGCTCGACTACTTGCCTTCGCCCCTGGATGTTCCCGCCGTTAAGGGCCTTGTTCCAGGCACCGAGGAGTGGGAAGAGCGTCCCACCGACGACGATGCACCCTTCTCGGCGCTCGTGTTCAAGATCGTGGCCGACCCCTACGTGGGTAGGTTGGCGTACTTGCGAGTTTACTCGGGCAAACTGAATACAGGCGTCTACACCCTGAACAGCACCAAGAATAAGAAGGAACGTATTGGCCGCCTTCTGCAGATGCATGCCAACCATCGCGAAGATATCCAGACCGTTTACGCGGGCGATATCGCCGCTATCGTAGGCCTGAAGGACACCTTCACGGGCGACACCCTGTGCGATCCTACCGACCCCGTTATCCTTGAGACCATCAAGTTCCCGGAGCCTGTCATCTCGATCTCGGTCGAGCCTAAGACCAAGCTAGACCAGGACAAGATGGACAATGCGCTTATCCGGCTGGCTGAAGAAGACCCCACGTTTAGAGTTCGCACCGACGTGGAAACCGGACAGGTGCTTATCGAGGGCATGGGCGAGCTTCACCTGGAAGTGATCCTCGACAGGATGTTCCGCGAGTACAAGGTGGAAGCCAACCGAGGTCGCCCGCAGGTGGCCTACAAAGAGACCATCACCCAGCCCGTGCGCGCACGCGGCCTTTTCAAGAGGCAGAGCGGTGGTCGCGGTATGTTCGGTGATGCTGTGGTCGAGTTTGAGCCGATGGAACGCGGCAAGGGCTTTGAGTTCCTCAACAAGGTCGTAGGCGGCTCCATCCCTAAGGAATATATTCCTGCCGTCGGCAAGGGTATCGAAAAGAGGATGGCGTCGGGCGGACGAGCAGGCTATCCTGTGGTCGACGTGCGCGCCACCCTGGTGGACGGCTCGTACCACGAGGTGGACTCGAATGAAATGGCTTTCGAGATCGCCGGTTCAATGGCTTTGCAGGAAGGTCTTGAGAAAGGTCGACCTGTTATCCTTGAACCCATCATGAAGATCGAGATCTCCACGCCCGACCAGTTCATGGGCGACGTGATAGGCGACCTGAACAGCCGCCGAGGTCACATCGAAAGCACAGATGGCAAGAGTGGCGGGCAGATCGTGCGCGGCTATGTGCCGTTGTCGGCACTGTTCGGTTACACGACCGACCTGCGCTCGATGACCCAGGGACGTGCGGCGGCCTCCTTCGAGTTCGACCACTACCAGGAAGTGCCGGGCAACATAGCGAAAGAACTAACCGAGAAGGCCAAAGCCTAACCTCAAAAGCAAGTTCAATAAAAGAGGGCATCCCATTGTTTTGGGATGCCCTCTTTTATTGTCCTAGGGTCTTTGTTGAAGCTGGAACTGGTATGTCGCGCCGCTGGAGGCAATCTTTATCTGGTACGAAATCAAAGCGCCGCTCGTCTGGTCGTAGCTGTAAAGGCCGTCGAAACCCGCCATCTGGTCACTGATGTTCACCACCTTACGGCCTTGCTGCGTGGTAATAGACTGCACCTTCACCGTTTCGCCCGTGATTGGCTCGCTGTCCAACACCTGGCGCGCCCGCATCGCTTTGAGCGCGCTCACGTCGAACCAGTAAGTTCCTGCTGTGCCTGTTACGCCGCTTGCTGTGACCGGACTACCCATCATCTGGATTGTGGTCTGCGCGCTGTAGCTTTCCCAGTTGCGCCCGCCCTTGCTCAGTGTAACGTTGCTGGTCGCGGGGAAGGTGTAATTAGCGCTGCTGGGGTCCATAGGATTCGTAAAGTTATACAGGCCGGTATAGTTCAGTTTGGTCGTGTTGGCGACCCACGAAGGGTTTGTGCCGTTTAGCCCCGGGATGTTGCGCTGCCTCACACCCACTAACTGCACAAGGCTAAGCTGGCTGTTGCCTGGCACGCCCCCCACCGTGGTTGCGCCCTGTGTGTTCGTGTTGGACGATATGAGCAATCCTGTTACTGTATCGTATGTGAGTGACCAGTACACGCCTGGCTTCTTGCTGGCGAACATGATCGCATCA
This sequence comes from Chloroflexia bacterium, assembly GCA_035474135.1. Lineage (GTDB taxonomy): Bacteria > Chloroflexota > Chloroflexia > QHBQ01 > JADMIH01 > JADMIH01. Next base: position 27,854 of record DATINP010000219.1, on the reverse strand, counting down.
TAGGTCTTGCCGTTGAGTGGATAATCCCCCCGCAGGACCATCATATCGTCGTATTGAGCCGCGGCGATCTGGGCAAGCTGGGTGGGGTGTATCCACAGGTTGTCAATGCTAGCGCCAGCGACCTTTGCGCCCATGCCGCCCGCCGGTATGTACTGTTGGTCCAGGTGATCGATAGAGATTATCGAATTGGAGACCACCACATTGCTACCTTCTATCCCCAGTATGTCGTACTGGCTATAGCCGTCGCCTGCGCCATCTCCCATCCCTTCGCCGCTTTCATCAGTTCGGCGGTAGTGCTTGCCGGTTGCGGGGTCTTCCCAGGGGCCATTGGGATCTTCCACCCACGCGTAACTTGCATTTGCTACCGAGGCCGAGGCTATGTAATAGGTGACGCGCGATCCCACCTTCACCCAGTCGGGAGCGCCCAGCGTCGCCACGGCGGCGAGCGCTGGCTGTGACGCGCCGCCCATAGTGGCTTCCTGCAAGACGGGCGGCAGCGGAGATGTAAGATCAGGTACCGGGATCGGTGTCACAGCCAGCGCGATTTCGGTGGTAGATGTTGTCACACCCGCAGCGTCACCGGTGCCGGTTGTGTCGTTGGAATTGGCGGGTGCGGTGGTTGTAGCTCTGGGCAAAGTCCGGGCAGGCGTGGCGGTGCCGCTATCGCCGCACGCGGAAATAAGGACGGCCAACAAAAGTAGGCTGGCGGCATTGCGCAGCCTGGGCAACCTGGACAACATAACAGGTTTCTCCATCGGGCAATACTCGGCGGCGACCGGCGACTATTACCCCTCTCGATATGAACTGGTCTGAAGCAAAAGCTTCGCACAGGGAGATTGGGCGGTACCATAAAGGTGTGTTGTCGTCGGTCGCCCGCTACTCACCGTCTGATCTGATTATAAGGATTGGTGTAGGAGATGTAAATAGAAGAGGCAATATCATCGAAAATTCACTTGACACTCGCGCTCTGTTCCTATATAATTGTTTACTGTGCGCAATTATGCGACGAAATAGAAAAGGGCCGGGAATTATCACAACTGAATATGAAGCGTATAACGCACGCAAGCGCGTGTGGTTACTCTACCAAGGTGATCACAAAGAGATATGGGAGCTGTTTCCATAGGCCGTGCGCGATGCTTCAATTACGGCCAGGAGACAGCCCTTTTTGTTTGTGATGACCAGTAACGACCGGCTGACTGTGCGGGGCGCAGTACTAAATTGAAGACCTGACAACTAAAGGAAGAAGTATGGCTACCAAGCAGAAAATTCGTATTAGGCTAAAGGCGTTTGACCACAGGATACTCGACCAGTCTGCATTGCAGATCGTGGAAACTGCCGAGCGCACAGGCGCACAGGTGGCTGGCCCGGTGCCGTTGCCCACCAAGATCGAGAAGTTTACCGTGATCCGTGGCCCGTTCATCGACAAGAACTCGCAGGAGCACTTCGAGATGCGCACCCACAAGCGCCTGATCGACATACTGGAACCCACCCAGAAGACGATTAGCGCCCTCATGAGGCTCAACCTCCCTGCGGGTGTGGATGTGGAAATCAAGTAAGTAGACGACCGAAGTGTCACGCCGTTCAAGCGTGACCTTGTAGCGTCTGAGTAGGGAATCTTGCCTCGGCATCTCGAAGCCGCATGTATCGGCGATGGACGATAAGGCAAGCGAAACTCCATAGGAGCAAGTACCGAAATGAAATCGATATTAGGTAGAAAGCTGGGTATGACCCAGGTATTTGAAGCGGGCGGTATCGCCACCGGAGTAACGGTGATCGAAGCCGGCCCATGCATCGTCACCCAGGTGAAGACACCTGAGAAGGACGGCTACACAGGCGTGCAGTTAGGTTGGGGAGACGTTGACGAAAGCAGACTCACCCAGGCCGAACGCGGTCACCTGCGCAAGAAGAAACTCCCACTCGTTCGCCACCTTCGCGAAGTTGACGTTGATCCGTCAGAAGAGCTTCCCAAGCGTGGCGCAAGCATAGATGTAACGATATTCCAGGCTGGAGACATCGTAGACATAATCGGCACGAGCAAGGGTAAGGGTTTCGCAGGCGTTATGAAGCGCCACAATTTCAAAGGCGGCCCTCGTACCCACGGTCAGTCTGACCGCGCCCGTCGCCCCGGCTCTATCGGCCCCGGTTCTACTCCTGGTCGTGTGTTCAAAGGCACGCGTATGGCAGGCAGAATGGGTCACGCCCGCGTAACCGTGCAGAACCTGCGCATAGTGTCAATTGATGCTGACCGCAACCTTTTAATGATAAAAGGTGCAGTCCCCGGCCCCACCGAGGGGATGTTGATCGTTCGCAAGGCGAAGAAGAAGTAACAAAGGAGACAATGGTGCAAGCGACAATATACAACCTGGCGGGGGAAGAGGTGGAGAAGATCGACCTGGATGACGCGATCTTCGGCGTTACGCCGAACCATGCTGTTATCCATCAGGCCGTGCTCCGCCAGCAGGCAAACGCCCGACGGGGAACACATGATACCAAGACGCGCGCCTTTGTGAGCGGCGGCGGCAAGAAGCCGTGGCGTCAAAAAGGCACAGGCCGCGCCCGCCAGGGTTCGAACCGTTCGCCCCAGTGGCGACATGGCGGCGTGGTATTCGGGCCCCATCCTCGCTCGTATGAGAAGGATATGCCCCGCAAGATGCGACGCCTGGCGATACGCAGCGTCCTTTCCGGCAAATTGGCCGACGGCCAACTGGTGCTGATAGATGGCTTCGAGAATATGGAGCCGCGCACCAAGTCCATGGTAGAGGCTCTCAATAGCCTCAATATCGGTGACAAGAAGGCTCTCATCTTCACTACAGGCACAGAAGACAACCTCCGCCTGGCGGCAGGCAACCTGTCAAACGTCAAGATGCTGAGCGCCCACCTTTTGAGTGTAGTAGATATGCTCAATCACGACGTAGTAGTATTGCCGAAGGCATCTCTCGATGTAGTAGTAGGCATTCTGGGTAACACCGGCGGGCGCACAAAGCTGACCCTCAGAGGTGTCGCCGCTACGAACGGCACAGGCTCCGAAGCCAGCGTAAGTGCTCCCACCACCAAGAAAGTAGCCCCTGCGAAGAAGGCACCTGTAGCAGCACCTGCCGCCACCAAGAAAGAAACACCTGCTGCATCGACAGTGGACGCAGCCCCCGCAGAAGCCAAGCCCGAAACCGCCAAGCGCAAGCCCGCCACCAAAGGTACGTCAGTGTCTGAGGCTCCGGCCCCTATCGTCGCCGGAAACGTCGTTATCTCTACTGTTCATTACAAGGATGAAGAGTACGTCGAACTCAGGAATGAGAATGACCTACCTGTTGACCTGACCGGTTGGGTAGTTCGCGATAAGAACGACGATAAACAATCTTTCACCTTCGCTGAAGGCACAGAACTAAAGCCCGGCAGCACCACGAAGGTGTTCACCGCTCCCGGTCACAAGCAGACTTTCGACAGCAAGCGTCCAATCTGGAACGACAAGGGCGACGTTGCTGAATTACTGAATGCGGACGGGAAGGTAATATCCACCTTTGCCTATGGATCGTACGCGGAAGGGAGCGAGAAATAATGCCTCATGTCTACGAAGTACTGCGCCGTCCTGTAATGACCGAGCGCAACACGGAACTGATGCAGCAAGGCCGCTATACATTTGAGGTAGCGTCCAGCGCCAACAAGATACAGATCAAAGAGGCCGTCGAGAAGGCCTTCCCCGATGTGACAGTGATGGCGGTCAACACGATGAACGTGCATGCAAAAGCCCGTCGCCAGAACACTCGCATCCGCGGTTTCCGCACAGGGTGGAAGAAAGCTATAGTAACGCTGGCTCCAGGCCAGAGGATAGAGATATTCGAGGGAGTCTAAGGCTCGCGGCTCAGACAGTAAGCCATCCGTCGCCCGTCGTCTGCCGTCGGTCGTCCGAAGGGAAGAACAATGCCTGTAAGAAAATACAATCCAACCTCGCCTGGTCGCCGAATTATGAGCGTTGCGATCTTCGACGAGATCACGAAGAAGAAGCCTGAGAAGTCGCTGCTCGTTGCCCAGAAGAAATCGGGCGGGCGCAACAACACCGGGCGCATTACCACACGTCACCGCGGCGGTGGGCACAAGCAGCACTATCGCATTATCGACTTCAAGCGCAACAAGTTCGGCATTCCGGGCAAAGTGGCATCGGTCGAATACGATCCCAACCGCTCGGCTCGCATCGCCCTTGTGAACTACGCTGACGGCGAGAAGCGATATATCCTTATGCCTATAGGTTTGAAGGTGGGCGACACGGTCAATTCGGGCGAACAGGCCGAGATACGAATTGGCAACACCCTTCCCCTTCGCCGCATCCCCCTCGGTACGCAGATCCACAACATCGAACTGCATATCGGCAAAGGTGGGCAACTGGTGCGTAGCGCCGGTGCAGGCGCTCAGCTTATGGCCCGTGACGACAAGTATGCCCAGGTACGCCTTCCATCGGGTGAAGTGCGCATGATACACGTAAACTGCATGGCAACCATAGGCCAGATAGGCAATGTGGACCATGAGAACGTGCGGCTGGGCAAGGCAGGACGCAAGCGTTGGTTGGGCAGGCGGCCCGAAGTACGCGGTGCGGCCATGAACCCTGTCGATCACCCCCATGGTGGCGGCGAGGGCCGTGCCCCACGCGGTGGACAGCCCCAGACCAAATGGGGTAAGCCCGCCCAGGGCTATCGCACCCGCAACAACAAACGTACCGACCGATTTATCATACGTGGTCGCCGCCGAGGCCCGCAGGCTGCCGGAAAAGGCGAGAGATAGTTTTTGATTTTGGATTAGCGGCGTTGACCTGAGCTTCAGCAAAGCCGCCGACCCGGAAGTCTCCGAAGGAGAGAAAATGACACGTTCTGCAAAAAAAGGGCCATACATAGACCACAATCTTGAGGAGAAAGTCCTCAAGATGAACCAGAGGAATGAGAAGCGCGTAATCAAGAGTTGGGCGCGCGCCAGCACTCTCACCCCCGACATGGTGGGACACACCATCGGCATACACGATGGCAGGCGACACATACCCATATTCGTAAGCGAAAACATGGTGGGCCACAAGATCGGCGAGTTCGCGCCCACACGGTTTTACAAGGGACATGGGTCCAAGGCGGAGAAGAGTAGCCGGCTCAAGTAGTTTTGGATTCTGGGTTGCGGGTTCCGGGGGCGTTTACTCCGTTGCCTCTAATGCCTGAAATCTAAAATCCAATATGAGGGATCAAATGGAAGTTACAGCAGTAGCCAAAAATATACACAGGTCGCCGCGCAAGGTACGGCTCGTACTCGATGCTGTGCGGGGCAAAAGCGTTGACGAAGCGGTAGCCATACTGCGGTTCCTACCGCATGGCGGCGCACCGGAAGTGTTGAAAGTGGTGCGTAGTGCCGCAGCCAACGCCGAGAATAATTACCAGATGGCTCCTGAAGACCTCTATGTCAAAGCCATCTATGCGGACGAAGGGCCAACCATCAAGCGCTTTCGCTCGCGCTCGCGTGGTATGGCAGCCCCCATCCTCAAGCGGTCGAGCCACATTACAGTGATAGTAGAGGAACGAGAATACTAGTACGGATTTTGAATTCTAAGTTTTGGATCGTGGACCGGCAGGAACTTTCCCTGCAACCCACAATGCGAAAAGTAGATATCCAAATAACCCAAAGGGGGAACCATGGGACGGAAAGTCCATCCAGTAGCATTTAGGCTTGGAGTAATCAGAGATTGGCAGTCGCGCTGGTACGCCGACCGCAACTATAGCGAGTTGCTTCATGAGGACGTGCAGATACGTGCGCTCATCTACAAGAGGCTGTCTGCCGCTTCGCTGGCCCGCATTGAAATCCAGCGCTCGGCTAACCAGCTTGAAGTTACGCTACATACCGCCAAGCCAGGCGTAGTAATAGGCAAGGGTGGACAGGCCGTTGACCAGCTACGCAAAGACCTCGAAACCATGACAGGCAAGAAGGTTAAGCTCAATATCGAAGAAATCAAGCAACCTGAGTTGGACGCCTATCTGGTGGCCGAGAGCATCGCCGAGCAGCTTGGACGCCGCGTGTCCTACAAGCGTGCCCTCAAGCAGGCCGTAATGCGCTCGACCCGTTCGGGTGCAAAGGGCGTCAAGATACGCATTTCGGGCCGCCTGGGTGGCGCTGAAATGGCCCGTTCGGTCTGGGAGCGCGAAGGCCGCGTGCCTCTGCACACAATCCGCGCCGACATAGACTACGGGCAGGTACACGCCCACACCACATTTGGCCGCATTGGCGTGAAGGTGTGGATATATAAAGGCGAAGTGATCCAGCGCAAAGGCGGCGACTCGCTCCTGGAAGTAGATCGCCCGATCGCTACTGCAGCGCCTCGATCCGCTCGCCCCGACAGGCGCGACCGCGAACCGCGAGCCGACGGTCGACGTAATGACCGCGGTGGCGAGCATATGGGAGATCGCCCTGCAGCCGAACGCGCCCCTCGTGCCCCCCGCGCTCCGCGCGCTGAGGCGCCCACAGTTGATACTGCTCCGAGCAGCGAGACCGGCACATCTAACGAAAGCTAAAGGTTTTAGAGTTAGGGAACTGAAAGCTAAGGATTGGAGTAAATATCCATGTTGATGCCCAAGAGAGTAAAACACCGCAAGCAGCATCGCGGCACCACAGGCGCCGGTGTGTCGGCTCGCGGCACCGAAGTATCATTCGGTGAATACGGCTTGCAGGCCCTCGAAGCGGCCTGGATTGACAGCCGCCAGATCGAGTCGGCTCGTCGTGCCATCACCGGCCATATCAAGCGCGGTGGCAAGGTGTGGATACGCATCTTCCCCGACAAGAGCATGACCGCCAAACCCGCCGAGACCCGCATGGGTTCCGGCAAAGGCGCGCCCGACCACTGGGTAGCCGTAATCAGGCCAGGCCGAATGCTGTTCGAAGTTTCGGGTGTGCGTGAAGATGTAGCTGCGGAAGCTATGAGGAAGGCGGGCCACAAGCTCCCTATCAAAACCCGCTTCGTAAAGCGCCAGAACGAGGGTCAGGCCGTACCTGAGCCGGAGCCTGAGCCGGAGGACGAGGAATAAAATGAAGGCTGAAGAAATAAACGCCATGAGCGAGTCGCAATTGATGCGCTCCCTGGAAGAAAACCGCCAGGAATTGTTCAATCTGCGTTTTCAGATAACTACACGCAAGATCAAAAACCACCAGCGCATCTCGCAGGTGAAGAAGGATATTGCCCGCATCATGACTGCCATGCGCGAGCGCGAGCTAATGCGCGAATATACGGGCGTTGACATGGAATCGGAGATGGTAGCAGCGGGCCCCACCCAGAAGCAAAAAGAGGAATCGCGGCGCGGTGGCTTGCTCGGCCGCATACGTAGGTAGTGGCCGTTGACGATAGCTCGGCCCGCCGAGAAGGCTACACACCTGGGACCCGGCATCGAACATGGCCTTGTCGTCCCACAGGAGTTGAAGAATGGCGAAGAAGGTAACTAAGGAAACGAAGGAAACGAAAGTCACAAAGGAAGCTGCGGAAGTCGTGCAAACGGCCGAGAGGCCCAGCGGCCCCGTAGTGTTGCCTGACTACCTTAAAGGCAGGCCCACCGAGATCGGGCGCGTGGTTTCCAACAAAATGCAGAAAACCGTAGTAGTGGTGGTTGAGCGTAGAAAGCAACACCCCATCTACAAGAAGATCATGAAGCGCTCGGTACGCTTCATGGCCCACGACGAAATGGGCGCCCAGGAAGGCGATACCGTTCGCATCATCGAGAGCAGGCCAATCAGCGCGAACAAGCGCTGGCGCGTGATCGAGATCATAACGAAAGCAGAGAAAATCTAGCGAGAATTATGAACCAGGGAGCAGCGAGCGCGGGTGGGATTATCCCCAGGCTCAAAGTTCAGCTTTCATAGTTCCTCCAAGGGGAAAGAAGTGATTCAGCAAGAGAGCCGCCTGCGGGTGGCGGACAATACGGGAGCCAAAGAAATCCTCTGCATTCGCGTGATGGGCGGCTCCAGACGTAAATACGCTTCTGTGGGCGACATTATTGTTGCTGCTGTGAAGAGCGCAAGCCCCGGCGGCACAGTCAAGAAAGGCGAAGTGGTACGCGCGGTGGTGGTCCGCACCTCCAAAGAGTACAAGCGGCCCGACGGCTCGCACATTCGCTTCGACGACAACGCCGCAGTGATCATTAATAAGGACAATGCGCCCAGGGGAACTCGTATCTTCGGCCCCGTCGCTCGCGAACTGCGCGAGAAGCAGTTCATGAAAATAGTGTCTTTGGCTCCAGAGGTACTGTAAGAACTTTACATAATACAAGGAACACTGGCAGCCCAGATAGCTACGAACAAATAGAGGTAAGGAATGAATATCAAGAAAGACGATACCGTTCAGGTAATAACCGGGAAGGACAAAGGCAAGAAAGGCAAAGTGCGAGACGTACTTCCGTCGAGCAATGCCGTGATTGTCGAGGGCCTTAACATAGTAAAGAAGCACACCAAGGGCCGCTCAGGGGCGCGCCAGGCGGGCATCATCGAACAGGAAGCATCACTCAGTGCATCCAAAGTAATGGTCATTTGCCCTGCCTGTGGCAAGCCTTCACGTGTTGGCCACACTTTTACCGCCGACGGACAGAAGGTGCGCGTATGCCGCAACTGCGGCGAGACATTCGACACCGATTCCACACAATCTAAGTGGGGCGGACGCCGCTAGTTTTAGGAATGGCTGCAACCTGTAGAGGACGACCAGCCGAATAGACAAGGAGACCAAGAGTGGCTAAAGACGATAAGAAAGGCAAGGGCACTCCCGCCAAGGGTGGCGGCAAGCCGGCAGCCCAGCAGCAGCGCGGTGGTGCGGCTCCTGCCCCAGCACCCGCTCGTGCAAGCCGTGCGGCAACCGCAAATGCCGACGCTGGATCCAATGAGATCCCCGAAGGCTACGTGCCTCGCCTGAAAACGAAATATAACGAAGAAGTGGTGCCTGCGCTGCTCAAGGAGTTCAACTATTCCAATAAAATGCAGGTTCCCGGCGTAAAGAAGGTAGTGATCAACATCGGTATGGGCGGCGAAGCCCGTGAGAACGCGAAGGCCCTCGATAGTGCCGTTAGTGATATCGCTCTGATCGCAGGACAGCACGCGGTCATCACTCGCGCCAAGAAATCTATTGCGTCCTTCAAGCTGAGGACAGGCATGCCCATCGGCGTGATGGTAACTCTTCGCGGCCCGAGAATGTATGACTTCCTGGACAGGTTGTTTAATGTAACGCTGGCGCGTGTGCGCGACTTCTCGGGCGTTTCGCCCAGTTCGTTCGACGGGCACGGCAACTTCACTCTGGGTCTGCGCGAGCAGTTAATCTTCCCTGAGATCGAATACGACAAAGTAGATAAGATTCGGGGCATGGAGGTTGTAATCGTGACCTCTGCCCAGAATGACGAAGAAGGCAGGCAGTTGCTACAACTGATGGGTATGCCTTTCAAGAGAGGCTAGACCAGGTTCGCAATCGAATGAGGAGAAATAATGGCTAAGAAATCTATGATTGTAAAGGCAGCCCGACCCGCCAAGTTCGTGGTGCGACAGCACAATCGCTGCAAAATCTGTGGCCGCCCACGCGGCTATATCCGCAAGTTTGGCATGTGCCGAATCTGCTTCCGCGAGCATGCCAACAAGGGTATGCTGCCGGGTATCGTAAAATCTAGCTGGTAGAAATCAGGGACCGGCAGTCGGGGATCAGGGATCAGCCCGACGACAAACCGCTCCCCGATTACTGGTCCCCCGACGTGCTTAGGACGGCCATCATGGCCGTTGCCGCAAGGAGAAAATACGGCTTATGAACATGACAGATCCAATCGCCGATATGCTGACCCGCATTCGGAACGCCAGCATGGCGCGACACCAGACCGTGTTGATCCCTTCATCACAGGTGAAGGTGGAGATCGCTCGTATCTTGAAAAGCGAAGGCTATATCAGCGAATATGATATGCCCCCCGACATGGAAGGCAGAATGTTCCGCGTGTGGCTCAAGTATGACAACGACAAAAGGCCCGTGCTATCAGGCCTCAAGCGCGTCAGCAAGCCCGGCCTGCGCGTATATACCAAGCGCAAAGACATACCGATGGTGCTGAATGGCCTTGGAGTAACAATCATGTCCACCCCTCAGGGTGTGATGACGGGCCGAGATGCCTTCGGCAAAAACCTCGGCGGCGAGGTAGTGGCATACGTCTGGTAACGGAGGTGTCAGGGATCAGGTATTAGGTGTTAGCGTTTCGTTGAGTAACTTTACTGACATCTAGCATCTAAGACCTAACACATACAGGAGAAAGTAATGTCTCGTATTGGAAACAAACCTATACCTCTACCGAAGGCCGTAAAGGTCGAACTGAACGGGTCGCACCTGAAGGTGCAGGGGCCGAAGGGCACACTTGAACAGACCTTTCGCCCTGAGATAGGTATTGAGGTGCAGGAAGCGCAGATAGTGGTGACTCGGCCTGCCGAGGACAAACTGCATCGCTCGCTGCATGGTCTAACCCGGACCCTTATCAGCAACATGGTGGTGGGTGTCACCGACGGCTTCACTCGCCAACTTGAAATCGCCGGCGTAGGCTATCGCGTAGCGAAAGAAGGCCAGGCTCTGGTGTTCGCTCTCGGCTTTTCGCACCCGGTACGCATCGAGCCTCCAACGGGCGTCTCATTCGCAGTCGAAACTCCCACGCGCTTCAGCGTACAGGGCATCGACAAGCAGGTTGTGGGACAGCAAGCAGCCCAGATCAGGTCGCTGCGTGAGCCTGAGCCGTATAAAGGCAAGGGCATCACCTACCAGGGCGAACGCATTCGCCGCAAGGCTGGTAAGGCCGGTAAAGTAGGCGGCAAGAAGTAAGAAGATCGATGACGGTTGGACGCAGTACCATATAACCCCAGCCTGAATATGACCAGGCAATATAGAGGAACATTGAGCAATGAAAAAGAAACCATTTGAGTTGACACCGCGTGCGAAGCGGCACAATCGGGTGAGGTCGCGTGCAATTGGCACGGTTGAAAGGCCTCGACTGAATGTATTCCGCAGTGCGAACAACATCTATGCGCAGGTGATCGACGACTCGCAGGGCCACACCCTGGTGTCGGCTTCTACACTCGACAAAGAAGTGGCAGAAGCGCCCAAGACGGCCCAGGCCCAGGCAGTTGGCAAACTGGTTGCCGAACGCGCCAAAGCCGCAGGCATTAGCAAAGTAGTATTCGACCGAGGTGGCTACCTGTATCATGGTCGCATCAAAGCCCTGGCCGACAGCGCCCGCGAAGGCGGTTTGGATTTCTAAAACGCAAAACATGATGCGCGGCCCAAACAGGCCTGAGCATTTCGTTTCGCGCATCAAGAGTCGGAGGAACAATGGCTAGATTAGAACGAGGCATAATATCTGAACTCGAAGAGAAGTTGGTACAGGTCAACCGCGTATCCAAAGTGGTGAAGGGTGGCCGCAGGTTCAACTTCAGCGCGGTAGTGGTCGTGGGCGATGGCAAGGGTATGGTAGGCGCAGGCACAGGCAAGGCTGCTGAAGTGCCCGACTCGATCCGCAAAGCGGGCGATGACGCCAAGAAGCACTTGATCCGCGTGCCCTTGGTGGGCAACACGATCCCTCACGAAGTGCATGTGTCCTATGGCGCGAGCACCGTATTCCTCAAGCCTGCCTCACCCGGTACCGGCGTGATCGCGGGTGGCGGCGTGCGAGCAGTACTCGAGGCAGCGGGTGTGCACGACGTGTTCGGCAAGTCGCTGGGCAACAACAACCCTATCAACCTTGTGCGTGCTACATTGCTCGCGCTATCGCAACTCCATTCAGTTGAGTCCGAGTCGATGCGCCGCGGTATACCACTGGAAGAGATGGAGAAGCGCCTGTTCCGCAAGGACGTGGCAGTACTCAAGGCTATCCGTGAAGGCAAAATGCAGGCTATGGTAGTCCGTACGCCGGAGAAGCCCGCCCGCGAAGAGCGCCCAGGTAGGCGTAATGACCGCAACGACCGTGGTCGCGGCGATGGGGCGGGTGCGCCTGGTCGCGGTAATCGTGGCCCAGGCACAGGTCCGGGCGCTGGTGGTCGCGATAACAGAGGAGGCGGACGTGGCAGAGGCTAAGAAGAAAGCACAAAAAGGTGACGAGAGCGGCAAGACCGTGCGCGTGACCTGGATCAAAAGTTCAATAGGGTATCCCAAAGACCAACGGGCGACGATTGTCGCGCTGGGCCTACACCGTCTGCATGAGACGGTAGAGAAGCCCGACAACCCTTCTACACGCGGGCAGATCTTCAAGGTGAAGCACCTCGTACGCGTAGAAGAATAGTGTGCGGCCTGCGGGCCGAAAACGCGAGGCGCATTGTCATGATGCGTCGAAGAAAGGAAACTTGAAGTGAGATTACACGACATTGAAGTGCCTGTAGGCATAAACAAAGACCGCAAGCGCGTTGGGCGCGGCGCCGGGTCGGGCCATGGCAAGACAGCAGGCCGTGGTACCAAGGGCCAGAAGGCGCGTACGGGTGGAAATGTGCCGGCACGTTTTGAGGGCGGCCAGACCCCTTTGCAGCAGAAACTGCCTTACAAGCGCGGCTTTACCAATATATGGAGCCAGCGTTATAATATTGTGAACCTCGAGCAGTTGGCATCTATGGAGAAGGGTACAGACGTTACCCCTGAGAGCCTGCTGGCGCTGGGCATTCTGCGCGACAAAGAGAAGCCCCTCAAGGTGCTTGGCGATGGGGAATTGGGTGTTGCGCTCAATATCTCCGCGCACAAGGTCAGCGAGGGCGCGAGACAAAAGATCGAGAGCGCCGGCGGCACCATTACGCTTATCGAAGCCGCCAACGAACCTCGCCGCTCGAAGGGCCGCACGGAAGCACCGGTGCGCGCTATGAAGGCGCGGCAGGCAGGTAAATAGTCGGTGATTATTGGTCGGTAGTCGGTAGCCGGTTCATTCCAGCTACCGACTACCGATTGCCAACAGCAGTTTGAAAGGATAGGCACATGCTCCAGGCAGTTATCAACGCCTTCAAGATCGCCGACCTGCGGCGGAAGATTCTCTTCACGCTGGGGGTACTGGTCCTGTTCCGGGTGATCGCGCACATTCCTGTGCCGGGTGTGGACTTCACGAAGCTACAGAACGCGTTCAACGGGAACAACTCGCTTAGTGGCTTGTTCAACATCCTCAATATCTTCTCCGGCGGTACGCTCCAAAGCTTCAGCGTCGCGGCCATGGGCGTTTACCCTTATATTACGGCTTCCATTATCATTCAGCTTCTAACGGGTGTTATTCCGCGCCTTAGCGAGCTGAGCAAGGAAGGCGAGACAGGCCGCAACCAGCTTAACAAGTACACCACCTGGCTCACAATTCCCCTGGCCGCACTACAGGCTTTCGGACAGGCGCAACTACTCAACAGCCAGTTCCAGGCGCTGCCCCTGTTCGGTTCGGACCTCTTGCTAACCTTGACGGTGATAGTCAGCCTCGTTGCAGGCACCATGTTCCTGGTGTGGCTGGGTGAGCTTATCACCGAGAACGGTATCGGCCAGGGTATCTCAATCATCATCTTCGGCGGTATTGTGTCACGTATTCCCGGCCAGATACTCCAATTGGGGCAGACGGGAGCCACCGGCACAAGCATATTCAGCCTGGCGCTGTTCGCCGCAATCGGCCTCTTGACCGTCGTGGGCATCATCCTCATCAATGAGGGCCAGCGCCGAATCCCGGTTCACTACTCGCGTAGTATTATGCGAGGAGGCCGAATGATGCGGCAGGCAGGCTCGTCCTTCATACCCCTGCGTGTCAACTCGTCCGGTATGATCCCGCTCATCTTCGCCCTTTCGATCATGAGCTTCCCTGTAATCGTCGCCGGTTTCTTCACCGCGGCCAGCAACGGAGTGGTTCGAGATGCTGCCCTGTGGATATACGGCAACTTCCAGCCGAGCACGTTGCAGTACAACCTGATCTACTTTGTAATGGTCGTGGCCTTCACCTTCTTCTACACAAGCGTGGTCTTCTCGCAACAGCGCATCGCCGAGAACCTGCAAAAGTCGGGAGGCGCCGTACCCGGTATACGACCGGGACCAAATACCGACCGCTTCCTTACCACGGTTCTGACCAGGATCACAGTGGGTGGCGCGGTGTTCCTCGGTATAGTGGCGGTCCTTCCGTGGATTGCCTCGCAGCTAACCGGCGTGCAACAACTTAACTTCACCTCCACCTCTCTGCTAATCCTCGTGGGCGTCGCAATAGATACCATGAAGCAGTTGGAATCGCAACTGCTGATGAGGAGGTACGAGGGCTTTATCAATCGTTAGCAAGAGCGATAGTTGGCTGCTGATAGGCGATTAGAGATAGCAATCCCTTTTTGTCTATCGGTAGTCATCTAGAGTTGGCCCGCTACGGCGCGATAGAGTGACGATGGAGTCATAAATGATCATAATCCTAGTGGGTGCGCCTGGAGCCGGAAAAGGCACACAGTCGGATATCTTGCGTGAACGCCTGGGCATGTTGCACATATCAAGTGGTGACCTCCTGCGCGATAACGTAAAGCGGGAAACTGAGCTAGGCAAAATCGCAACCAAATACATGGTGGACGACGGCAGCCTGGTCCCCGATGACCTGATAATTGACATGATAACCCACAGGCTTGCCTTACCGGATGCTGAGTCTGGGGTTCTACTGGACGGCTTTCCGCGTACGGTTCCGCAGGCCGAAGCGCTTGACGAGGCACTGGACCTCAAGGGCAAAATGGTAAATGCCGTCCTATATATAAAAGTCGATGACGACGTGTTGATAGACAGGCTCTCGGGACGCTGGATATGCAAAACCTGTGGCCACATTTATCATGAAAAGTTCGCTCCTCCCAAAGTACCTGGGATATGCGACATAGATGGTGGCGAGTTGTACCAACGGCCGGACGACACCCGCGAAACTGCGGTCAAGAGACTGGTTGTGTTCCATAACCAAACGCGCCCCATAATCGAATACTACAAGGGACGGGGTCTCCTCCAGGAAGTAAATGGAGAGCAACCCGTGGAGAAGGTCACTCACGACCTCCTCGCCTGCTTACGTTAGCGCGAATGCTTGATAGAGAATTGGAAATCAGACATGGCTATATTACTAAAATCGCATAAAGAAATAGAAATCATGCGCCAGGCAGGGCGAATCGTCGCGCAAACATTGGCGCTGCTTTCAGAGAACGTCAAACCGGGCGTGACAACCGCTGAGTTGGACAAAATGGCTTACGACTTCATAAAGTCTCAGGGTGCGATACCTTCCTTCAAGGGTTACCACCCGTTCCCCGACGTTCAGCCCTTCCCTGGCACAATCTGCGCCTCGGTCAACGAGGAGATCGTGCATGGCATACCGGGCGGTCGTGTGCTAAAAGAAGGCGACATAATCGCTCTTGATTGCGGCGTGATCTATCGAGGTTGGCAGGGAGACTCGGCCACAACGGTAGGCGTAGGCAAGATCAGTCCGCAACTCGTGGCGCTGTTGGACACCACAAAAGCCTCCCTGGAGGCGGGAATAGCACAGGCCAAACGCGGCAACTATGTGGGCGACATATCACACGCCGTTGAAGAACGCATCAAGCAGGGCGGCAAATACGGTATCGTGCGCGAATACGGCGGGCACGGCCTCGGACGCAGGCTGTGGGAAGAACCGTCTGTGCCCAACCATGGCCCCGCTCATCAAGGGCCGCGTCTGGGGGTGGGCATGGTGATCGCTATCGAGCCTATGGTGAACATAGGTGGCGATACGACCGAAACACTCGACGATGGATGGACAGTAGTAACCCACGATCGCACCCCGTCGGCTCACTTCGAGCATACGGTAGCTATCACAGAAAATGGGCCGGACATTTTGACTTTACCCTGACGATATGATATAATTAGCGTTTGGTGCTTCCTTTTTCAGTGCGTGCGGAATGGAGTTCGTAAAAACAATAGACGCCACCCCGTTCAGGCAGAAAAAGAAATGGCTAAGCAATACGAATTGACAGTAAGAATTGCACGTTGACAGAAAAGCAAGGCGAAATCAGGGTTGAAGGTAAGGTTTCCGAACCTGCGCCGAACGGCACGTGGCGGGTACAGCTCGACAACGGCCATACAGTCACTGCACGTCTGGATGATAAACTGCGGCTGAACGCTGTTCGCATCATTCCGGGCGACCGTGTGGCGCTGACCCTCTCGCCGTTCGACCTTACGCGAGGCCGAATCGTAGAGCGAGTGAAACAGATCAAGTAAAAAGAGAACCAAGTAGTAGGCTAGCGGGGTTGATCCCTGCGTGGGAATTCAGGATATACAGCCTGAGCGCCCTCCGTCGAATAGGAGAGAAAGCAGTGAAAGTAAGAGCATCAGTGAAACCACGTTGCGCCAAGTGCCGAGTGATCAAGCGGTCGGGCGTAGTAATGGTAATTTGTAGTGACCCCAAGCATAAGCAAAGGCAAGGATAAAGGGAGGCAAGCGTGGCGAGAATTGCCGGTGTAGACATACCCCGTAACAAGCGGGTGGAAGTAGCGCTAACGTACATTTTCGGCATTGGGCCGACCAGCGCTAAGGGCATCCTGACGAAAACCAACGTTGACCCCGACACTCGTGTGAACAACCTCACAGAGGACGAGGTGAACCGCATTCGCGAAACGGTGGACAAAGAGTACACCGTTGAAGGCGATCTGCGCCGCCAGGTGTCCATGAACATCAAGCGCCTCATAGAGATCAAGTGCTATCGGGGCATAAGGCACCAGCGTGGGCTGCCTGTACACGGGCAGCGCACACGTACCAACGCCCGCACCCGCCGGGGTAGCAAGAAGACCGTTGGAGTGCGACGCAAGAAGTAGCATTCGTGAGTTGTGCGTTCTGCTCTATCTTTTCGGTGGGAATGTGACGCATGATCTATTTAGTAGCTCATAGGAGACAAAATGGCTGAGAAGCAGCAAAGCAAAGTGTCGGCTACAAAGGCCCGCCAGGCGCGAGCACGCAGGCGAGAGCGTAAGGTAGTGCCTCGTGGCACAGCTTATGTGCAGTCGAGCTTCAACAACACAATCGTGACGTTGGCCGACCCGCAGGGTAACGTGTTGTCATGGGGTAGCGCAGGCGCTACGGGCTTCAAGGGTTCGCGCAAAAGCACACCTTACGCTGCCCAGATCACAGGTGAGGGTGCGGCTCGTCGTGCCATGGAACATGGTCTGCGACAGGTCGAAGTGTTCGTAAAGGGGCCGGGCGCAGGTCGCGAAGCAGCAATTCGCGCAATTCAGGCGGCGGGCATCCAGGTGACCTCTATCACCGACGTGACACCCATACCGCACAACGGTTGCCGGGCACCGAAACGACGACGCGTCTAATACTACTTTATCGTTTATAGAGCGCGCCCAATCTCGCGATTGCGTGGGTTGGGCTGCAACTTTGATATACGGAGATACAATGGCTAGATATACAGGACCGGTTCTCAAACTAATGCGCCGTGAGGGTATGGACCTCTTCTTGAAGAGCGACAAGTCCTCGGCTATGGAAGGCTTGCGCAGGAAGGGTTACGTCCCGCCTGGACCTCATGGTCAGCGCAGGGCGCGCAAGGTATCTGAATATGGGATGCAATTGCGCGAAAAGCAGAAGGCTCGCCGCATCTATGGTGTGCTTGAACGGCAGTTCCGCCACTATTTCGCGATGGCCGAGAAGCGCCCGGGTCTGACAGGCGAGAACCTTCTCTTGCTGCTCGAAATGCGCCTCGACAACATCGTATATCGAATGGGCTTCGCCGAGACGCGTGCCCAGGCCCGCCAGTTGGTGGTGCATGGTCACTTTGATGTCAATGGTCAGAAGGTAGACATCCCGTCCTACAGATGCAAGGCTGGCGAGGAAATCAGTGTTCGAGAGCGATCTCGCGCCAACAATTTCTTCCAGGTGCTTCAGGTCGAGCTTCCCCGCCGGGTAATTGCCCCCTGGACAGCAGTAAACGCGAATGCACTTTCGGGGCGCATTGAGCGCCTTCCTGGTCGTGAAGAAATCGGTATCGAATTGAACGACCAGCTAATCGTAGAATATTACAGCCGGTAAGAACGTGAAACATGATGCCGCGCTTGCGATTTTTGGTCGCGCAGCCGGTATCACTTATCACACAGGAGATCAACTTTGGCCAGTGGGTTAACAAGCAGTTTGCCTAATGTCGTGGCGGTGGCAACGGCCCCAAATTATGGGCGGTTCGCTGTCGGCCCGGTAGAGTCCGGGATCGGCATGACGCTTGGTAACGCTTTGCGCCGCATTCTACTGTCGTCTTTGCCTGGCTCTGCGGTTACTAGCGTGCGGATTCAAAACGTGTACCATGAGTTCTCGTGCATTCCGAACGTGCGTGAGGACATAACAGAAATAGTACTTAATGTGAAGAACATTCGCCTGCGCTCTTACAGCGACAGGGGGGTGCGCCTCAATCTAAGCAAAATAGGCCCGGGCGAAGCGCGTGCGGGCGATATTGACTTGCCTGCCAACGTCGAACTGGTGAACCCCGAGCAACTGATCGCCACTCTCGATGGTCCCAACTCGCACCTGGAGATGGAGTTGACGGTCGAACGTGGGCGTGGTTACGTCTCGTTCGAGTCTCGTGAGGGCATGCAGATCGGTACGATACCTGTGGATGCGCTTTTCTCGCCGATTCCCAAGGTAAACTACCTGGTGCAGCCTGCCGATGCGTCTGTCCTTTATGCCGGCGACAACCTCGAAGAAGAGACTGCGGTAGAAGTGGACTTGACCGGACGCGAGCAATTGTTGATCGAAATCTGGACGGACGGTACGATCGACCCCGGCGAGGCGCTCAGTCTGGCGGCCCAGTATCTTGCCCAGCACTCGTCGCTGATAAGCAACTTCAATAAGCAGGTGGCCACTGTCGGGCGCGAATTGCCCGGTGCAATCGCCATACCGCCTCATCTGTTCGAAATGCCCATCGAGGATCTTAACCTCTCGATGCGTACATACAACTGCCTCAAGCGGAGCAGCATCACAAAAGTGGGCCAGGTATTGCGAATGGACAGGAAGGAACTCCTGGGCCTTCGCAACTTCGGCGAAAAGTCGTTTGACGAGTTATACCAGTCCCTGTCCAGCCGCGACCTGATTCCACCAGGTACACCGCTTGATGTCAGCGGCGACGAAGAAGGGTCGGAAGACAATGAGGGCGAAACCGAAAACCTGGAAGACGTGGAAGCGGGTTACGGTGAATACGACGCCGAGCAGGAACCTGATGCTTACATAGGCTCTGACGATCAGGCCACCGATGGCATCGGCGAAGACGGCGCTTCCAGGGAGATAGTCGACCTGGCAGGCGAGAGCGAGGGGAGTGTGGAGGCTGCTGCCGGTATCTATATCGATGGCGAACCTGCGTCAGAACCCATAGACCTCACTGCTACACCCGCCACTACAGGCGAAATCGGCCTTGGGGACGAAGAAGAAATACAGGCGGAAGCCAAACCGAAAGCTCGAAAGCGTAAAGCGTAGAACGTAATCTCACGTTTTGCTTCTTACGTTCTATGTTTACTCTCGAAGGAGATAGGAATGCGACACAAAATGAATGGCCGTTCGTTAGGCCGTAGCAGTGGCGAGCGCCAGGCATTGTTCAGGAACCAACTGGTGAGCCTGCTCATGCACGAACGCATCCGTACCACCCAGGCTAAGGCTCGTGAACTTCAGCCTATGGCCGAGCACGTGCTCTCTCTAGCCAGAGTGGATAGCGACCAGAACCGCATGACTGCGGCCTCCATACTGGCGAACCCCCTTATGGTGCGCAAGCTGTTTGAGGACATCGGGCCGCGCTACGTTGACCGCAACGGCGGGTATACCCGCATCTATAAGCTGCACGTTCGACCCGGCGACGGTTCGCTCATCTGCCAGCTTGAGCTTGTAGAAGAGTAGTAAGATCGTGCGTCAGGGCCGCGCAAACTGACGCACACGTGTAATGGCGCACAAAGAACTTGCACCTTAAATTACGAATACAGTACGACGGCACAGACTTCGTGGGGTCACAACTCCAGAAGCAGGGACGCACCGTACAGGGCGAACTGGAAGCCGCGCTTTCGCGGTTGGCAGGGGAGCCTGTAAGGGTGGCTTTGGCCGGGCGAACAGATAGCGGCGTGCACGCCTGGGGACAGGTGGCAAGCCTCGACTTCCCCGACAAGCCCCGCCTCGGCACTCCTGGTGGCCTACAACGTGCGCTCAACGCCATCCTGCCTGGCGACGTGGCGGTGACAGGCGCAGATATCGCGCTCGACACCTTCCACGCCCGCTTCAGCGCAAGGCGCCGCGCCTACCGCTACCTCATCTGGAACGCACCCTATCCCTTGCCTCTCTACTCGCGCTATAGCCTCCACATCAGGAACAAACTGGATTGGGAGGCGATGGCGCAGGCCGCAAAGAAACTGGTGGGTACGCACGATTTCGCAGCCTTCGCCGGAAGCGGCATGGGCGTGCGAGACAATGAAAGCACCGAGAGCAAGCCAAGCACGGTTCGCACCATGCACATCGCCCGGTTCATTCCCGTGACCTCCACAGCCGATTACAGGCACAGCCTGGCCCCCGAAGCGCAAGACGTGGAAGTGTGGGACACGCTTGGAAGCGGAATGTGGGCCTTAGATCTAGTTGCCAATGCATTCCTGCCCCAGATGGTACGCGCCATCACGGGCACACTGCTGGAAGTGGGACAGGGCAGACGTACTGTAGAAAACATGAGTGATGTAATAGAGAGCCGAGACCGCAGCGCCGCAGGCCAGACAGCCAAAGCGCACGGACTTTGCCTCCTGTGGGTTGAATACTAAGCAGGGTGGGCAGGAGAGTTCCCTGTCCGGGGTTTTAGGGGTGTTCCCTAATTTTCCCCTGAAACCTCTATAATGGGAGAAACGAAAGAGATGAGTACACGGACATATACACCAACCGCCGCCGATGCCGAAGCAGGACGCGCGTGGTACATTATTGACGCGAAAGGGCAGACGCTGGGCAGGCTGGCGACGCTCGTCGCGCAGTACCTGCGTGGCAAGCACAAGCCCACCTTTGCCCCCCACATGGACATGGGCGACTACGTGGTCGTAATCAACGCGAGCCAGGTGGTGGTCACGGGCGCCAAGAACGAAGACAAAATGTACTATCGCCACTCGGGCCGCATGGGCAATCTCAAGACCATCCCCTACAACGAGATGATCAAGAAGCACCCCACCTTCCCGGTGGAAGATGCCGTGCGCGGTATGCTCCCGCACAACAGCCTGGGCGTGCAAATGCTCGCCAAGCTCAAAGTATATGCAGGCCCTAAGCACCCCCACGTGGCCCAGAAGCCTGTCGAGTTGCGGATCAATTCAGATAACGAAACACTGGAAGTTGTAAGCAAGTAAGCACGCAGTGCGAATCCTTCAGAGGGGTTCGTGCTTCCCAAGAGGAGAACTATGGATAACACCCCTCGTACAGATCGTACAGAGAAGCCGGCAGAGAAACCGGCATATTTCTATGGCACCGGACGCAGGAAAAGCGCTGTGGCTCGCGTGCGGCTGTACCCCGGCAACGGGCAGCTAGTGATAAACGGCAAGTCGGCTGAAGACTACTTCGGTGGCCGCGCTGTATACCAGCAGATGATAAACCAGCCACTCGCCCTGACCGACAACGCCGCGAAGTTCAACATCACGGTTAAGGTCATCGGCGGCGGGGTGACAGGGCAAGCCGGAGCAGTACGCCACGGTGTTGCGCGTGCCTTGATACAGTCTGATGATACATTCCGCGCCGCCTTGAAGAAGGCAGGCCTGCTATCACGCGACGCCCGCGAGAAAGAGCGCAAAAAGCCCGGTCTCAAGCGCGCCCGCAAGGCTCCTCAGTACACAAAGCGCTAATCTAACGCTTTCCATACAGTAACCTAAGAAGCAAGAGATACCTGCATCATAGCGGGGTCTCTTGCTTTTTGCATTTGGTGCCAGGCGTCATACGCCATATGTCATATGTCATACGTCATACGTCATACGTCATACGTGAAAGATACCCAGCAACTCACGTTACGCAGAGAACGCCCGGCGACTAAAATTGTGGGCTACGTGTAGAAAGTCCGCCTGTGCGGACTATCCCCAAACCTTATCCCTGACGATAAGCACCCATCCCCTCGAAGAGTAGTCACCGGAGGGGGACTTCATAAACGCTAGCCCGCGACTTCAGTCGCAGGGCGATCCACGCTAGTACGTGCACTGCCTAACAGGCTCTCTATTGACTTAATGACGTAAGCACACCCAAAAAGGACAGCTTTTGCCTAATCCTTTCGGGTACATTCTTGCCAAGCACACGGATGCTCCTCTACTAACCAACCAAACCCTTCCTAACCCTTCGTGTCCTCTTAACCTTCGTGCTCTTCGTGATCCGTATTCATCTTTGACGTATGGCGCATGACGCATGACGCATGACGGCATCGTCTATCTTTTTAGCTATACCTGATCTATAATGAAGCACCATGTACGCTTTGGCATAGTCCTGGTCGTGTCGTTCCTAGCCCATTCCCCGCGTGGACTACGGCTCACTGTGAACCGAATTCTTGACACATTAGTGTTAATTGCTATAATGGGCAGAATACTAACACCCAGCGTTATGTACTCTCTATTGGAAGGGGGTGACGTCCGGCATTCTACCAATTCAAGCTTTGTATCCGTACCGGTGCGCGTGTCTGGGTAACAATTCTCGCGCCGGTAGGCGAAACGCCAGGTATTAACCATAGGAGGAAAAGTTAGAGTGAAAATAAGCACAAAGAAATATGCAGCGATGGCTATTGGCCTCATGATGCTGCCCGGCCTCGCGGCCTGCGGCGGAGAGACCCCCACGCAAACGCCCATCGCACCGACAGCAACTACAGCAGTTGCCCCCACTGCCACTACTGCCGCAGTCGCCACAGCCACCAAACCCGCAGCGGCGACGGCAACCACCGGCACAGCAGCCACCGCCACCACCAGTGGTACGTCCGGCTCGCAGACGGGCACGGCCACCGATACTATGTATTCGGCCGCTGATTGCAGCTATGGCGGCACGATGAAGTCGATTGAGGCCGTGGACGACACAACAGTCAAGTTCACCCTCTGCAAGCCCGACCCGGCTTTCCCCTCACAGATCGCTTTTGCCTCGCTGGGCATCCAGTCGGCCAAGCACCTCGAAGAGACCGGCGGCGGTACTCCTGCCTTGCTTGAGCATCCCATTGGCACAGGCGCTTATGTCGTGAAGGAATGGGTTCGCGGCGACCACCTGACCCTCGAAGCCAACCCTAACTACTGGGGCGATGCTCCCAAGACGAAGACCATACTCTTTAAGTGGAGCACCGAGGCCACCGCACGCCTCACCTCGTTGCAGGCAGGCGAAGTGGACGGCATCGACAACCCGGACACAAACGACTTCGCTACTATCCAGGGCGATCCCAAGTTGAAGCTCTTGCCTCGCGAGGCGCTCAACGTCCTCTACCTGGGCATGAACACCTCCAAGACTCCTCTGGATAACGAGAAGGTGCGCCAGGCTATTTCCATGGCGGTTGATAAGACCGACATCGTGAACAAGTTCTACCCGACTGGCTCGACTGCTGCCGATTACTTCACACCCTGCGCGATCCCGGGCGGCTGCGAAGGCACCAAGTTCCCCGGCTTCGACGTGGATGCGGCCAAGAAACTGATAGCCGACTCGGGCGTTCCCACACCCATCAACCTGAAACTCGCCTATCGCGACGTGGCCCGCAGCTACCTGCCCAGCCCCGCGAAAGTCGCTGAAGAACTTCAGGCTCAGCTTTCCGCAATCGGTGTCAACGCAACGATTGACGTACAAGAATCAGGCACATTCCTCGACAACGCCTCCAAGGGCAACCTCGAACTTATCCTGCTCGGTTGGGGCGCTGACTATCCGGATGCTACCAACTTCCTTGACCAGCACTTCGGTACGGGCGCGAACGGTACGTTCGGTCCCAAGTTCCCTGATATAACCTCCCTGCTCAGCCAGGCTGCATCCCTGTCTGACCAGACACAGCGCAACGCCCTCTATGGGCAGGTCAACACCCTCCTGACACAGCACGTGCCGATGGTTCCCATCGCCCATGGTGGATCGGCAGCCGTGTTCCTGGCAACCGTAGACGGTGCGGCTACAAGCCCTCTGGGCAACGAGATCTTCCGTGTGATGTCTGAACCTGGCAAGGATACCCTCGTGTGGGTACAGAACGCCGAGCCAATCAGCCTCTACTGCAGTGATGAAACCGACGGCGAAAGTCTGCGCGCTTGCGAGCAGATCTTCGACCCGCTTCTCAACTACAAGATCGGTGGTGTAGATGTCGAGAAGGGTCTTGCTGACAGTTGGACACCTAACACCGACCTGACAGAGTGGACGATCAAGCTTCACCCGGGCGTTCAGTTCTCGGACGGCACGCCTCTAACCGCTAAAGACGTCGTAGCGACCTATGCTGTACAGTGGGACGTTGCTAACAAGCTCCACGTAGGCAACACAGGCAACTTCGACTACTGGACAGGTCTGTTCGGAGCCTTCTTGAACGCTCCTCCCCCAGCACCGTAGACCAGGCGCTTAGTATCGAGTATCAGGCACCGAGTATTGGGGCGAGCGACCCTCGTTCGCCCCGTACTTTTTGTTTGGTACTCGATACTGAATATTCAGGACTTATACTATGGGTCGTTTTTTGCTACAACGCCTGACCTTTATCATTCCGGTATTGCTGGGCGTTATCTTCGTGACTTTTGTGCTGGTGCGCCTGATTCCGGGCGACCCATGCCAGGTCATGCTGGGCGAAAAAGCTACCCCTGCTGTGTGCGCTGCCTTCCGTGAGCGCTTCGGCCTCAATGATAACATCGTGGTACAGTTCGGGCGCTACGTCGGCTCGCTTGCCACGGCAGACCTGGGCACGTCGATCAAGTTCAGCAGGCCTGTTGGGGATATCCTGCTTGAGCGCCTGCCTATGACCCTCGAACTGGCGTTAGGCGCCATGCTTTTCGCGATACTGCTGGGCCTACCTCTGGGCATAATATCGGCCTACAAGCACAGATCTATAGTGGACGCGGGCACAATGGTCGTTGCCAACCTGGGCGTTTCCATGCCCATCTTCTGGTTGGGTTTGTTGCTCGCCGGGTTCTTCGGGGTGGTTTTGCGTGATACCCCCTTTCAACTCCCTACAGGTAGCCGCCTCACGGCCAGCATGAGCCTATCACCCTTGATACAGGTGTGGCACCTGCAGGATTGGACGGGCGTGCCGAAGGGGGTCGTCACCTTTATTTCCAACACATTTACTGTTAGCTCTCTCTTACAGGGCAGGTTCGATGTATGGTTTGACGCCGTCAAGCACCTGATTTTGCCCTCGGTGGCGCTTGGCACGATCCCTATGGCAATCATCGCCCGCCTCACCCGCTCTAACTTGCTGGACGTGCTGGGATTGGATTACGTGCGTACTGCCCGTTCGAAGGGCCTGGGTGAGCGCGTCATTCTGTTCCGTCATGCCATGCGAAACGCCGTCTTGCCCCTCGTAACGGTCATAGGGTTGCAATTCGGGACCCTGCTGGGTGGCGCAGTGCTCACCGAAACCGTGTTTGGCCTCCCCGGTATGGGCACTATGCTTGTAGATTCCATTTTCGGCCGCGATTACCCGGTAGTGCAGGGATTTACGCTCATGATCGCGCTGATATTCGTGTTTGTAAATCTGTTGGTCGATCTTTCTTATGCTTATCTGGATCCGCGTATCCGGTTGGCGTAGTGTTATGTTAATCGAGGCTTAGACACGCTTGGCCCAATACAGGTATACCCTATGAGAACTCTGACACTTGGTAAAGCTTCACAAGCAGCCCCCGCTGCGGCCTCCCGCAGCCTGGGGCGTGATGCCCTGCGCCATCTTTTGCATAATCGCTCGGCCCAGATTGGTTTGTTCGTCATAGGGTTCCTGCTCATTGTGGCCCTGTTTGCTCCGATCATTGCAACGCATGACCCTATCACTTTCCGCGACCCCAATAGCACAGTGCGCACAGGCCCCTGCATTCACCTGCTAGGCTGTCCCGATGACCAGCCCGAGTATCTTTTCGGACTGGATAGCAACGGGCGCGACCTCTTTAGTCGCGTCGTGTACGGCACACAGGTTTCTCTTTTCATAGGCGTGTCAACAGTTACTTTTGGCGTTATCGTGGGTACTTTGTTGGGCGCTATCGCGGGCTTCATAGCCGGGTGGATAGGCAACGTAATCATGCGCCTGATGGATGTATTATTGGCCTTCCCAAGTCTTTTGCTGGCAATTGCGCTCGTCGCGGTAGTGCGGCCCCTGATACTGGAGAACGGGCTGTCGCCCCTTGTTCCTGCTCTGTTCGCTATCGGCTTTGTGTCTATCCCTGTATACGCGCGCATTGTGCGATCCAGCGTGCTATCCATAAAGGAGCAAGACTACGTGCTGGCCGACCGTGCGCTGGGCGTACCGCCGATGCGCACTCTGTTTCGCACGGTTCTTCCCAATGCGCTCACTCCCCTGCTCGTGCAGGCCACTCTCGGCGTCGCTTCGGGCATACTCGATGCGGCGGCACTGGGCTTCCTGGGGCTTGGTCAAAAGCCGCCGGACCCGGAATGGGGTACAATGCTTGGCTCGGAGCGTGCCAGCGTATTTAATGCTCCCCATCTGCTCATCTTCCCCGGCACCGCGATCGTGGTCATGGTGCTGGCCTTCAACCTGTTGGGCGATGGCCTGCGCGATGCTCTCGACCCACGCCTGAACCGCTAACCTCCGGCGGCACGCGCGCCGAACCTTCTGTATCAGACTAGACAGTGAATCTAATTTCATGGCAACTTTACTGGAAGTAAACAACCTTAGAACCAACTTTTACACGCAAGACGGCGTGGTGAATGCTGTGCAGGGCGTGTCGTTCAGCCTGGACGAAGGCGAAACCCTGGGCATCGTGGGCGAATCGGGTTCAGGTAAGAGCGTCACGGCGCTTTCGATAATGCGCCTGATCCAGACCCCACCGGGCAAGATCGAATCGGGCGAGATTATTTACAAGGGCGATGACCTGCTGAAGTACAACAACGATCAGATGCATCGTATAAGGGGCAAAGAGATCGCCATGATCTTTCAGGACCCTATGAGCTCGCTCAACCCGGTGCTTACGATTAGCAAGCAAATCGGCGAGTCCATTGAACTGCATATGGGCATGACCAAGAAGCAGGCACGAGTGCGCACCATAGAGCTTCTAAAGCTCGTGGGCATACCATCCGCAGAACAACGCATGGATAGCTATCCTCACCAGTTCTCGGGCGGCATGCGCCAGCGTGTGATGATTGCAATGGCCCTGTCGTGCAACCCCAAGCTGTTGATCGCCGATGAACCGACCACAGCGCTAGATGTAACCATACAAGCTCAGATCCTCGACCTTATCAGGCGGCTGAAATCGGAGTTCAATACAGCCGTGATGTTTATCACCCACGACCTGGGTGTGGTGGCCGGGCTGTGCGACCGCGTTATCGTTATGTATGGCGGGCGCATTATGGAGCAGGCGGCTACGTTGGACCTCTACACCGATCCGCGCCACCCATACACTCTCGGTCTGCTCAAGTCCGTGCCTCGGCTGGACGAAGAGCGCACAGACCGCCTTATCCCTATCCCCGGTATGCCCCCCGACCTTATGAACCCCATAGTGGGCTGTCCATTTTACCCGCGTTGTACCTATCGCGAAGACTGGCACAAAGATAAGATGCCCCCGTTGGACGAAGTTGGGCCTGGCCACAGGGCCGCCTGCTGGATTGATGTCAGGACCACCGCTCCGCACAGTATCGAGGACGAGACGGTCGAGAAGGTGGGGGCGAGCTAACCATGTCGACAATCACTGAAACTGAAACCACTTCCAGAACGCCCGCGCGCCCCAAAGTCAAGAACTACCGGAATATGGAAGACGGTATTGCC
>DATINP010000218.1:0-10165 GCA_035474135.1 Chloroflexia bacterium | reverse complement strand
CTGCGTAAGCACCTGCCCCACTTCCAGGTTAGTGGCGCGATAGCCCGGTGCCTTCACGACCAGCTTGCGATTTTGACCGACGTTGTCTAATTCATAGGTACCATCAGCGCCCGACAGGATGCGTGTACCGTTGGTGATAATGCTCGCGCCGGGCACAGGCTTGCCGTCAGGTGTTACCACCTGTCCGCGAAGCACATTCGGCACCATCTTGATATCAAGGTTCGTATTCCCTTCAGCGGTTATCGTTTGCGAGGAAAAGCCGTTGAAGGTAATGGTGACGATGGGCTGATCGGGTACACGCTCGAAGCTGAAATCACCCTTAAGACCCGTAGTCGCGGTCATGGCTACTTTTGGGGCGGAAGGCAGCGCGGCGGACGGTGGAACGCCGCTCACGACAACCACGGGCACACCGGCCATAGGCTCATTTGTGAAGGCATTGGTGACCGTGCCGGATAGATTCTTAAACGCGAATATGTGGAAGTAGAAAAGGCCGGCGGCGGCCAGCAATGCGACAATCAGATATGGCAGAGGGGAAGGCACCTTACGCGCCGGGTTGCGGCTCGAAAAGTTGGTATATGTGCTGTAGGTTGAGCGCCTTCGACGCCTCATAGGTTTTGCCCTGGACGGCAGACGACCGACGGCTGACGGGATGAAAAGTCGTGACTTACGACCTATGATCTGCGATCTACCACTCGCCAGCCGTCAGCCGTAGGTCGTCTGCCGTCCTACTTAGCGAACGCGCTTCGAGGTTGGAAATCTATAAAGGGATCCCACATGAGCCAGCCCCAGGCGTTAGTTTCTGCCGCCGCCTGGATCTGCTCGGCTACTTTGGTCGTGCCCGGGCTGGTATAATCAGCATCCGGCCAGTCGAAGTCCTCGAGCCAGGGGCGATACTTGGTTCTGTGGCCCGCGAAGATGTCCGCCGCATATTCGCCCGACTTGTGCACCAATTTATATGCGCACTGCGATGGGTGATCGCACCCTTGCTCGCCTGGGCTGAAGTGCGATGGGTAGATCATGGGAGAAATGTAGTCCGTCTCGTCCA
The DNA here is from genome assembly GCA_035474135.1 of Chloroflexia bacterium. GTDB lineage: Bacteria > Chloroflexota > Chloroflexia > QHBQ01 > JADMIH01 > JADMIH01. Next base: position 9,120 of record DATINP010000218.1, on the reverse strand, counting down.
TCAATGCCGGTAGCACCTGTCCAATGACGCCCAGGATTGGCTGTCCATCTTGATCGGGCCATAGACTGTAGCCGAACACATCAATGGACGTGAACGCATCGGTTGGTTCTACCACATCATGCACCTTCCCGAGGAAGGTCTTGAGCGTGGCGACCTTGCCTGTGTCGGTGATTGGGCCTGCCGAGAACACCATATCACCTGTTTCGCTGGGGGCGGGGTCAGATGGGAAGCGAATGTAGTCGTACTGTACTTCATCGAAGCCCAACGTCAGCACTTCCCTGGTCATGTCGATCATATAGTCCTGCGTAGCAGGATTGGTGGGGTCGAGCCATTCCTGCTGGCCTGCGTAGCCGCCTTTCCACTGCTCGCCCGACGTACTGCTCTTGACGGCCAAGTCGGGGCGTGCTTCGGCCATTGCCTTTTGCTGGAAGGTGACGATGCGGGCGATCGCATACAGCCCCTGGTCATGAAACTTCTTTATGAGCGTCGGATAATCAACGGTGAAATCGCCTATATTCTCGGCATCGAGCGCGGCCTTGTTCTTGATGTCGAACACCCACTGTGAAGCGTCGTTCTGCACGTTTACTACGACGGCGTTAATGCGGCTGTCTTTCACCCATTCGAGCGTGCCGTCCAACAGGTCAGGCGAGGCTGCCCAGTTGGCAGTCATGTAGATCGCGTTGACCTTGAATTGGTCCAGAGCCATATCTTTCTGCGAGCTATCTACCGGGGCTTTGGTCAGTTTGTAGCCGGGCATCTTGAAAGTGATAGTTGCGCCAACAGGCACATCTTTGAAATAGTAGCTGCCATCTTCGCTAGTGTACACAGCGACGAAGCCGTCGCCGGTAGGCGGTATCGGTTTGGGCGTAGGCGTGAGCGTGGGCGGTACAGGTGTGCTGGTAGGTGCCGGAGTGTTGGTCGGTCCTGTGGTGTTAGTTGGCCCGGACGGTGTGGAGGTCCCGGTTTTGCCGGTCGTGGTTGCAGTAGCAGTAAGCGGATCGGTCACATACATAGTATCAGTTAGGGGTGCTGCCAGCACTTTGCCATACCCCATCGTATCAGTCGTGGGCACAGTTGGAGTAAGCGAGCCGGTTGGCGTCAGAGGTGCGGTCGGCGACAGGGGCGTGGTCGACGTAATGGCCACGGGCGTGGGCAGGTCAAGTCGCACCAGCACGTTTGCCAGCGGTTGCCCTGTCTGTGCATCGGTAACGCGACCGCTAATTGTGCTGGGACGTAGTTTCACGTCTAGGTGGGTTGCCACGCCTGTCTCAGCCTCGTACTCGGCATAGCCTCCTGCATCGGCCTTCAGCTTTGCATTGAGAGGGAGGTTGTCATAGTAGAACATCCCGTCCGTGCCGGTCTGAGTGAGCACTCCTGCTGCGATCACGTTGGCGCCTGAGATGGGCTTGCCCGTGTATGCGTCTGTGATACTGCCCGATAGCGGGCGAGGTGTAGCAGTGGGGGAGGGCGTCGCGGTTGGCGGCACCGGGGTCGCCGTTGGGCCGGGAGGCGTTGGTGTACTGTCGCCATCACAGGCTGCCAGGGCCAGTCCAAGAGCGAGAACGAAAAGGAAAAGCGCTAGATTGCGCATGGAAATATGCGGATTAACAACTTTGTTGTTGAGGCCCAAAAATTACCTCCCAATGTATGTTCAACAGGGCTTTCATGTTCTATGAGAACACGCTAGTATATTTCGATTGGTGTTGAGATGCAGGTCCGGTCGCGGTTCCAGTTATTGTATCACCAACAGGCAACCTGATGCAAAGTTGGAAAGTGACCTAAGTGTAAAGTATAATTTAAGGACTGATATTTTCCCCGCCCGACCCACAACTACCACGGAGAGGAGCCTGCTGTGACACCCAACACAGACGAGAACGTAGCTGACAGTAAATCGCAACCGTCGCGCTCAGCATCGAAACCACATTCAGGTAAACTCGTGCTTGTGGATGGCCATGCTCTCATCTACAGGGCGTACCATGCACTGCCGCCCGATTTGCGCACATCAAGCGGTGAGCCTACGAACGCTGTCTTCGGTTTCTCACAGATGTTGCTCGATACGATCCGCAACCAGGCGCCCCAGTATGTTGTAATGACCTTTGACAAGGGGCGCACGTTCCGACATGAAGCCTCTGCAACGTACAAGGCCACCCGCACATCCATGCCAGACGACCTGCGCCAGCAGTTCGGGCGCGTGCGCGAACTGGTAGATGCGCTCGGGATCCCAATTGCGGAACTGGATAATTACGAGGCAGATGATGTGATCGGCACCCTCGCAAAGCAGGCTGAGGCAGAGGGCCTCGAAACATATATTCTGACAGCCGACACCGACCAACACCAGCTTGTGACGGACCACGTCCGGATGATCGCACCCGGAGGTTATGCTCAGCGGTTCTCGGACGCCAAGATATACGACCTGAAGGCAGTGGAGGACAGGTACGGGTTTGGCCCCGAATTGGTACCCGACTTCAAGGCGCTAGTGGGCGATACCAGCGACAACATACCGAATGTGCCAGGCATCGGAAAGGTTACCGCCACCGCGCTCTTGCAGAAGTACGGTAGCCTGGAGGGAATTCTCGACCATTTGGATGAGTTGAAGCCAAAGCAGACTGAAACTCTGCAAGCCCATGCCGAGCAAGCTCGCCACAGTAAGACGCTGGCGACCATCGTCTGTGACGCGGACGTACATCTGGACCTCGAGTCGAGCCGTCTGCACGCCTTCGACCGCCAGAGGGTGATTCGGTTGCTTCAAGACCTGGAGTTTCGCAGCCTGCTCCCGAAGGTTGACCAGGTCGAGGCGATGCTCGTAGCGCGTGACACGGGCGGCTCACAGGTCCAGAGCCCGGTTACAGCGGCACCGACCACGCAAGGCGACGGCGCGAACGCTGCGGCGGAACCGAACTCTGCCCACCAGATGAGTCTGTTTGCAGAAGAAACGCAGACGGCTCCGAGTGCAACAACGGAAGTCGACTCAGTCCCGATGCCATTGATCCCGGCTGAGGAGGCGCGCGAACGGGCGGGGGTTCCGGAACATGTCAGCCTCGTACGCACCCGCGAGGAGCTAAACAAGCTCGCGGCTAAACTAAAAGTGGTAGGCAGGTTCACAGTGGACGTGGAGAGCACCTCCTCTGATGACATGGAGGCCGCGCTGGTGGGTATTTCGATCGCTCCCGCAACGACGGAAGAGGTCCCGTCAGACGCATTTTACATCCCCGTGGGGCACGTGACGTTGCCCGAAGAAGGCGCGGAGCCTGAATTGCCGGGGGCGCGTCCTCTCGTCCCCGGCCAACCGTCCCTCGACCTCGTGCGCGAGATATTCGGCCCAGTGCTGGCCGACAAGAGAATCATTAAAGACGCTCACAATGCCAAGTACGATACCAAAGTGTTGAGACGCGCCGGGATGCCGGTATCGGGCCTGGGATACGACACGATGCTGGCGGCGTATCTTGCGGGCGACACAAGTATCGGCCTGAAAGACCTCGGTTTTACGAAGCTTGGTGTGCAAATGACTCCCATTACCGACCTGATCGGCAAGGGACGCAACCAGGTGACCATGGACGTGGTGCCGATGGAGCAATCCGCCGAGTACGCCGCGGCCGACGTCGCCGTGACCGAACGCCTGCGCCACTATTACACGCCTTTGCTCAAGTCTGAACAACTGGAGTCGCTCCTTGTCGAAGTGGAGATGCCGCTCGTCAAGGTGCTGGCCGAGATGGAACTTGTGGGCGTGGCAATTGACGTACCCTGGCTGCAGAATCTGTCCACGAATATTCACACCAAGGTGCAAGAGCTTGAACACCAGATTCACGAAGAAGCCAAGCACCCTTTCAATATCGGCTCTACCCAGCAATTGGGGCGTGTGCTGTTTGAGGAACTTCAGTTGCCGGGACGAAAACGCACGCAAACAGGATATTCGACCGACCGAGAGGTACTTGATCAACTGCGCGGCCTTCACCCGATCATTGACCTCATCGTTGAATACCGCCAGCTTATCAAGCTGAAGAACACGTATATCGATGCATTGCCGCTGCTTGTAAGGCGCGATACCGGACGCGTGCACACGAGTTTCAATCAAGCCGTGGCTGCCACAGGCAGGCTTTCGTCCAGCAATCCCAACCTTCAAAACATACCGATCCGCACGGAGATCGGGCGCGACGTGCGCAAGGCCTTTATCTCGGACAACTCAAGCCCGCACAAGCTGTTTGAGGAAGAGGCATTTCTGTTGGCGGCCGATTATTCCCAGATAGAACTCAGGCTGCTGGCTCATATGGCACAGGAACCAAGGTTGATTGAAGCCTTCGAGCAGGGGCAGGACATCCATGCTGCTACAGCAGCCGAGGTAATGGGCATCCCAATAGAACAGGTGGACCCCGACTCACGGAGGCTCGCCAAGACGATAAACTTCGGCGTTCTGTATGGAATGGGTAGTTATGGACTGGCGCGCGATAGCGGCCTTTCCCCTTCGGAGGCCGGCAAGTTTATCGAACTCTATTGGTCGCGCTATCCGGCGGTAAGGGCCTTCATGGATCGCACACTGGAGGAAGGGCGCGAGAAGGGCTATGTCAGCACTCTGCTGGGGCGGCGCCGCTATTCGCCCGAGCTAATGTCGCGTAATGGTGGCATCCGCCAGCAGGCAGAGCGCATGGCGATCAACGCGCCCGTGCAAGGAACAGCCGCCGATATCATCAAGATCGCTATGAACAGGCTGCATGATCATATGCAGGAGCGGGGCGTCAAAAGCAAAATGCTATTGCAGGTTCACGATGAACTTCTCTTCGAGGTGCCCGCATCCGAGCTAAAATCCATGCGCGAGCTCGTATGTGAGACCATGGAGGGCGCTATGGAATTGAGCGTGCCGTTGAAAGTGGAAGTGAAGTACGGCAAGAATTGGGACGAAATGCAGGGGATCTGAGTGGCGCAATGGATTTAGAGCGCAGCGAGAGCGGCGAGCAAATCGAGGAGAAAGAAGGCACCAAAGTCCGCAAGTCAGCGCCCCCTATTACTGAGAGGGCGCGTACTGTGGGGCGTGAGGTGCGCGACCGCATGCCTGCCCTTACGGGCCTGGCGCACCTGCCCGACTCGATTCGCCGCGCTATTCGCAATCCCCAGTCCGAACTGCGTAATCGCGAAGGCCTATCGCCCGAAGCCGCACTCAATGCTACTTACAATTTCAGACGCGGAGTACTCAACGGCGTCATGTTCACCATGGTGGACGGACTGATAGCACCCTCGCTTGTACTTGCTCTGTTCGTGAAGCGCCTTGGTGGAGACAACGTGCTGATCGGCCTGTTGCCTGCGTTGGTCGCGGGGGGCTGGTTCTTACCCCAGATAATCGTGGCCGGCAAAGTGCAGGGTAAGACTCATCTCTTGATGTGGTACAGGCGCACAGGGATCCTCCGCACGATCATGCTTGCGATCCTCGCGGTGGCGACAGTCTTGCTGGCTTCCCAGCCTGTAGTCCTCCTGGTCTTCTTCCTTCTCGCGTATGCCGTCTACTCCTTTGCCGCAGGTATTTCAGGCATCCCATGGATTGAAATAGTAGGCAAGACAATCGCACCGCGCCGGCGTGGATCGTTCTTCGGCCTGCGCAACTTCTGGGGTGGTGTACTCGCGCTGCTGGTGTCTGCACCGGTGGGTCTCATACTGTCGGAACAATTTCTTGGCCTGACCTTCCCGTACAACTTTGCTGTTCTTTTCGGCGTCACGACTATCGTAGTCGGACTGGGAGTCTATTTTTGGTCTTCCATGAAAGAGCCTGCTGCCACTCAGGTCGCTCCCACAACCAACCTTCGAAAGCTGCTAAGGCGTGGGCTGGAGGCGTACACGAGCGATGTTGACTATCGCTCGTTCATAGTGGCCCGGGTACTACTCTCGCTGGCCACTGTCTCCGATCCGTTCTACGTAGTGTATGCGCAAGGGCACCTGGGCGCTCCTGCCGGCACCGTTGGTCTATACCTGGCGGCCCTTTCAGTGTCTTCGCTGCTGTCCAATTTTATTTGGAGTCCGCTATCGGATCGTGCGAGCAATCGTACTCTCATGTCGCTGGCTGTACTGGTCACAGCCCTCGTGCCCATGATGGCTGTGGTGATTTCGATGTTCATCGGCGTCTGGGACAATACGCTCCTGTTTACCACATTTACGCTTGTGTTCGTACTCTCCGGGTTAGCGCTGGGGGCGGCTCGCATCGTCAGCAATAATATGCTGCTAACTGTTGCGCCGCCTGCCGAGCGTGCTACTTATGTCGGTTTTCTCAATCTGATCCTGGGCATCGTTATCTTTGTTCCGGTGCTGGGTGGCGTCGTGGTAGACATACTCGGGTACCTGGTCATTTTCATTGCGTCGGTGGCGCTGGCAGGTCTCGCGCTACTGGCTTCGCTCAGGATGAGCACCAAGAAACCCTTCGAATAAGCCAACTGAAAAGGACGAAACCTTGAACAATCAACGTCTCGACGGCAGGCGACCGGACGACTTGCGACCTGTCAAGATAACACCCAATTTTCAATTGTTCCCTGCAGGCTCGGTGCTGATCGAATGCGGCCGGACGCGCGTTATCTGCGCCGCGAGCGTGGAGGAGCGTGTACCCGGCTGGATGCTGGGCAGCAGAAGAGGGTGGGTTACCGCCGAGTACTCGATGCTCCCATCAGCAACTCCCACACGCAATCAGCGCGAAGGCGCGGGCAGCAAGCCCCAGGGTCGCACACAGGAGATCCAGCGCTTGATTGGACGGTCTTTGCGCGCCATTGTCGACCTGAGTGCTCTGGGAGAACGGACCATCGCGATTGACTGCGATGTGATAGAGGCTGACGGAGGTACACGTACGGCTTCGATCACCGGCGCGGTCGTGGCGCTTGGGCTTGCAGTCAACAAACTCAAGGCGGACGGCGTCCTACCCAAGAGTGGCCAACCAATCATCCGGCAGCTTCTTGCCGCCGTCAGTGTCGGCATCGTAGACGGAATCCCAATGCTCGACCTCAACTATAAAGAGGATAGCAGCGCACAAGCGGACTGCAACGTCGTAATGACCGAGGCAGGCTGGCTGGTGGAGGTGCAGGCGACCGCCGAGCGCAAGCCGTTCAGCCGTGATGAACTGGACGACCTGCTGACCCTTGCCAACAAGGGAATAGGCGAGCTCCTTCGCCTCCAAAAAGAGATCCTCCACCGCTAGTCTTCCACTGGTCGAATTCTTGCTGGTATGCACTTACGACCTCGCCTGACGCTCCAAAAGGCGTGTCGTGCGAGCCGGTCGGCGCCAATACTTGACAGTACTACACTCAACTTTGGTATAATTAGTCATATCAAATATAAACCACCTCAGGGAGGTATAGCACAAATATGAACCTGCAAAAATATACAGAGAAAGCACAGGAAGCCGTGCTTACGGCCCGGCAATTCGCCGAAGACGCCAGCCATAGCCAGATCGAGCCAATCCACCTGCTGGCGGCTCTCGCCGAGCAACCCGAGGGCGTAGTTCCTCAGCTACTTGGGCGCATGGGTGTCGATATGGGCGCGCTGATGACCCGCGTGAAGACTGAGTTGGAGAAGTTGCCCAAGGTCTATGGTGGCGCCCAGGTTTACCTTTCCGGTGCAATGAACGATGTCGGCAAGCGCGCCGAAAGCACCGCATCGAGCATGAAGGACGAGTATGTCAGCACTGAGCATCTCCTGCTTGCGATTGCAGACGACTCCGACAAATCAAGCGCCGGCAAGCTCCTGCGCGAACTAGGAGTGACCCGCGATAAGGTGCTTGCGGCGTTGAGCCAAATACGGGGCAGCCAGCGCGTGACTGATCCCAACCCTGAAGGCAAGTACGCCGCTCTGGAACGCTACGGGCGCGACCTGACGGAACTGGCGCGAAAAAACAAGCTCGATCCGGTTATCGGGCGTGACGATGAAATTCGACGTGTGATCCAGGTGCTGCTGCGCCGCACGAAGAACAATCCCGTGTTAATAGGTGAGCCTGGCGTGGGCAAGACTGCCATCGCCGAAGGACTTGCAGTACGGATTGTGAGAGGCGACGTACCTGAGGGTCTGAAGAATCGCAAATTGATCGCGCTCGACATGGGCAGCATGGTGGCGGGGGCCAAATACCGAGGCGAGTTCGAAGAGAGGCTCAAGGCCGTCCTCAAGGAGATATCAGAGTCGGCGGGCGAAATTATCGTTTTCATTGACGAGTTACACACAGTGGTGGGAGCCGGCGCGGCAGAAGGTGCGATGGATGCGTCCAACATGCTCAAGCCGATGCTGGCCCGAGGCGAGCTACATGCTATAGGCGCTACCACTCTGGACGAGTATCGCAAGCATATCGAGAAGGATCCCGCATTGGAACGTCGTTTCCAACCTGTGCTCGTGGATGAGCCGACTGTCGAGGAAACTATTTCCATTCTGCGCGGACTACGCGAGCGGTACGAGGTACACCACGGAGTGCGCATCACTGATGCTGCCTTGGTGGCTGCTGCGGTGCTGTCGAATCGCTACATTACTGACCGCTTTCTACCTGATAAGGCAATAGACCTGGTAGACGAGGCGGCTGCACGCTTGCGTATGGAGGCCGAGAGCATGCCCGTCGCGCTGGACGAAGTTGAGCGCAGGGTGATGCAATTGCAGATCGAACGTGAGGCCCTTCGCAAGGAGAAGGATCAGGCCAGCAAGGAGCGTCTCGAGAAGATCAACAAGGAGATCGCCGACCTAGACGAAAAGGGGCGCGAATTGCGCTCACGATGGCAGTCCGAACGCGACGCGCTGAACTCGGTGCGCGACATCAAGGAAAAGATCGAGCGCGCAAACGCCGATCTTGAGACGGCCCAGCGCAATACCGACTTCGCACGCGCTTCGCAGATACAGTACGGCGAACTTCGCGACCTGGAAACGAAGCTGCGCGAACTGGAAGGCAAAACTACGGGCGGCCAGCGCCTGCTTAAAGAAGAAGTGGACAGCGATGATATTGCGGCGGTGGTGAGCAGGTGGACATCGGTGCCGGTCGAGCGTATGCTGGAGGGCGAGCTTGCCAAGCTCCTCAGAATTGAAGAGAAGCTGCACTTGCGCGTCGTCGGGCAGGACGAGGCCATATCAGCCATCGCGAATGCAGTGCGCCGCGCCAGAGCAGGGCTCCAGGATCCCAACCGT
>DATINP010000217.1:0-19123 GCA_035474135.1 Chloroflexia bacterium | reverse complement strand
CGGAAAGTGCTTCAGGTACTGGTCGTACGGCAGCACGGCCACCGTCTGCGCGCCAATGAAGTTGTTGTACCAGATGCCCAGCAGCCCCATCAGCACCGGCAAGTTCCGCGAGAAGGGCGTGGTGCGGAAGTGTTCGTCCATAGCGTGGAACCCACCGAGCAGCGCCTTCCAGTTGTCCGGACCGATGGCGATCACCGTTGAAAGACCGATGGCCGCGTCCATCGAATAGCGTCCGCCCACCCAGTCCCAGAACTCAAACATGTTGGCCGTATCAATGCCGAACTTCGCCACCTCCTCAGCGTTGGTAGACACCGCGACGAAGTGGCGAGCCACCGCCGCCTCGTCCTTCAGCCCTTGCAGCGCCCAGGCGCGGGCCGCGCGGGCGTTGGTCATCGTCTCCAATGTCGTGAAGGTCTTTGAGGCGATGATGAAGAGGGTCTCCGCCGGGTCGAGGTCGCGTGTGGCCTCCACGAAATCGGTGCTGTCCACGTTGGACACGAAGCGGAAGGTCAGGTCGCGCTGGCTATAAGCGCGCAATGCCTCATACGCCATCACTGGGCCGAGGTCGGAACCTCCTATACCGATGTTGATGATGTTGCGTATGCGCCGCCCCGTGTGCCCCAGCCACTTGCCCTCGCGCACCTTCGTGGCGAAGTCGCACATGCGGTCCAGCACCTTGTGCACCTCAGGCACGACGTTCACCCCATCCACCATAATCACCTCGTCGCTGGGTGCGCGCAGGGCGACGTGCAGTACGGCCCGGTTCTCGGTGGTGTTGATCTTGTCACCCCGGAACATGGCGGCGATCTGTTCGGCAAGCCCGCTCTCCTCGGCCAGTTGCAGCAGCAAGTGCAGAGTGTCGTCGTTTACGCGCTGTTTAGAGAAGTCGAAGTAAAGGCCCGCGCCCTCAGCGACGAGTCGCTCGCCCCTGCGATGGTCATCAGCGAATAGCGAGCGCAGGGTCACGTCCTTCATAGCGTCGTAGTGCGCGGTTAGGCCCTGCCACGCAGGCAGTTGGGTAAGAGCAGACATAAGACTACCTCCAATAGCGGAATAATAAGGACAAATCGACGGCGGTGGCCGTCCTCAACGTATTATAATGCAAAGAGGGTATCAGGGAACGCAGTTGGAGTTCTTTCTGCTCGTCGTGGAGCACGTGGAGGTAGACGAGGGTGGAGGCGCAGATGAGTGTTGTGGTGGAGAAGAGGACGGACGAACGCGGCACTTCGCGGCTGGAGGCGTTTAGCGACGGGGTGTTTGCGATTGCGACGACTCTGCTCGTACTGGATATCAAGGTGCCGGAGGTGTCGGGAGCGGACGGGGCGGGGGCACTAGGTGCGGCGTTGATTAACCAGTGGCCGAGATATGCCAGCTACATATTGAGTTTTGTTACGATTGGGATCGTGTGGGCTAACCACCACAGGATGTTCGCAAGTATCGGACGGACGAACCATACTTTTCTGGTTTTGAACGTGCTGTATCTGATGGTTATAGGAGTGTTCCCGTTTCCTACCGCATTGCTGTCGCGATACATCGGGGAAGTTGAATACCCGTATATGCAGCAATTGGTGACGCTGGTGTACACCGGGTTGTCGGTACTCGTATCGCTCTTATATCTGGCGGTGTGGCTATATGCGACAGGGCGGGGGAATTTGTTGAAGAAGGGGGTGGACCCCAGGTTCGTGGCGCGGATGAAGACGCGCAGCATCGTAGGGGTGGGAGTGTTTACGACCGTTTTTGTGGTGGGGTTTTTGAACGTGTATGTGAGCCTGGGGCTGCTCTGTTGCCTGCTGGTATTCTACTTGCTGCCCTCCGCATGGACGGGGTTAGATCGGTAGGGCAGTGAGGGTCTTAAAGTCACCGCAAATAAAGATAACGTACACAAAAGGAGCACAATAATGAAATCAGAATTGAAACTAGGCGTTGTATTACCACAGACCGAGATCGGAGCCGACCCCACGGGCGTACGCGACTACGCACAGGCCGTCGAGGAGATGGATTACACGCACATCCTGGCTTATGACCACGTGCTGGGCGCAAGTACCGAGAATCGTCCCGACTGGCGAGGCCCCTACACCACCGCCGATATGTTTCACGAGCCTCTCGTGCTTTTCGGCTACCTGGCTGGCATTACCACACGTTTGGAGTTCGCGACGGGCATCCTCATCCTGCCCCAGCGGCAAACCGCGCTCGTCGCTAAGCAGGCCGCCGAGGTAGACGTGCTGAGCGGCGGCAAACTGCGGCTGGGCGTGGGTATCGGCTGGAACCAGGTGGAGTACGAGGCGTTGGGCGAGGACTTCCACACGCGAGGCCGCCGCATGGAGGAGCAAATCGCCCTGCTGCGTCTGCTTTGGACTCAGACCGTGGTGGACTTCAAGGGCAAGTGGGACACGATACCACAGGCGGGCCTGAGTCCACTACCCGTACAACAGCCCATCCCAATCTGGATCGGCGCGACTGCTGATACCGCTCTGGAGCGTGTGGGGCGCATGGGCGACGGTTGGTTCCCGCAGATGCCCCCGAACGACAAGGCCAGAGAGCAGGTTGAGAAGTTACGCGAGTACACCGTGCAAGCCGGGCGCGACCCCTCCTCGGTGGGAATCGAGGCCCGCATCACCCTGCGCGGGCTAACACCCGGCAACTGGCGCGAACAGCTAGAGGGCTGGCGCGACCTCGGCGCCACGCACATTTCGGTGAACACGATGGGTATGGGCCTGCAAGGGGTGTCCGCACACATAGACATGCTTCGGCGCTTCCGTGAGGTGGTGGGCTAAGAGAGGTCTTAAACAGCGTCTCAAGATCCAGCGGGCAATATGTAAGTTATAGGTCTTGAGAAGCAACTCTGGTGGATGTACAATTCAATAGAGCAGCAAAGCCATAAAAAGCTATTGGTGGCGTTGGTGAAGGAGGAGATGCACATGGACGATTACCCTCAGCCTAGACCAGTCATATATGGCACAAGCGATACGGAAATCGGGCCTAAGACTGAGACCGCATCGGTACGTATGGGTCCGCCCCGATTTCCGCCGGCACCACCACTGGCAGGAGATGCTCCCGACCCATTCAATGACCCACCCACTACATTCACATACCACGCTGAATACAGTGCCGGAGATGCAGTTACACCTTTTGCCATTCTGTACGCGGTTGCTACAGTTTGGTCGCTGCTACAGGTAGTGTTAGGCGCGACTGAATTTGCAAACTCTGTTGTAGGGCAAATTGTCTTAGTTAGCGAGATTGTGATCAGCGTCGTTGTTATTGAGTGCTTGCGGTGGCTCAGAGGTAGGGAGTATCTATTAGCACTAGGTCTAGTCAGCTTGCATGTCTCTTTAGGAGTGCTCTTTGGACAGGTGCAATCACCTGCATTTTGGATAGCCGGTGCCCTACTGCTCTATTTCCTGAGGCCAATTATGCGCAAGCAATATATCAGAATGGCGCTGTCCGAGATTCGCAATGACACAGACAGATACAGGTGCCGGCATCCTCACCGGCATCACTATTCCTCGAGGCATATATCACGCCCCGTAGCTGTGCATGTTAGAGATATTTGGTAAGACCTTGAGTTGATGTAGTAGAGCTTTTCCAAAGACTCCTGTAATGGGCATGGGCCTGCCAGGGGTGTCCGCACACATAGACATGCTTCGGCGCTTCCGCGAGATACTCGGTTAGGCGTCCATGCGCAGGTCTTCGAGGTCGAGGTCGCGCTCCATTCTGTTCCAGACCGAGTCGTCGATCTCCCCGCGCTCACGTAGGTCGAGCATGATCGCACGCTCGGCATCGATCACGGCGCGACGAATCTGGTGGTGTTCGAGCAATTCCTGGTCGTACTCGGCCAGATCGTCGTCATCCTCGGATAGCTCGTCACCATCGGCGCCGTTATGAGTATGGCTGTAGTGGCTCAAGCGGTGCTCATATTGCGATTGCAAGCTGTCGATCAGGGGCAGGTGCGTGGGCCACTCGTCCTTCAGGCGCTCGATACGCACCAGGGCGGCCTCCACCGCGCTTCTACGAGCATGCTGTTCCTGGTGCACGACAATATTGCTGTCCACCCCCACACCTAGTGCACGGATGAGCAGAGGCAAGGAAAGTCCCTGCCCCACGAGAGTCGCCAGGATCACGAAGAAGGTCAGGAAGATCAAGTTATCGCGCTCCGGCGTGGCTACGGGCAAGGAGAGGGCAGCCGCCAGCGATACGACGCCGCGCATCCCCGCCCAACCTACCACGAACAATTCCTTCCAACTGTGCACTGCGCCCAACATCGTACCATGCTTGCGCTTGCTATTAGGAAACGGCAATCGCCAGTACCACTTTTGCAAGAGTGTCTCGCCGAAGACCCACACCATGCGCACAATCACGAGTGTGAGGCTGATCAACAGACCCAATCCGAGCAACGAGAGCAATGAATTGCCTTCGATGCTCGGGATGATAGACGCGAGTTGCAGGCCGATCAGGATGAAAACCAGGCCATTGAGGATGAAGTCCACCATGTCCCACACGGCCTGACCCCGCAAACGCGCCTCGGAGTGGGATATATAAGGCGAGCGCCACCCAAGATAGAGGCCCGCGGTGACCGCGGCTAGCACACCCGACACGCCCACCTGCTCTGCCGGTAGATAGGCCGCGAATGGAGTGAGCAGAGACAGAGTGACTTCGACAGCGGGATCGGTGAGGCGGCGCTGGAGCCAGGCGACGATCACTGCTACCAGCAACCCCACGGCCACTCCACCCAGCCCCACGTAGGCGAAGCGCATGCTGACCTCGCCCGCCGAGACCGCGATGTAGCTCGCGCCCAACGCGGCCCCGTAGGCTACCAAGGCGGTGGCGTCGTTGATGAGGCTCTCGCCCTCGAGCAGGCTCACCACCTTGCGCGGCACGCCCAGGCCCCTGAAGACTGCCGCCGCAGCCACAGCATCAGGTGGCGAGACGATAGCCCCGAAGGCGAACGCCAACGGCCATCCCAGTTCGGGCATCACGGCGTGTAACACCATTGCCACCAGGGTCATGGTAGCCAGGACCAGGCCCACGGCCAACGACAGGATTGGACGGAACAGCGCCCGAAAGTCACGAATCGAAGTGGTGAAGGCGGCCCTGTATACCAGGGGCGGCAGGAACAGCAGGAACACCAGGTCGGGCGTGAGCGCGATGTTTGGCACATTGGGCACGAGCGCCAGCGCCAATCCGCCTACTACGAGCAGCACCGGGTAGGGTACGTGCAATCTGCGGGCAATGGGGGTAAGGGCTGCAACCACCACCAGTAGCAGCAATATTAGCTCAATCTCGTTCATCGTGAATTATTGTCGTTGTGATGTCTAGATGCTTCCCATAAATATACTTCTGTGATTATACAAACATATGCAGATTAAGCCATCTGCCATGTAAGGCGACGGAACATAAGGCTCCTAGCCCTACTCTTTTTGTCGCGACAAAAGGGTGTGTAATTGTGGTCGCTCGGTTCGCACCTTCCCGAAAACACCCGGATGTGGAAAACTATACGAAGCGCCTGTTGACGCCACGTGAGTGGGCGGCTATACTCAAGGTACTTCGACGTTACAAGTTCGCTTGAAGCGGCGGAGGAACAAAAACCCGGATGGTCCTCACGGATTGTCTGGGTTTTTTGTTGCCTTGCGCTCCCAAAACAGCGCTTTTGTGCAGGCAACACAACTGTTGCTGTACAATGTATCCCATGCCCGACCAAAAACCGCTACTGCTGGCGCAGAAAGGCCGCCCAACAGCGGCTATTGCTATGTTCCCGGTGGCGTACCAGGCGTTGATGACGGCTGCGCTTGCACAGGTGCCTGCCGAGAGCTTCGGCGCGCTGATAGGCACGCCAGCCGAGTCGAGGAGGATCAAAGGCGCGAGCAAAACCGGCGAGGCCTGGAAAGTTATAGAGGAAATCGAGCCTGTCACCCTGTTGCCCGCCACGCCAGGGTTGGCACCCAATATGGAGCAGTGGGCTGCGCTGGCAAAGCGGCTGGCGGGTGATAAAGACAAGGCCGGAAAGAGCATCCTCGGCTGGTTCTACACCGATCCCGCTATTGGCATCTTCAAGCCCCGCGCGGACATCATGGGCATAGCGGACGCGCTCGGAGCCGCCGGCTCCCTGCTGCTGGTGGTAAACCCTATTGCCGACCAGGGAGCCTTCTACGTCAGGCAGGATGGCCTCTTCGTGCCCACAGGCGGGTTTCACGAGGTGCTGGCTAAACAGGGCGCCCCACACGCCATCCCCTGGAGCGGCGAGGTGCAGGGTGCACAGGGTTGGCTCGAAGGCTCCCACCCGACCAATATCAACCTGGGCGACGCGGCATTGGCGGGCTACACGCCGGTTGAGGGTGAGCACCAGGAGGCCACCCTCAGCCCTGACGAACCTGTATCAACGGTCAAGTGGGACAGCTATCCACCAGGCTCGCCGGGCGCACTCCGGCGCACTGGGCCTGCCACGGCTCCCCTCCCCCCTCTGACAAACGACCCCATGCAGCCCGTCGAGCCGGTTCAGGCCGCGCCCACCGCGTCGTTCGCACATGGTTGGGTGCAGGTGACAGAGCCTGTTGGGCGGACCAACCGAACAAGCAGGCGGGCGTGGTTGCCCGTGCTGGGAGCCGTGCTGAGCATCGCGGTATTGGTCGCGCTCGTGGGGTCCACTTTACTACAGACGGGGACCAACCAGCCGCCACCGGCAATCCCAACGCCAACTATCCAGACCCAGATTGCACCGCGGCCAACCGTTGCCCTGCCAGCAGCCGTCGCAACCGCATACTTAACGCCCACCCTACCCCCGACCAGGCTCCCCATAGCCACACTCACAGCCACAGCCACAGTCCCACCGGCAACTGATACGCCGACACCCACTACTGTGCCGGCTACCGCGCCGCCCACAGTCACGCCTACGCCCACAATCACAACCTACGTGGTGCAGGAAGGCGATACTCTCACCTCGATCGCCCAGCGCTTCGGAACAACCATAGACGCTATCATCGCCGCCAACAACCTTCCCTCCACCGTAATCACGATAGGACAGATGCTGGTGATACCGTAACGACCATCGAGTTCTGGTTCTGAGTTCTGAGCGTTCTGTCGTCCGTCGCATGCGTCAGCGCCCACTAACCCCAATTACCCAGAACTCAGAACTCAGAACTACCCGATGAACAGCCAGAACCGCTCAATAACTAACTCCGCGACGCCGGGCGTACGGCTTTCCGAATTGATGGGCGCATTGTCCATAGCCACCGACCTCGGCATGGGACAATCCGTAGAGTCTGCCTTGGCTTCCTGCGTGCTCGCGGTGCGCCTCGCCGAGAAACTGCATCTTGGGGCGGACGACCTGCGTGATGTCTACTATCAAGCTCTGTTGCGCTACATCGGCTGCAACGCGGAAACCCACACGCTCGCATCCATAGTGGGCGATGAACTGGCGATGCGGCACGACTTCGCGGCCATAGATACGGCCCGCACCAACGAAGTACTGGCTCTCGTGCTGCGATATATAAGGCAAGCCAACGAAGGCTCATCTCCTCTATACATGGCGCGCATGATCGCGCGCGGTATGCTCGGCATGCGCGAAGTCAGGGAAAGTTTCGGGGCGCACTGCGAAGTAGCCCAGCGGCTGGCCTTGCGTCTCGGCTTCGGCAACAGCATCGTTCGCGCGCTCGGACAGCTATACGAGCGGTGGGATGGCAAGGGGCTGCCGAACGGCTTGAAGGGCCACGATGTCGTCCCCGCCGTACTTGTCGTGACCCTGGCACAGGACGCCCTCACCTTCTACCGGCTCGGCGGCATCGACGCGGCGATATCGGTAGCGCGAGAACGAAGTGGGGGCGCATATGAACCTGGAATGGCGGACTGCTTCTGCAAACACGCCGAGGAGCTTTTCGCCGAGGTCGAAGGCGAGCCGACCTGGGACACGGTCATCGCCCTCGAGCCGAATGCCGGAGAAGCAGACTACCTCACCGGTGAGCAACTCGATGCTGCTTACCGCGCGATGGCCGACTTTGCCGACCTTAAGTCGTCATACACTCTCAACCACTCGCCCCGCGTAGCCGACCTGGCTGCGGAAGCCGCCCGACGCTACAGCCTGCCCGAGAGCGACGTGGTGAATGTGCACAGGGCCGCAATGCTGCACGACATAGGCCGTGTTGGCGTTTCGGTTGCCATCTGGGACAAGCCCGGACCGCTAACCGAGCGCGAGTGGGAACGCGTGCGCCTGCACACCTATTATACCGAGCGCATTCTGGCCCGCCCTGCTACACTGGCTCAAATCGGCGCGATCGCTGCCCTCAACCATGAACGACTCGACGGGTCGGGCTACCACCGGGGTATCAGCGGTAGTATGCTGTCTCCTACTGCCCGCATTATGGCCGCCGCCGACTCTTACCAGGCCATGACCGAGCTACGTCCCCACCGGCCCGCTCTCCAGCCCGAGCAAGCAGCAGCCGAGCTAAAGGCGATGGTGCATAAGGGTAAGCTCGACGGCGATATCGTGAGTTGTGTGCTGGCAGCAGCAGGACACGAAGTGCGCGCCCCCAAACGAGCCAAGGTCGGCGGCCTCACCGACCGAGAAGTCGAGGTACTGCGCCTCATTGCACGAGGCCGCTCTATACGCGAAATTGCCGCCGACCTGACTATCTCGCCCAAAACCGCCGACCGCCACATTCAAAACATCTACAGCAGGATCGGCGTATCCACGCGGGCGGGCGCCACCCTCTTTGCTACCGAACACGATCTGCTCAGATAACCCCACCAAAGAATGGGGAGATCTCCCGATGCCCAGGCCTCCAGGAACAGCTACAGTATAAGCAGCGAGCGAAAGTCGCTGTGACATACCAAACCTAATCCGAAAATGGAGGCTAATCAAATGTCTAATCAAGAGCGCAAGGCAATTATCCGCAAGTGGGTCGATGCAGCCTGGAATAACGGCGATTTCAGTATGGGAGCCGACCTCTACCCTGCCGATTACGTGCTTCACTATAATAACATGCCCGATACGCGCGGCACAGGCGGCCTTGCCGGCTTCATCAATATGTACCGCCACGCCATGCCCGACCTGCGCATGGAAATAGAGGACATGGCAGCCGAGGGCGATAAGGTAATCTGGCGCATCCGCACCAGCGGCACCCACACAGGCGACTTTGTGGGCATACCCCCCACCGGCAACAGGGTTGACACGCCGGGTATCGTCATCAGCCGTTTCGAAGGCGACAGGTGGGTAGAAGACTGGGTCGTAAACGACGACATGTCCGTCTTCCAGCAACTGGGCGTTATCCCAGCGCTTACACCCGCATAACGAGGGGTGAGGGACGAGGGGTTAGGTGTTAGTAAGACGATCTATTACACATCAGGTCTTTACTAACCCCTAACCTCGCACAGTGTAGGGCACCAGGAGATTAGCCGTCGTTACTTATTTCCTCCAGCAGCGCAGGCATGGATATAGTCGGAGCCAGTGCGGCTGCCGACTCAATTCGGCGGGGAACGCCCGCAGTCAAGCACAGGAGTTCGACTAGAAGGGGTGCATCCTCCTCACGCAGTGTGAAGTCGGGATCGGCCTTGAGCACGCGGTCGCGAAAGAGGATGGCCGAATCTAACAGCAGCAGGTCATCGAGACCTGGATCTGCTTCAGGCGAGGGCAAAACAAGCGGCGGAACGCGATAGCTACACTCTCCATCCAGGCCAAGAGGCACGCGGGCTGTAACCACCGCCTTCAGGTAGGGGGCCGCAGCCAGCAGGTGAGTGACAAACCGAGAGACACCAGCCCGCTGTGTCACTCCGTCCAGGAACAACAGAATTTGCCGTGATTGAAAGTAGCGGCTTACCCTGTCTGTGATCGTTTCACCCTCGACCTCTCGCAAACCCAGGGCAGAAGCCACAGCGGATGCCAGCATAGAAGGTTCGGGCACCGAGGTCAGGTCCAAATAGAAGGCGTTGTCCCACATGTGGGCCGATACAGTGCGTGCCACCTCCACCGCCAGACGAGTCTTGCCTATGCCCGGCGAGCCTATCACGCTTAGCAAGCGCGCTCCCGGTTGCAGCAGCAGCACAGAAAGAGCAGCCGAAGCAGCGGCTCGACCAATGAAGCTGTCAGAGTAGATCGGAAGATTCTGGCTGGCGTGCGGCACCGGGTGCGCCGGGGCAGTCTTCAGCATATTTCCAATAAGCCCGGTCATTGCAGGTCCCGCCACCAGGCCGGCTGCGCCCTGGTCCGGTATATCAACTCCGCGGGCCAGGCGCACGAAGTTCTCACGGTCCTCGACAGGGATGCCCAGGTGTTGGGCCAACAGGGAAGCCAGCAGCTTGGAAGGGCGGCGTTCCCCGGACTCTATTTTCTCGATGGTCTTTACGCTGCAGCCTACCCGTTGTGCCAGGTCGGCGCGGGTCAAATCTCGGCTTGTCCGCCAGTATTTGATTAACGACCAGAAAGGTTGTCCCAGGTTCATGCCCGTTTTCTCCTGCCACCATTTCCGAGGATCATATGATCCACGTTGTCGCACTAGATACAATGCAGTTTATTTTGATCCGATCACATCGAGTAGGAGTAATTGTTGGCGTAACGGGACGAGTTAGTTATTTCGGATATGGTCGCAAAGACTCGCATAGGGTAACTTATTGCTCTACAGTTTACTAATAAGCCACAGAGTACGCAAGCCAGTTGTCTACCTGCTGTGCCTTCGGCGCACTGGATACCGCGATATTATACACCAGGAACGCGTTGTGCACTTGCGAACGCTGGTGCAGACGATGGCTACCCGCGCGTCGACCGTGACTACCGCGGCCACCAACCGTGAAGACGCATGGTAATTTCTGCCCAAGCCATAGAAATATGGTCACAGGGTGCCCTCGACTTATGACCTACTTCAGGCACGAAAAGAGGCGTAGTGTCCGTAATAATAACGGACACTACGCCCCTGTGCACATTACGTGCGCTACCGATCGCCGCCAGTGACCGATCACTGGTCACTGGTCACTAACTTATGCTACTTCAGGCTCTTGAGGCGGCGCTGGGGCCGTCGATACCACGTCTCGGCCCATCAGCCGCCTGCGCGCCCCGTCCACAAGGCTATACACTACAGGCACCACCAGCAGCGTCAAGAAGGTAGACGTGAACAGACCGCCCATCACCACTATGGCCAGGTCTGAGGTCAGGAAGCTGTCGCTCCCCCCCACGCTCAGGGCGAGCGGTAACAGCGCCACAATCGTCGCGATAGCGGTCATCAGGATTGGCCGCACTCTCGTTCGTCCTCCCTGCACAATCGCTTCGTAGGTGCTCAACCCGCGCGCCTTATGCTGCTCCACGAGGTCCAGCAACACGATAGCGTTGGTCACCACGATACCGATCAGCATCAGCACACCCACAAGCGAGGTAATGCCTATGGGCTTCCCTGTGATGAAAAGCCCCCAGATCGCGCCGATAGCCGCAAGCGGCAGGGAGAAAAGGATCACAAACGGATTCAGCAGAGAGCCTGACCAGAAGAGCATCACAATATACACGAGCGCAATGGCCACCAACAGTGCGGTGCCCAGGCCCCCCAGCGCGTCACTCTGCGACTGGGCTTGCGTGCCCCCGCTCACCTCCACCCCTGCGGGCAGATCGAGCTTCTTGATCTCCGATACTACCCGGCTCTGCACGTTTATAGTGTCCGCACTGGTGATCTGACCGCTGATAGAGGCCGCCTGGTCGCCGTTTATACGCGTGATGCTGATGGCGCCCGGCACTTCGTCTATGGTAGCTACCTCGGACAGCGCCACGGGATTGGTCGTGCCTACCGGCATATTGCGCAGGCTCTCCAGGCTGATCGAGGTAGGATCCACCTGCACAAACAGATTGAGAGGCTTGCCTGCATCAGGCGTACCCCCATTGGTTGTGTCCTGCCCCACCAGGGTAACGTTGCCTACCGATTGACCATTCAACAGGGACTGTATCTGAAGCGCTACCTGTGCGGTCGTGGTGCCGTGCAAGATCGCTTTCTGCGGGTCCACATCAATTTTCAGCGCGGGTTTGACATCGGCCAGATTGCTGGTAACGTTCGTCACGTTCAAATCTGCACCCTTATCGCCCCCTATCCGGTCCAGTATCTTCTGATTTGCCGTCCTCAGCGCGTTCTGGTCTGCGCTCACAAGCACAATGTCCAGGCCTGAAGAAGCCCCACCACCAAACGAGGTGGCCCCAACCGTTTGCACCGTCACAGAGTCGAAACCGCCAATCGCGCCTATCTGCGCCTTGATATCGTCGGCCAGCGCCTGCGAGTCCCCCGCGCTCGACGTAAGGGCCAGCGTAAGCGAGGCTTCATTGGGTGTGCTGCTGCCCGCGCCGCCTGCCAGGCTAGCCTGGCTGAGCGAACTGCCGCCCTTCCCAATCGTAGTCTGGATGTCGGCCACTTTGCCCTGGGTTTGCAGACCCTTCGCTATATCCTCTACTTGCAACACTTTCGCGGTGGTGGTTTGCAGGTCGGTACCGGGAGGTGTGCTCAACTTAATAGAGATATTCTTCTGGGCTGTGTCCGGTATGAAGGTGAACTTGAGTTGTGTTGCCACGGCTATGCTGCTGAAGAAAAGCACCGCCGCAATGGCTAGCGTGGCCCAGCGGTAGCGAAGCGACCACTTGAGAACAGGGGTGTAAACGCGCTGCAGCCAGGTGTCATCCTCGTGCGTCCCTATTTGCAGCCGCCCCATAAACAGGCGAGCCAGCAGCGGTACCACCGTCAGCGCCACCAACAGCGACGACAACAAAGCGTAGGTGACGGTCAGCGAGAACGGGAGGAAGAGCTTCGATACCAGGCCGCCCGCCAAACCCAGGGGCAAGAACACCGCCACCGTGGTTAGCGTCGAAGTAGTGATAGCGCCCGCCACCTCGCGCACTCCCTCGATCGTTGAGCGGTTGAGGTCGTCTCCTTTACGTACGTGGCGGTAGATATTCTCCAGCACCACTATAGAGTCATCAACCACGCGGCCTATCGCGACCGCCAGGCCGCCCAGCGTTATCACGTTGAGAGAGTACCCTTGTAGCTGCATCACGATAAGCGCCACCACCACCGACACGGGTATGGACACAGCCGCGATGAGAGTGGTGCGTACGCTGAGCAGGAACAGGAAGATCACCACCACCGCTACCAGCGCGCCCAGCAGGCCTTCCTGCGTAACCCCGGCTATCGAGTTCTGGATCGTGGTAGCTTGCTCACTCACTATCTTGAATGATATAGGCATGCTGCTCTGCGCGTTTTCGGCGGCTTGCATCTCCTGTTTCACTGCCCCCGTAACGTCCACGATATTGGCATCCTGGTCGGTGAAGATCTGGAGGCCCAGGTTCGGCTGGCCGTTCGTGCGTGTTACAGTCGCCCCGCCCGTCTTGCTCAGTTCAACACTGGCCACGTCCTTCAGGCGCAAGAGTAAAGCGTCGGGTATCTGTGGCGGGGTCTGCGTCGTACCCGTGACAGGCGCGGACGGTAAGCCACCGGCTCCCGCCCCTGCGCCGCTGCCGCCAAGGTTGGCCCCCTTGATACCGATTACGAGGTTGCCTATCTCCTCGGTGCTGGTGTACTGGTGCGTCACGCGCACGGGTAGCGACCGCCCGGCCTCATCCAGCGTGCCAACCGGGAAGAGCAGGTTGTTCGCCTGCAATACCTGCACCACCTGCTGCTGGCTGAGCTTATTGCTGGCCATGGCGGTGGGATTGAGCGTCACCAGCACCTGTGTCTGCTCGCCCCCCGTCAGGCTCACGTTGCTCACGCCCGGGATGGACGACAAGGCAGGTACCACGTCCGTCTCCATGCGCGCCTGCACGTCGGAAAGGCTCACATCGCCCGTCTTGCCGCTCACGCTGGCATTTATCGCGGGCAATGATGTAAAGTCGAAGGTGCCCACCTGCGGGGCCTGCACACCACTCGGTAGTTTGAGCGCGCCAACCTTATCCTGCACTGCGGCTTTCGCTTCCTTCAGGTCCACGTTCACATCAAACTGGATTATGGTAAAGGCGAACCCCTCAGCCGATGTTGACTGGCTCGACTCGATCCCCTGTATCCCCGATATGGCGTGCTCCACGGGTGCGGTCACGTCCTGATCCACTACTTCTGCCGAGGCGCCTGGGTAGATGGTAGTTATGCTGACAATCGGGAACGAGATGTTGGGGAAAAGTTCCTGCTTTACCGACCCGATCGTCACCAACCCAAACACTACGATAGCCATCGCTATTATCAAGGTTATAGATGGCCTTTTCAGCGACTGCTTGGTCAACTCAATCAATTAGTCTCTCCTTGGCGACCAGATATTGACATTGGTCATTTAGTATGTATAATTATTCCTGTAGCGAATATTTTGCCACACGAAATATCTTACAAGATCGCTATTGCCCTGTCAAGATGCCGGAAGTCCGGCCCCGGGTTTTCAGTACTAATGTACCACTCGAAGTCTTACTCCTGACAGGCCGCTAAATGGGATCACGACGCTCGGGAAGCGGGGGCAGAGATGGAAACAGATAAAGTTGTAGTATCTCCGGAGGGGGAGGCTGCACGGCGGACCAGGTTCGTGCAAGCGCTCTCGGATACGTTCCGTGCTCTCATGTGGCAGGGCAACAAGCAAACCACAGGCTTCATGGAGCGGATCGGTCTGACTCTGCCGCAAGCAGTGGTAATGTGGACGTTGGGAGCCTACAAAGGTACCGTAACTATGAGCGACATTGCTCAGATGACCCACCAATCCGGTGCCACAGCCACGGGCATAGTAGACCGGCTGGTCGATGCCGGCCTGGTCGAGCGCGTGCGCGATATAGGCGACCGTCGGGTAGTGTATGTTCAGATCACAGCGGCGGGGAGCACCAAACTTGAAGAGATCGAGGCCGAGCGCCAAAAACAGACTGAGCAAATGACGGAGCGGCTCAATGATAAAGAACTGGAGCAACTCAACAGCCTGCTCACCAGGCTTATCGTTAGCTTCGATTAGCTTCCCATGAGCAATATAGGCAGCGAAGATGGAGGATAACCAACATGGGCGACACACCTAATTTGCCAAATGTACCGGCTGACCAGGCCAAACCAGACAGGGCTGGCGAGAAGAGCGAGAAGCAGTCCCCTACCGACCAAATGCAAGCAGTGACCATTTCGCGTGAGTATGGAAGCGGCGGCGGCGAAATCGCTGCACGACTGGCCGAGCGGCTCGGCTGGCACCTGGTCGATCACGAGGTCGTCGTGGAGGTAGCGCGGGCTTTGGGCATCAGCGAAGACGAAGCTGAAGCTCACGACGAGCAGGCGGATACACTGGTATCGCGGATACTGGCAGGCCTGGGTATGGTCCAATCGCCCGTGCCC
The DNA here is from genome assembly GCA_035474135.1 of Chloroflexia bacterium. Classification (GTDB taxonomy): domain Bacteria; phylum Chloroflexota; class Chloroflexia; order QHBQ01; family JADMIH01; genus JADMIH01. Next base: position 3,839 of record DATINP010000217.1, on the reverse strand, counting down.
GTCCCTATGCCGATTCAACTTGGAACGGATCAGCCTGCCTATGACGCAGCGCGCAGGCAGGTCGTCGAGGGGGCGGTCACCGCCGGTCACACCGTAATCGTGGGGCGCGGTGCTCAAGTGCTGCTGGCGCCTCGGCGTGACGTGTTGCACGTACGAATCATCGCGCCCATGGCACAGCGTATCGACTATGTAATGGCGAGGGAGGGCATGAGCCATGCGGAGGCAGAGCAGCGCATCCGGAACAAAGACCAGGTGCGCGCCCATTTCCTTATGTCAGTGCACCACCGCAATCCCGCCGATGCACAACTCTATGACCTCGTAATAAACACCGGTGTGCTCTCTTTGGACAGCGCAATCGATCTGCTGGTGCTGGCGTTGGAACGCAAAGCGGCTCGCCTGGCAGACCCTGCCGAAGCCCTCGGGCCGGGCACAGGACTGGCTCCGTACGTAGAATCCCCGGCCGAGACCGGCCCTCTCTCCAACTAATATATCGAAGGGTAGAGAAGTATCAAAGGGGGCGGTATGTCGACAGTTTGGCAGAGCAGTATGCAGGGTCGGGGATCGAGCCGGGACGAAGAGCTGACGCCGGGCGATGCGCCGAAAATTGGTGAGGCCTGCACTCCCAATATTAATAGTCAAGAACGGCGCAAACGGCTCATCGCGGGCATAATCCAGTTCGCCATTGCCTTTATTATGCTGGCGGTACTCATTGCTACCGGCGTGGATCGTTGGTGGAGGCTCCCCCTCTTGCTCTTATTCTTGGGCGGGGCGTCGGGCTACTTTCAATGGCGAGATAAGACCTGAGTAGGCCTTGCTGCTCGAGGTTCGCGCAAACTAGGGGATAAAGAAGAAAAAATAGAAGATACAACCGAACTGGCACAGGTTCGGCGGCAGGCCCGCCGGGTACAATTCGAAGCCTTGCTGGTTGCTATTCCCTTGACGCTGATAGTGCTGGCTCTCCCCTGAATACTGTAGCGGCGAGACGCTCAAGGGCTGGCACTTCCGCAACAATTTTCGCTACAGCGCAGCGTAAAACCTGATATAATGTTGCAAGTTGGCAACTTCACAACCAGCGCGTTTTTTACGCCACGAGGGCTCGCTGCCCGACTATCCAGACTTCTTCTGTACTGAATGCGGAGATAACAGGCTGTGCGAACAGAATCCGATCTAACCGAAAATGTGCGCGAGGTAATGGCCGAAGCCTTCGGAGTAGATGAAAGCGATCTTCCGGAGGAGATTAGCCAGCAAGATTATTCAGGCTGGAGCTCCCTTGCACATCTTACGCTCCTTGTCGCCCTCGAAGAGAAGTTCGGCGTCAGCTTTTCCACGGGTGAGATGACCGCTATGAACTCCCTTCCCGCCGTCATTTCCGTCCTGAAGAAGCATGGAGTATAGCCTCGGCACCTGGCTAGAAGCCTGATGTTAGGACTGAAACACATGGAGAGCACCTCGAAGTTCAGGTGCTCTTCGCGCGTTTTCGGCATTTGCATTGCTTAACGCCCCGAAACTAATAAGTCGCGCTCGTTAATTGGCCTGTAAGCATTCCCACGTACAATAAGCTAAGGGTAGTACCGCTCGCCCCTCTATGGACATGGCCGTCGCCCCGTGAACGAACACACGAATCGCCCCATCGCAAGGAGTTGAACGCTTGTCTGAAAATGCAGTCGCGGCCAGACCGCAGAGCCGCATCGCCAAGCTAGGTTTGTACGCCAGAGATCTCCTTCAGAGCGTGCACTTAAAGTACAGATTGGCTAACTTCCTGTGCGGCATCCTGCCCGACGACGCCAGTGGCCCGATACGCACCTGGTGCTATCGCCGGATCGGACTTGACGTGGCGCACGGAGCCTTCATAATGAGCAACTTGCGCCTCGTGAGTGGCGTCGAAGGATTTTACAGTAAATTGCACGTGGGGCCCGGCGTGGTCACCGGATCTCGGATCACTATTAATCTGGACGCCACTGTCACTATCGGTAAGAATGTGTCACTCGGTCCTGATGTGATAATCTACACAGGAACCCATCCACTCGGTCCAGGCTCGCAGCGCAGGCTCTCCGACATCATCGCCAAACCAGTGACCATAGAAGACGGCTGCTGGGTGGGCCTTGCAGCCATAATCCTGCCCGGCATCACCATCGGGCACGGTAGCGTAGTAGCCGCCGGGGCCGTTGTCACTCAGGATGTGCCGCCCGACAGCTACGTAGAAGGCAATCCAGCCCAGGTCGTCAGAAAGCTCCCCCTCGGCAACCGCTAGCCTCGGCTTCCAAAGAGAACCTCAACTTCGTGCATACGTAGAAAGTGAAACAGGGTGAACAGCAAACACACTGATCAAGACCAGAGCAGCGACGTACTCGAAGCGCTTTCCCTGCTTGATGGGGACTCTTCAGACCTTGTAGCAGACATCATGTTGAAAGCCGCGGAATCGGCTTTTCGGAAGGGCGATCTTGCCAGGACTGAAGACCTGCTTTTGCGCGCCTTAAGTCATTCGCCCACAGGTACTCACAACCAGCAGATCGCTGAACAACTTCTTGCCCTTGCCAAAGCCTGGGGCAAGGCGGGCGTGGCGGACGCCGAGCAGCACATCGAGCCGATCTTGAGAAAGGCCTGGGAACTCGCCCCGCACTCCACCTCAACGCCTCTAGCTCAGTTCTTGCAAAAGCAAGGGCGGCACGACGAGGCGGTAGAAGCCTGGCAGGAAGCCATTCGCCTTAACCCACAGGAGGCCAACAACTATCTGGCCCTGGCACGCCTCCACAGGCAATTGGGGCAAGCAGAACAGGCTCGCCGAATCTGCCTGGATCTACTGGCGGCTGCTCCTTCCGCCAAGAACACCCTGAACGTCGCATCCTTCCTGGATGATCCGGGGGAAGCGGCTGCGCCCCAACTCCGCCCGACAGTACGCGTTGCACTGCTTGGTAACGCCACCCTGGATCACCTCCAGAGCTATCTCAAGGTGGAACTCCACCAGGCAGATCTCCACCCGGTGATCTATCAGGGGGGCTTCGGCCAGTACACCCAGGACATACTCGACCCCTCAAGTGCCCTATACGCATTCCAACCCGACGTGCTGATCCTCGCGATCCACCCCAGCCGCCTTTTCCCTAACCTGCACGACTATCCATTCAGCATGAGCGTTGAACAGAGGCGCAGCGAAATCGAGCAGGGACTCGAAACAGTGTCGAGTTTGCTTTCTACATTCTGCGAGCGCAGCCCTGCGCCGGTTTTGCTACATAATATGGTGGTGCCCCAGCGGCCCGCGCTTGGTACCCTCGACATGCGCGTAGAACTCGGCCAGACTGCTGCTTTCAGCGAGATCAATCTCAGGTTGGCGGAGACAGCACGCAGTCAATTCAAGAACGTTTATATAGTAGATGAGGACGCGGTCCAGTCGCGCTACGGCAAGTCGCGCGCCACAGACCAGCGGCTCTGGCTCACCGCACGCCTCCCATGGTCTGACGGCGTGCTGAACGGGCTGGCAAGTGAGTACATGCGCTACATCCGCCCGCTCAAGGGGCTATTGCGTAAGTGCGTCGTTCTTGACCTTGATAATACTCTCTGGGGCGGGGTCGTCGGAGAGGACGGCCTGGCAGGGATCCAACTTGGTTCGGAAGCCCCGGGCAACGCATTTGTCGCCTTCCAGCGCGAACTGGAGAAGCTATGGAAGCGCGGCATCTTGCTGGCCATCAGCAGCAAAAACAACCCGGACGACGCGCTACCCGTCTTTGAAAAGCACCCCGATATGGTGCTTAAACTGTCGCATTTCGCCACCCATCGTATCAATTGGGACCAAAAAGCCGATAGTATCCGTTCCATCGCCCTGGAGTTGAACATCGGCCTGGACA
>DATINP010000216.1:0-13024 GCA_035474135.1 Chloroflexia bacterium | reverse complement strand
AGCATGATACAGATAGAGACTTCACTAAAGGTAAAAGACGGATTGCTAAAAGACCGCACTACAGGCGACTATCTTGTACTGTCGGGCTACTCACACCAGGCGCTCAGGTATTCAATGAGTGAAACCTGGCTGGACGAAGACGACAACCTCTGGATCAGGGGCACCGCCGTCGAGCGCGAGTTGAAAAAAGAGCGAGATGGCGAATAAGAGAGCGCACATAAAGAGCTAACTGGGCGAAGTTGTAATTTCGCCCTGTTGCGTTTATAAATGTAGCGATGACTACGCTGATTGACCTGAGCCACAGGCTGCACGAAGGTATGCCCGCGTACCCTGGCCTGCCGGAACCTCACTTCGACACTGTAGTGACCCATGAGCAGAGCGGCGAACGTGGTCTCTACACGCACGGTACGACCTTCCAGATAGCGCGATACGAGATGGGCGGCAACACCGGCACCTACGTCGATTCGCCGTTTCACCGTCACCCGCTCAAGGAGGACCTCGCCGGGCTGGCGCTTGAAAAGCTGGCTAACGTTCCGGGGCTGCTTGTGAAAGCGATACAGGAAGGCGAAATCGGCCCACAGGCATTCGACGGGCTGGACATCAAAGGCAAGGCCGTGCTGGTGCACACAGATTGGGCGCGGCGCTGGGATTCTGGCGACTATTTCAAGGCTGGGCCGTATCTGGGCGCGGCTGCCTGCCGCCTCCTGGTCGAGGGCGGGGCCACTCTGGTAGGAATTGATTGCGCAAATATAGATAACATGGGAGACCCCGCACGAGGCGTGGCGGGGGACAGCACCCGCCCGGCACATACATTACTGCTGGGGGCGGGGATACCTATTGTCGAGCACCTCTGCAATCTGGATGCGCTCGAAAGCAAAGATTTCCGCTTTTTTGCAGTTCCGCCTGCTGTCGTGGGCGGCACTTCGTTTGCCGTGAGGGCATTCGCCATTCTGGAGAGCTAGGCCTCGCTTAGAGGTCATGCGTCTTGCTGAGAGAGTAGGCATCCTATTTGGGTAGCTCTGGCATATCTATGGACTATCTGTTGCTTGCGACTGTTATAGTGGGCGGCTATCTGGTTGGTGCGATCCCCAGCGGGTTGCTCATCAGCCGGATGATGGGGCGCGATCCACTGACGCAAGGTAGCGGCAAGACGGGAGCGACCAACACCCTGCGCACCTCGGGTCCGTGGGCGGGCATCGCAGTGGTAGTGCTCGATATCGCCAAAGGCGCGCTGGTCGTATGGACCGCGCGCTCGTTTGCGTGGCCGAACGAGGCATGGCAGGGGCTGGCGGTGGGTGCGGCCGCGGCTGCGGCAATAGTGGGTCACAATTGGTCGGTATGGGTGCGCCTCATCGCGGGCAAGTGGGGCGGAGGCCGCGGTATCTTGACGGCGCTCGGAGCCATGGTGACCATCAATCCTGTGGTCGCATTGACCGCCCTGGTGATAGGTGGCGCGGTCCTGGTACTTACACGATACATGGCTTGGGGCGCGATTGCGGGCGCGCTAGCAGCGGTAGCCACCCTGGTAGTGCTGGGACTGACGGGCGCAATGCAGGTATGGTACGTGCCGGGAGCCATCCTATGGGGCCTGCTCGTCGTACTCGGCTTCCACGACAACATCGGGCGGCTGCTCAAAGGCACGGAACCCAAGCTGGTAAGCGACAAGTAACGCTTTATACAAGGGAGAATATTCATGGATCAGCAGGCAGGAAAAGGCGTAGACGCACGTCCTTGGCCCGAGGCGATTACCGCCGTAACCTTGTTCGTCGAGGACCTGGCAGCAACGAAGCAATTTTATCTGCAGGCTTTCGGCCTGCCCGTACACTATGAGGACGACAACTCAGCTGTATTCAAGTTCGGAAATACCCTCATCAACCTGCTCAAAGTCGCGGAGGCGGACGAACTCATAGCACCGGCAAAAGTGGCCGATCGGGAGGCAGGAGCGCGCGTGGTGTTCACAATTGAAGTGGAGGACGTAGATGCTCTATGTGCCGAACTCACGGCCCGAGGTGTGGTGCTTCTGAACGGCCCGATGGATCGGCCGTGGGGTATAAGAACCGCAAGTTTCAGCGATCCGGGCGGGCATATCTGGGAGATTGCACACTAGCCTATTCTACCGGCTCTACCGGATCAACGGCTAACTATCCGCTCTGAGCGTAAGTTGGAGATCCCTTCTTAGCTCCCCTGTTACTGGCCACGTGTCCTTCCTGCTTTTCGGCTTATGGCACCGGCCAGTACCTTTATCTCTTGTACAGTGATGATGCGCGCGGCGAAAATCGTAGCTACAAAGATGAGCAGCAGCACACAGGCCACCAGCACCGAGAGCCAGATGGGCGGGCCAACGGCAGCGTTGAATACACCCGCAGCCGTCACGCACATCCCGCCCACCAGCCAGATGATCAGCACGCGCCACGATTCGTAGGGGAGATGGTACACCTTTTGCGCCATCGTGTAGGCCAGCACCGTCGACACCAGGTTGGCGGCAAGCGCAGCTAACCCAGCGCCCACAATGCCCCAGATAGGAATCAGGCTGAGATTCAGCACAACATTGGCAACCGCAGCGGCAATGGCAATCCAGGCCACCGGGCCGGTGCGCTGGGCAAGGTTCAAGCCGATAGATACCACGTAATAGGTGCCCGAGGCGGCAGCCGCCAGGGACAACAGCCCGATCACCGAGGCAGCCTGCGCGTAGTCCCGGTTGGTCAGCACAGACAAGATTGCAGGTGCGAGCGCCGACATCAGCACAGAGGCGCCCACCACGCCGCCTGTGAACAGAGTGGCCACGCGAGAGAAGGTGCGCGCAGCATCAGGCTCACGTGCAATGGAAAGGCTATAGGGTGCCCACGCCAGTTGGAACGCCCAGATCGCCAGGCTGAGTATTGCGGCCAGTTGCGCACCGATGCGAAATACACCTGTAGCACCTGCCCCCGCTATTTGAAGCAAGAAGTAGGTGTTAGAGAAGTTGGTTACCCACAGGGCTATGCTGGCAGGCACAAGCGGCAGGCCAAGCCGGAGCATACGCCGGGCCAGTGGCCACGAGTCCCTTGTTAGCAGCGCAGGCGACACGATGTTCTTGATTACTACAAGGGCGGGAATAGAGAGGAGCGCATTGCCGATCAATGCACCCCACAGCGCGCCCTCCAGCCCCCAGTGGGCGAAACCCACCAGGTAAATTATGAGTCCGGAAACCACTATGGTCAGCCCGAGATTGAGCAGAGCATAGGTGCGTGCCCGAAACAAAAGGCGCATGATATTGTTCGTAGTGAGCAGGAACAGGCTGAAAGGAAGCACAGCCACCCCTAGCCGAAACAGATCATCGTACTGCGAACTGCCTGTCGCCACCCACGACAGCCACTCGGCGCCGAATATCAGTAGGAGGGTGACTGGCAAGGATACAACGACCGATACTATTGCCCCTATAGTGCAGATCAGGCGCTTGGTATGCTCGTCGTCCGTGGCGAAGTAGAGGATGGCCGAGGCGCCGTCCAGACCCATTACGGTGATAGCAAGCAAGAGCGCACCCAGGTTGGTGACGCTCTGGAAGATACCATACTCGCCTGTCGTGAAGGTGTTTGTATAGAGCGGCAGGAGGATCAGGCCGCTGAAGCGAGACAGGGCACCAGCTATACCATAGACGGCAGCGTCCTTCGAAACCTGGGCAAGGCGGCTTAGCACTTGTTATTTTACGTCCTGCACGCGCGCTCGTCCGGGCACCAGAGCAAGCAGAGCGTCCGTCAGTTCGCGCTCGCGGCGCTCAAGCGGGTAGGTCGTCACGATACGTGCGCGCAGTTCGCGGCGAACGTTATCGGGCGCGTGCAAGGATTCAGTGGCGGCCCGTGCTACGGCCTGCGGGTCGTCCAGGGGCACATAGCTGCCAAGGTCGCCCGCCACTTCGGGGAGCGACCAGCGCCTAGTGACAATGGGCACTGCCCCACAACACATCGCCTCGGCTACCGCTATGCCAAATCCCTCGTGTATCGACGCTTGAACATAACAGGAGGCGCGCCTGTAGAGGTCGCGTAGCTCGTCCACCGGCACAAAGCGGTCAACAAACTCGACGTTGGGCGTGGCTATTGCGCGCAGTTGCTCCAACGAGCCGTCGAGGTCCCGACCAACCAGCACCCATCTCATGTCAGGAGCGTACCTAGCCGCCTGCACGAACGCCAGCAATCCTTTCTGCCGAAGCGTTACGGCGTTCACGCCCGCAACGGTGAGAGCCAGAGGCTCGCGCTCAGACGCATCAGGCGCGAAGAAGACGCTATCAACACCCGGATAGACCACGCAACTGCGCCGGGGCTTCCCTGATCTGCGTAACTGGCGCGAGGCCGAGCGCGAAAACGGCAAAAACAGGTCAGCAACGGGTATAGTCAAGCGCAAGAGCGCGCGAAAGAGCGGTATGCGCAGAGCGCCATAGCCAACTTCAGGCATACCCACAATGTCGTAGCCACCCGTGACAAAGGCCACGCGCACCCCCAGCAATCTCGCAAGGAGCGTCACAGGCAATGCGTAGCTAGGCACGATGAACCACATTAGCAGCACATCGGGCCGCTCGAACAGCAGGCGGCGCAACACCTCCAGCGCAAGACGAAGCTTACCCCTGCTATGTACGAGCACGTCGAGATCGAAGTGTCGGCTAAGGATGTCAACATCGGCCTGCATGAAGGCCGCGGGCGCGTACGGCAAAAGTAGCAGCACTTTGAGGATGGGCGGCACGACACCCGGTGAAGTGTCGGGCGGGGAAACCGCAGACGAAGGCGTGTGCATACGTGGTAGTAGCCTCTACCGCCCAATACCCAGGTAGTGCAGCCCCGCGTCTTCAATAGCGCCACGGTCCAGGCTGTTGCGGCCGTACAATACGACCTTGTAGCCCAAAGCCGGGAGAGCGCTCCAGTCCAGGCTGCGATATTGATCATGGTATGCTTGCAGGATTACTGCATCGCCTGATGGCAAGCTAGGAAGCGACACAGGCGTCGCGCCGAACCGTGCAATCTCGGCGTCAGAATAGAGTGGGTCGTTCAGGTGGGGCGAAGCGCCCGCCTCCTTTAACTCAACCACCAGCCGCGTTGCCCCCGAGAACGCCGACTCCTTGACGTTTTCACGGTATGCCAGCCCCAGGATCAGCACGCGCTTGCCCGCCAGCCCACCCAATTCGTCACCCAAGCGGGCAAGCGCCCATGCGGACATATCGTCGTTGATGGCCCGCGCTCTTAGCGGCAGACTCATCTCACCTTCGGTCGCCTGGTTAATCAGGAAGTAGGGGTAGACCGGGATGCAGTGACCACCGACCGCGATGCCCGGACGCAGGATATGCGAATAGGGTTGAGAGTTGGCGGCGGCGATGGCTTCGTCCACGGGTAGATCGTGGTCGGCGGCGAAGCGAGCAAACTCGTTGGCCAGCGCAATATTCACGTCCCTATAGGTCGTCTCTATCAGCTTCACGTACTCTGCTGCGTCAGTGTTCTTCATCACCAGTGTGCTTACTCCTTCCAGCACCACCTCATAGAAGGCGCGAGCATGCTCGGTACACTCATCGGTAATGCCACCAAGCACTTTTGGGTACTTCTTCAGGTCGGCGAAGATACGCCCGCTGTAAACGCGCTCAGGGCTGAAAGCTAAGCAGAAGTCGCGACCCACCTGTAAGCCTGAGCCGTTCTCAAGCATCGGGGCGAAGCGGGTGCGGGTTGTGCCGACGGGCAGGGTCGTTTCGTAGACGATCAGCGTACCCGGTTGCAGACCTGCGGCCACAGCTTTGGTGGCGGCATCGATGCTTGTGTAGTCTACCTCGTGGTTGATTTCGTCCACCATGACAGGCACGATGACGACCACCACGTTGCTCTTGCCCACGGCCTCGGCGGTATCCGTGGTGGCCGTGAGCAGACCCTTGCCGGCGGCTTTGCGCACAAGCTCTTCGAGGCCGGGTTCTTCCTTGACATGCGAAATCCCAGCGTTTACTTGGTCCACCACGTCCGCGTTGATGTCACAGCCGATCACCTGCTGGCCACTCAGCGCGAACTGCGCAGCCAACGGCAGGCCGATCTTGCCAAGGCCCACCACTGCTATCGTATACTCAGACAATATGCTCTCCCAGTAATAAAAATGCTATGAAACCAACATCTTGCTAATGATAATGTAGCCGATAAGCAGACCCGCCGGCCCATGTCATTCTGAGGGTAGCGAAGAATCACTTCCACTGCTCCAATGTATGAGGTCAAGTGGAACGCCTCTCCACGAACAAAGCGGCTATCCAACTGATTCTTCGCTGCGCTCAGAATGACATGGCGTGGGGTTCGCAACAATATACCATCGTTTGGTTAGTTGGACATGCCTACTCGGCAAGGTTGATCACCGCGCCCGTACGCCCCGCCTCCACTATCTTGTGCACGATCTTGAGAGCAGCCAGTGCATCTTCTGCAGTCACTATCGACACGGTTTCGCCTGCGGCGGCCTGTAGAAAGCGCTGTAGCTCTATCTTTAGCGGCTCGGACCTGTCTATGTAGAGGCGTATCATGTCGCCCTCGCTCACACCCGATATGTTCGAGATCGTGTCCCAATCGGACTTGACGTAGTTGTTCTCGTAGAAGAAAAGGTCCTGGGTGATATAGTCCACCTGGAACATCCCCTTCTCGCCTGTGATCATTAGCTCGCGTATCTTGGTCGGCGTGAGCCAGTTGATGTCCAGCACTCCTATCAGACCATCGCCGAAGCGCAGCACCGCCGACAGCAGATCCTCGTGCTCGGTGTGTATCTGACGGGCAGTCTCAGCGTATACTCGCTCCACCTCGGCCCCACTCAACCAGCGCATGATATCAACATCGTGCGGGGCCAGGTCGATCACTACGCCCACGTCGCGCACACGCGGGGGGAACGGCCCCAACCGCCGGGCGTGCATCTTGAACACGCGCCCCAGCTCGTTGTTTTGCAATCGCCTGTGCAATTCCACGATGGCGGGGTTATAGCGCTCGATATGGCCCACCGTGAGTAACACCCTGGCAGCGCGCGCCGCCGCGATCATCTCTTCGCCCTCGGCGACTGTAGAGGCAATAGGTTTCTCTACAAGCACATGCACTCCGCGCCGCAGCACTTCCAGTACGACCTCGTGGTGCAGTGCGGTCGGCACGGCCACCACCACCGCATCGGGCTTCTCATTGTCGAGCATCCGCATGTAATCGATGTAGGCGGGTGTGCCGAACCTGCGGCCCGAGCGTTGGGCTGTGGCCTCATCGGCGTCGCTCACGCCCACCAGCAGGGCTTGTTCCGCGCCCTCAAGGTCATTCAGCACGCGCAGATGATTGCGCCCCATCGCGCCCGCACCGATCACGGCGACCCGGCGCGGCGCAGGTCGTGGAGTTTGGACTATCTCTTCTATTTGTTTGTCTGCGTTCGTCATAATTAGGCGGGCTGCTAGATGTTGTTCATGGCTTCTATGATTATGTCAAGTTCATCCTGGATAAGGCCGGGGTGGACCGGCAGAGATAGCACCTCTCTGGCGGCACGTTCGGCTTCAGGAAAGCTCTGGTTGCCATAGCCCAGGTCGAGGTATAGCTGTTGGCGATGCACGGGTACGGGGTAGTAGACCTCAGTACCCACCCCCATCTCGGCAAGGCGAGCGCGCACATTGTCGCGATCGAGCGGAGGCAGCACGCGCACTGTGTACTGGTGGAACACGTGCCGGGTGCCTGGCCGCACCTGGGGCACACTCACTTTGTCCTGGGGCAGATGCGCGCTGAGATACGCGGCGTTAGCTATGCGACCCTCGTTGAAACCTTCCAGCTTGGGTAGCTGAGCCAGCCCGATAGCGGCATTGATGTTGGTCATACGGAAGTTGTAGCCCAGGCTTTCGTGATAGTAGCGCACGCGCATGCCATGCGAACGGGCGAGCCGCGCGCGGTCGGCAATGCAATCGTCGCCTGTAGTGATCATGCCACCTTCGCCGGTGGTGATATTTTTGGTGGGATAGAAGGAAAAGCAAGCCGTGCCCCAGCTTCCGGCGCGTTTGCCGTCGATGGCGGCTCCGTGTGCCTGGGCCGCGTCCTCTATTATAGCGAGGCCGTGTTTCGAGGCTATCTCGCTTATGCGAACCATATCGGCGGGATTGCCGAACAGGTGGATGGGCATGATAGCCTTCGTGTGCCTGGTGATAGCGGCTTCTATCTGGTCCACGTTGATGTTGTAGCTGTCCGGGTCTATATCCACGAACACGGGGCGCGCCCCGGTGTATAGCACCGAGTTGGCCGACGCGATAAAAGTAAAGGGCGCGGTTATTACCTCGTCGCCCGGCCCGATTTCGTGGGCGAGCACCGCCAGGTGGAGGGCGGTAGTGCCGTTGGTGGTGGCGATTCCGTGTTTGGTGCCACAGTACGCCGCGAAGGCCTCCTCGAACTCGGCCACCGCGCTTCCTTGAGCCAGTTGCCCAGACTCAAGCACCGCCATAACCGCTGCTTTTTCTTCGTCCCCGATCTGGGGGCGCGCCATGTGGATCATGCTGTTTGCTCCAATTCGACCTGCCTGCCGCACGCCGGGCAAACACCCAACGTGTCACTTTCCAGTTTGAGCTTGTGGCCGCAAGGACAGGCGTAGCCGTGCAGGCGGGCGGGGTTACCGTAGACCAGTCCGTAGTCGGGCACGTTGCGGGTCACTACTGCTCCTGAACCTATCATCGCCCAGCGGCCTATAGTTACCCCCGTCACGATGATTGCGCCCGCGCCGATCGACGCGCCCTCGCGCACGAGTATCTCGCCCAGTTCCCAGTCGTCCTCGCTTTTGAGCGAGCCGTCGGGATTGATCGCACGTGGAAGCTTGTCGTTCGTGAAGATAGCGTGTGGACCGACGAATACACCGCTTTCGATAGTGACACCGTGGTACACGCTTGCGCGGTTCTGTATCTTGACGTTGTCGCCGATATGCACGCCGAAGTCGACGTAGGCGCCTTTGCCCAGTATGCAATTGCGGCCAAGCACCGCGCCCTCACGTACCTGTGCCTCGTGCCAGATGCGGACGCCCTCGCCTAGTACGGCTTTGGGCGAAACATCGGCCGTGGGATGGATATAGATGTCGGGGGTATTGTCCATATTAGCCATGCAATATCTCGGCTATAGTGCGCGCCGCGTGGCCGTCACCGTAGAACTGGGGCGGTGCCCCTTCGGGCCTCGGGAGTTGAAGGGCGGCCATTATGCGCGCAGGCTCGGTGCCCACGAGCGTGTTCCAACCGCTTTCGACAGTTTCGACCCACTCGGTTTCACCGCGCACAGTCACGCAGGGTACCGCCATCCAGAAAGCTTCTTTCTGCACTCCACCTGAATCAGTGACCACGCGGCGGGCGTTCCTTTCGAGTGCGAGCATCTCCAGGTAGGACACCGGATCGATAGCTTGTACGTTGGCCGCAGTCTCTATCCCGGCTTCGTGCATCGCCTTGCGAGTGCGCGGGTGGACGGGAAATATGACTCTCTCGCCGGAAGCGCCGAGCGCCGAGAGGATCGAGGCCAAATTGCGTGGATCGTCTGTGTTCGAGGCGCGATGGATCGTGGCGAGAATGTAGCGCCCGCTTGTCACGTCCAAGCGGGCGAGGAGCGCCGCCGAGGGGTCATCCTGTTGTTCGACTGCCCACAGGACGGCATCATACATAACGTCGCCAACTATATAAACTCCCCGGCATACCCCCTCCTGTTCGAGGTTATAGGCGGCTACGCCAGTGGGGCAAAAGAGTACTGAGGACAGGCTATCGGCCACAACACGGTTAATCTCTTCGGGCATCGAGCGATTATGCGAGCGCAGGCCCGCTTCGACGTGGCCGATGGGTATACCGAGCTTGGCTGCAGCCAGTGCGCCCGCCAGCGTGGAGTTGGTGTCGCCGTAGATAAGGAGGGCGTCGGGTCGTTCGTCCATCAGCACACGCTCGACGCCCGTGAGCATGGCGGCGGTCTGTATAGCGTGCGAACCGGAGCCCACGCCCAGGTTATAGTCGGGAGCGCGTATGCCAAGCTCGTCGAAGAATACACCCGACATAGCCCGGTCGTAGTGCTGACCGGTATGTAGCAATACCTCCTGGATGCCTGCCTGCACCAGGGCACGACTTACCGGGGCCGATTTTATAAATTGTGGGCGAGCGCCGACGACTGAAAGTATCTTATTCATGGAAGTTGCTGGTTATAAGCCAACATTGATTATAACATACGCCACGCGTCGCACGTCATACGTCAGTCGTCACTCCCTGACGGACCGCTTCGATGACGCCTTGCTCTACCGCGCTCTTTGCCACGCGGAGGGCATTCTTGATGGCTTTGGCGTTCGAGCGGCCATGGGCCTTGATGAGTATGCCATCGAGGCCCATGACGAGTGAGCCGCCATATTCGGCGTAGTCAAGGCGGGCAGCCACTCGCCTGAAGTTGGAACGCAGCCCGGCGGCCAGCAGTTTCGACACTAGCGACGAGGTTAGCTCGGCGCGCAGGGTGTCGAGGATCATCTTGGCGGTGCCTTCGACCGACTTGAGGATTACGTTGCCCGTAAAGCCGTCAGTGATCACCACGTCGGCGGCGCCAAAGGGTATGTCCTTGCCTTCGATATTGCCTATAAAGTTGAGGTCGCTTTTCTCGAGAAGGTCGAACGTCTCGCGGACCAGTTCGTTACCCTTCGTTTCTTCCTCACCGTTGGACACTAGGGCTACCCGTGGGTTTTTGATGCCCAGCACGCGCTCGGTGTAGATGACGCCCATGCGCGCCCACTGCACGAGGTAGGCGGCCTTGGCATCGGGAGTAGCGCCCACATCGGCGAGGAACACTTTACCAATATCGCCCATAGCCGGGAAGGGGATGCCAAGGGCGGGCCGATCGAACCCGCTGATCCGGCGGAGAATGAAAGTGCCGCCAGAAACTACGGCGCCCGTGTTGCCCGCCGATACAACGGCGTCCACCTTGTGATCGGCCAGCATCTGGAGGGCAACAGAAAGTGACGAGTCGCGCTGGCGCCGCCACGCCGTCGAGGGTTGGTGCTCGTCCATAGGGATAACGCTGGCAGCAGGCTCGATGGGCAAAGCAAGGCCCGAGGTGTCGGCCTTGGCGAGTTCGGCGTTGATGGCGTCGGGCTGGCCGACAAGCACCACCTCAAGCCCGTACTCTCGCGCCGCCAATATTGCACCCGCAATTGTTTCAGCAGGTGCATCGTCGCCGCCCATTGCGTCCAGCGCGATCCTCATAGACTACCTCCAGCAGGGACATATTCGGCCCCCGATATGGCCTCAATTCGATAGGGAACTGCGCTCATTATAACACCAGTCCTTAAAAGCAAAGAGCGGCCTGAAAGCCGCCCCTTGCGCCGTGTGAGATAACCTTTAGCTACCTGGTTAGACAACCTGAAAAGCCCCGAACCTTCCATGCAATCCACAGTGTAGAATGGGTTACCGATTGTACCTATCAACACCAGGGCCAGTTAGATGAATATCTTAAACCCCTGTTGTGCCAATAATATCAGATAATACTCAATGCCACAATAGGTCTTTAGTCGTATCCTTGCGCTAGTACCCACGATTCGGGCGAGTCGGGCGAGTCTTAGATCTTAGATCTTAGGTCGTAAGTCGGACGACGACGATCGACCACGCATGACGCATGATTTACGATCTAAGATCTAAGATCTAAGACTCGTCAAGGCCTTCCAGAAGGCTGGTTTCCTGTTCTGGGGCTGGGACACGAGTGGCTACCAGGCTGTAATGCTCTGCGCCGAACATCACAGGGCGGATGTCATCGGGCACCGTCTGGAACAGACCATCTGGGCTGAACTGCGTCCGGTGCTGAAGCATGGATTGTTGCTTTTCGACCACCGTCGAGCGAACATCTATGCGCGTGGTGACAGCCGGCGGCACGTATTCGGGCGCTTTTGCCTCTTCTGCGGGCTTGCCCTCTGCCTCCTCGACGACCGCCTCGACAGCCTCGGTCACGCCTTCCTCGTCGCTCTGGTGCTCGGGGTCTTCGTCGGGGGTCTTTTCTTCCTCTTCCCGGTCCCAGGGCCACTTCAGGCCGCGCTCCTCGAACATCTCACGGGCTTTCGTCCAGCCTTCCTCGTTCCAGTGGGTATAGTAGAGCTTGAGCGGCGTCCACGGCTCGCCTACTTCGGGAGCATACGAAGGATCTCCCGCCAGGTCGAAGGCCCGCACGGTGATCTTGTTGGCTTTGATGTGGTCAGGGTGCCCGTACGAGCCATTCTCGTCGTAGGTGATCAGGATCTGGGGCTTATACTTCCTGACTAATGCGACTAATTGGCGCGTGGCCGTATCCAGGTCGGCGTTATGGAAGTTGTCGGGGTGGGCGTTGGCGTCGGTGCCCGCCATGCCAGAGTCCCGGTAGCCTAGCAGTTCCATATCGTCTATTTCCAGGTAGGCGGCGCCCCGCTTCAGTTCACCAAGGCGTATCTCGCGCAGGCGAGGGCGTGCCTCATCCGGGTCGAGGTCGGGATCGTGTATCTCACCCTCTTCGCCGCCCGTCGCGGTAACAAGCACGGTACGCGCCCCCGCCCTGTGGTACGCCAATAACGTGCCGCCCGTAAACACCACCTCATCATCAGGGTGGGCATGCACAGCCATAATCGTGATATCTTTTGCGGACAATTTATAGCTCCTTTGCTTACTTTATATTGGAGATCAAATGCAGCCTGGCATAATACTTAACCCTTGTTCCACCACTCAGTATAAACACTTTTGTGCTATAATGCTTGTGAATTTTCTAACAAAGTGCGCGGAGGAATGAACCGGTGAGAGTGACCATAATGACGGTGGGATCGAGGGGCGATGTGCAGCCCTACGTCGCGCTGGGGCTGGGGCTAAGAGCGGCGGGCCACGACGTGATCCTTGCTACTCACGACGACTTTCGAGCCTTCGTGCAAGAATATGGCCTTGAATTCAGGCCGCTCGCAGGCAGTCCGCGCGCCATGATGGAATCGCCGGAAGGCAAGCGCGTGGCAGGCAGTGGGGCAAATCCTCTTTTGTTCGCCCGCACATTCGGCGACTCCTTCGCCGGGTACGCTGATGAGTTCTTTAGAG
>DATINP010000215.1:0-15664 GCA_035474135.1 Chloroflexia bacterium | reverse complement strand
GATACCCGCTTCTCCAGCGAGTTCAGCACGATCGCCCCCGGCGCATATAGCATGAACACCAGTACAGGCAATCCCAGCACCCACTTCAGCACATCTAGCACGTCGCCTTCTCCTCGGCCAGTGCCTCAAATAACTCTTTGGTCTGCAATGCAACTTTCTCCCAGCTGAACTCGCTTTTCGCGACCTGCATACCCCGACGTCCCATGTCGGCACGCTCAACGGGGTGTTGCAGCATCCATTGTAGCCTGTCGCGCAGCGCGGCGTCGTCTCCAGGCGGCACCAGCCAACCCGTCACGCCGTCGCGCACCTTGTCCGGTATCCCGCCCACGGCGCTTGCCACTATGGGCAGAGCGTGTGCCATCGCCTCTAGTGTGACTAGCGAGCTACCTTCATACAACGTTGGGTGCGCGAACAGGTCGCACATCGCATACAGGCTGTGTAACTCGAGGTCGGTCAGACTGCCCGTAAAGACCACGCGCTCGCCGAGTCCAAGCTCGGTCGCGAGCGACGTGAGTTGCTCCCTGAGCGATCCCTCGCCTACGAACACCCAACGCGTCGATTCGCCCACGTCTTCCACCGAGGCAAGCGCGCGCAATAGATGGTCAAAGCCCTTGTTGGCCTCCATACGCCCCACACTGATGCCCAGCATCACTGCCTCGTTTTGACCGGGAAGCGAAAGTCGTGCCCGTAGTTCGGCCTGCACGTCCGCACTAACCAGCGCCTGGAGCGCGGCCACGTCCACCCCGTTGGGCAGGACCATAACCCTGTTACTCGTTATGTCAAGTAGACGTGCTACCTCGTCTCGCATGGCCCGGTCGGTCGCCACCACGCGATCTGCCGCCCGGCACCCTGCGCGCATCATGGCACGGAAGGGAGCGTAGGCCAGCCGCTTCAATGGGTCGCGCACCTTGAACTCCTCCATGCCGTGGGGGTTGGCTACCATAGGTACACCCCACTCGGAGGCGCGACGCACACCCCAGGCGCAGAGGCCGTGCGCATAGATGCCCTGTACGTGCCCGCCATAAGCCAGCCCCGCCACGCGCCGCCCCATGTCGTTCACGAACGCCCTGTAGTTGGTCAGACGTGCGGGGATGCCGTTTGGTGGCAGGGGCAGTCTCCCATAGCGCACGGCGTGGACGGTCAGGCGGCCCGCCGCGCCTGCAGGTGGGCGCACAGGCTGTCCGGGTGGCAGAGCACGCGTGAAGAGCGCAACGTCCACTCCCTGCATGAGCAGATGCTCCATCAGCGAGGTGGCCGAGCGTTCCAGCCCTCCATAGCCATGCTGGGGGTATATCGCGCGCACGCAGTAGGCTAGCCTCATGACGCTCGGCCCCCCACGTCATCGAGCAAGGAAGCATACAGCGCCTCGATTTGGGCGGAGACCACGGGCGCGGCAAACCCGGTTTCGGCCCGCTTGCGTGCGCCCTCGCGCAGGTGGCGATTGAGCGCGTCGTCCTTTGCCACGAGCCGCGCACCCTCCGCGAACCCGGCTTCATCAACGGCCAGCCAGCCGCTCTCGCCGTGCGTGATGATGTCGGCTGTGCCGCCCGTGTTGAGCGCAACGATAGCAGCGCCCGCAGCGCACCCTTCCAGCAGCACCCTGCTCAACGGCTCCTGCCACGCCGAGGGAAAGAGGAGTACCCGCGCGGCCCTCATCAGGCGCAGTATGGCGTCGTTGTCCAGCCAGTCGTAGAACCTGAAGTCAATGCTCGACCCCTCTCCCTCGATCTCCAGGTACTTCTTTTCCGGCCCATCGCCCACGACTACGATCGGCATATGCAGGTTTGTGACTGGCAGCATATCTGCGCCCTTGTTCTCGTCCAGCTTGCCCACGAACAGCGCGAAATCGTCCTGCTGGGATACGTCGCTGAGTGGCCAAGCGCCCGAAAGAGCACGCTCCACGCTGGGCAGGTGCACCAAGTTGGGGATGCTATGTAGCTTGGTGCCCTCAACCCGCCCGCTCATCGCCAGTTCGTCGCGCACGTACCTGCTCACACCCACAACAGCGTCGCACTGTGCTAGCAACCTGCTATTAGCCAGGGTCGCCAACCACCGCGGAAGGGCGAACGCTAAATGTACCGCCCGTACTTTGAGTGCCTTTCTCAAGCCGGAAAAAAAGAGACTGGGCCAGTATAATTTCTGCATAGGTCCAAGGCGCAACGGAAATACGAGTGCGCCGGCATAATGCCAGAACTTGTGACATTCACGGCACTCGAAGGTTCCCACTGACGGTACGGTGAAGAGGCGCGTGCTGACCGGACAGAGCGGCCAGTAGTCGCGCACAGTCGCCACCGACACCACCTTTGCCCCGCGCGCACGTGCCCCACGCGCCGCGATAGATGCCGCACCGGCCGATACCTTATGCTGTCCATGCAGGACGTCGGCCTTGCCCATCATCGCGAGCTTGCAAGCGCGCTTCGCCAGCAAACGTCGAGCGACACGCTCCTGCCAGGCCTTAGCCAGGCCAACCTTCTGGGCCCACCGGGGCGCAGGCGGCACCAGCACCCACTCGACAGACATGCCCTCGTACGTATCGGCGCGCAGGGCGGGGCGAGGCACGTTTTCGCCGTAACCGGGACGCAGCACGCGCACCTCATGCCCGCGTTCGGCTAACGCCTTGCCCAGGTAAAAGGTGCTCCACCCACTGCCGCCGCTCCTGGGCGGAAATACATCGGTTATCAGGACTACGTTCAGGGTGCTATCCTTTGGACGGACGACCGACGACGGACGACCGACGGCGAAAGGGTGACGGGGTCGTCTGTCGTCGGTCGTCCGTCGTCATATTGCTATCTCCCGCAAGATCCCCTCGAGCGCCTTGCAATGCGCCTGCCAGCTATAGTGTTCCACCACGCGCTCGCGTGCCGATACGCCCATCCCAGCGCGCATTTCCCCATCTCCCTCCAAACGTGAGAGTGCGTCCACCAGCGCATTGACATCGCCCGACGGGTAGAGCAGTCCCTCCTGTCCTTCGCGCACGATGCCGTTCAGCGGCGGCACGTCTACCGTGATCACAGGCAGACCCATCGCCATGTACTCGAACACTTTGAGCGGCGACCAGTAGAAGCCGAACGTGCGCAGAGGTGCGTGGGCCGAGAGGTCGAACGGTGCGACCCCGATGTCGGCCAAGCCAAGCAGGAGTGGCACCCTGTCGTGCGGCTGTGCACCGGTAAAAACCAGCCTCCCCTTGGGCAAACCCCATTCTTCCGAACGCCCCTCCAACGCGGCAAGCTCAGGCCCACCGCCGATCGCCAGAAAAGACAGAGTGCTCCCGCCCGCGATCAGCTTGTGCGCTGCCTCCACGAACCCCGCCACGCCGTGCCATGCCCGGAAACTGCCCAGGAACACCGCAACGGGACCGCTCGTGTCCAACTGGTATTGGACGGCCAGAGCAGTTAGTTCGGCGCGCCTCGTCATGCGCACCTGGGGATCGAAGCGCGTCACATTTGCGCCCCACGGTAGCTCGTGAATCTTCTTACGTGGCACTCCGGGGGGCACAGTCGTGTTCAGAGGGGTTACGATAGCGGCACTCCACTTCGCCTGCCGTACCGCCCACCGGCGCATGCTCCCCAGCAGTAGCCTGTCCAATTTGCTCTTGGCACTGCCCGGTGGGTCGACCAGCGGCGCGTTTACCTCCAGCAGGGATGGTATGCCGCGCCTGTGCGCGAGCCAAATCCCGGCGCCCGCGAAGTTATAAAACCGCTCCATTACCACATCGGGGCAGAAGTCACGGAGCGCCTTCGACACAACGCCCAGTCCCAGTAGAGCAAGTTCCTTGCGCGGTCGCACCGTGCGCAAAGGTACGGGACAGTTAGGTAATGACGACCGACGACCGACGACCGACGACCGTGAGAGTCGTAGATCGTAGATTTTAGATCGTAAGTCACGCATGACGTATGACGCAGCACGCATCCAGTCGTCGGTCGTCCGTCGTCCGTCGTCCTCCCTCGCCACCACGAGCACGTCGTGGCCCAGTGCACGCAAGCCGCAAGCCACTTCGTTCACGTGTGTCGAACCGCCGGACGTGCCCCCCACCTCTATCGCAGACGCCACATAGAGCACTCTCAAGGCTTATCCTCGCGCACACCCAGCACGAAATACGGCCCCGCTCGCCACTTGCCGAACAAAGCCAGGTCGAGCCACATCAGCTCGGTCAGCAGACGCATGGCCCTGTAGGTCCAGCCGCGCTTCGCCAGCGTGCCGCGCATCGAAGACCTGAGCGCGTCCTCTCCCTTTTCCTGCTCGCCGGCACTTTCGCCGTTGATCCTGCCGCCGCGGCGCACCCTACGTACCAGCGACTCGCCCAGTTTGACCAGCAGGTTCTCTATCAGGCTTTGGAACAGTCCGTTCCAGAAGATCACCTTTTCCACGCGCCAGCCGCATTCGTTCAGTACCGCCTCAAGTTGCGGGTAGGTCTCCACGGCCTTCACGTGGTCGGACTTGCGCAGACGATCACGGCTATCGTCCAGCACGCCTCGCTCGCCCAGCCACTTCGACACGCGCCGCGTGGTCTTCACGATGAAGTCGAGGCGCGACCCCTCACGCGTATTCGAGAAGATGAAGATGCGGCCCCCCGGCGCGACCACCCTGTGCGCCTCGCACAAATAAAGGCGGAAATCGGGTAGAGGCAGATGTTCCAGCACGTCAATCGAGAGCGCGGCAGTGAACGCGCCGTCTCCGAATGGGAGAGCACGAGCGTCGGCCATGCACAGATCGATCTCGTTCACGGCTTCTTTGGCGAACAGAGGCGCGGGGTCAATGCCCACGGCCCAATCTACTACTTTGCGGTTCCAGTAAACGAACTTGCCGTTACCGCAGCCCAACTCAATAAGCCTGTCACTTCGTGTGGGCTTGAGCATCCGACGGATAGCCCTCTGCCGCACCCCGGCCCCAAGCACGGGCAGGCCGATGCGCTTGTAGTCGAGGGTCTCCTCGAACTCGCCTTCATGCGACACGTAGAGCGACTCGTGCGCGCCCTCCTGAGGCGGCATCAGGTCTATATACGCGTTGTCAACAAGTGGGTAGACACGCCCGCAGCGCGGGCACACCAGCACGCCGTCGCGCAAGTCCAGGTGGGGCGCTCCCCCGGCCCTGCACTCAGCGTTCACACACACAACTTGGTTTAGCAGTCTATCAGATATCATGGTACATGTTGGACGACCGACGACCGACGACCGACGACGGAAAACGTCCTTCATCTCTTAATCCTTCATAATTAATCTTCGTGATCTCTTAGCCTTCGTGGTCTTCGTGATCAATTCCCATCTCTTTGCGATCTTTGCGTCTTTGTGTTTCAATCCCCGTCGTCAGCAGGTTGGCAGTTTGCGGTAGAAGCTGGCGCGGTTGAACAGGAAGTCCCACACGAGGCCAGGCGCTTTGAGCGGGATCTCCATCTGCCCCTTGAGTACAGTCGCCCAATCCAACCCCTGTCGCTGGGGCGAACACCATAAAGCATACTGCATAAGCAGCCCTGCGTTCCACAAAACGAACAACACGGGCACCGCCACCACGATCCAGCGTGGCACACCGCGCGCTATCGCCCAGGATAGGATCGCAGCCAGCCCCAGCACAAACAGTAGGGTGCAGTTGATAAAACGGCGCTGGCCGAACGAGCTTGCGCTTTGCCAGGTCAGGAACGAGCCTGCCACGTACACCTGCAAGAAAAAGGCCACTGCCAGCGCCCCCGCGAACAACCTGTCGCGACGCCAGAAGAACGCCAGCCCTATGAGGCATACCGCTATGATAGGCGTCCAGGGGATCATGCCGTGTTCGGGATTGAACAACACGTTGAAGAAGTTAGGCGAGGTCCAATTGAGCTTGCCCGCCACCACCTGCGACGGCCCAAACCTCCCGGTAATCACCTTGTAGGCTATCAACTGTGGGATGAACGCCACGAACGCCGCCGCACCCATGACGATCACGCCAAACACCCACCTGCGGGCGTGCACGAGCCAACCCGGCTTGCGCTCGCGCCACAGCATGACCAGTGCTACCAGCGCCTCCAGCCCCGGGATAATCAGGAATAGCGCGTCCTGTTCACGCACAAGCATCAACACCCCGCCCAGTACACCCAGCAACGCCCATTGCCACCATAGACGACCTTCCGTCTTGCGCGTGCGGTGCCAGTACCAGATAAAGAGCGTGACAGCAAGCAGGGAGGTGGCATGCGACCACGGAGGCGCTATCACCGTGTAGAACACCAGCGACGTGGAGAACCAGATGACAACGACCGCGAACGCCGACAGCCTTTTGCCGAAGAAATCTTTCGCCAGCGACCAGCATAACAACAGACCCAAACAACCGAATAGGTACGAAGTCAGGCACACAGCCCAGATGTAGGGGTCAGACCAGCCATCGGCCTGCACGTTCACGCCCAGTGCGTTCGCGGTAAGCGCATAGACGTGCGCCAGAGCATACGAGGGCATCCAGAACAGCCCGGTGCCGATGGGTGCTTCATTGGTCGGCAAGCCCGTCAGCCGCTCGCGCGTCTGGAGGAGATCGGTGTAGATTGCCTTGAACTTTACCGGGTCAGCCTGGTACCAGTGGTAATAGTCGTTGCTGAAATCGAGGTCGTGGTCGAAAAAAAGCGAATGTGTGTAGGCGAAGTACTTAATCTCATCGCTGGCGTAGATGCGCTTCGTTGCCAGGGGCGCCAGCACTATAAAGAGAGCGATTAGCAAGACCAGTGGACGATTTAATAGTCGACGGACGAAGGAGGATGGGCCACCCGAAACGACATTACTCCCCTCTCCAGTCGTCGGTCGTCCGTCGTCGGTCGTCCTACCTGACACCACGCACCACCTCCGCGATCCTGCGGGCGCGTGCCGCATAGGTGTACCCGGCAGATTGAGCCAGAGCCGCTTTGCCCATGCGCTCCCGGCGCGGCGGATCGTCCATTAGCGCGCGCAATCCAGCGGCAAGGCTGTTCACATCGCCACCCTCGAAGAATAGGGCCACGTCCTCATTCACGATCTCGCGCAGGGCGGGCATATCTTTGCAAATAATAGGCTTGCCCGACGCCATGTACTCGAACAGCTTGAGGGGGGATGCCGTCATGCCCGTCACCGTATCGGGGATCGCCAACACATCAGCACACTGCACGTACAGGGCCGAGCGCGTCTGTTCGACCTGCCCGGTCAACATGATCTGCTCTTGTGGGATATGTAGCTTTCCTGCCAGAGTTCGCAGTTCGTCTACCTCCTGTGGGCGACCACCCACCAGCAATAGTAGTGCATCATGATTGCTCGCGGCGACCTGCGCGAACGCTTCTACCAGCAAGTCCAGATTCCGGTACGAGAAGGTCAGGCCCGCGTAGCCCATGACGAATGCCTTCTCGAGCAAACCTGCTTCGCGCCTCGCCATGCCCGTATCTACAGGATAATATAAATCGGGGTCGAACGCGTCGGGAATCACAGCGATTGACTGCGCTTTCTTGACGCCTTTTTGTACAGCCCAATCCTTGAACGTCTGCGTCAGCGACACTATCCTGTTGGCGCGCGACAGTGCAATGTGGTCAAGCCAGGGCAGGAAGCGCGCCCAGAACGCGCGAGGCCACTTCGACGCCCTGCTCGGGTGGTCGGCCTCAAGGTCGTGCACCTCGTACACGATCCGCGCCCCATGCAACTGCCTCAGCAAGCCCAGCCACGCTGCACACACGGTGTCGCGCACATAAAGCACCCTGTAACCGTGCCCCGTGACCCGGCACGCCACCAGCAAAGTAACGAGCATGAGCGAGTAGAGGGTGCGCTCTATATAAGACCACCCGCCCCACGGCAATATTCGGGACAGCTTGTGTACAGCAGGTCGGGGCAAATGCACCGCGCCCAACTCGGTGAAGGCGCTCGGCTCGTTTAGCCAGCGGGGTATTACCAGCCGCATATCAGGCACTAAGGCTTGAAGTTCACGCACCGTGTTATAGGTCTGGATCGCGTTGGCGGCGCCCAGGTCGAGCCGCATCGGGTAGGCTACGTAGAGGAGGGTGCGAGACACCTGTACACCTCCTCCAGCCTGTCACCCACCGCCCGCCAGCTAAAAAGCTCGTCCACGCGCTTCCTGCCCTCGGCTCCCATACGCGCGGCCAGTTCGCGGTCGGCGAGCAGCGTGTTTATCTTGCGGGCGAGATCGTCGGGGTCTTGCGGGTGCGCTAAAAGGCCCGTTTCGCCGTCAAGGACCACCTCGCGGAAGCCGCCGAAGTCTGAGGCCACCACGGGCGCGCCGCAGGCCATCGCCTCGCATAGGGCCATGCCGAAGGTCTCGTTCACGAACGAGGTCGCTACGAGAGTAGCGCACGAGCGATAAAGCGCGGCCAGTTTCGCCTGCTCGGCCCGCCCCAGGAAATGCACCTGATCGGTCACGCCCATCTTAGCCGCCAGTGCGCGCAAGTCGCCCTCATAAGGTCCCTCCCCTGCGATCCAGAGTGGTGTGCCCGCGGGTGCTATCAAGGGCAGGGCACGAATGAGATACTCGACGCCCTTCCACCGCACCAGCCGCCCGGCATATAGCAGAGCGCTATGAAGAGGGGTCGAATCAAGGCCATATTCAGACAGTACAGCGCGGTCGTCCTCACCTTCGGGCTTGAACATGCTCAGGTCTACCCCGTTGTAGACCACTACCGGGTCTATACCGTAACGCTTATGCACCTGTCCGGCATTGTACTTGCTGGCCGACACCGAAGCATCGGCCCACCGCACGAAGAAACGGTCACCCGGCCAGAAATCTTTGCCGTGGCACCCGAACAACAGCTTCGCGCCCGAGAGCTTGGCGAGCGCGCCCGTGGGCAGGTCGTACGGCTTCTGGATGTGCACCACGTCGTAACGCCCGGCCAGCAGCGCGGGCAGAGCGAAGGGCGCCATGCTCGTGCGCTCCAGCATCTTGGTCAGGGTGTATTGCCTGCCGAGCAGGGGTATCCTGCGCCATATATCTCGGTCCACGTAGGGGAATCGCCGCACGCGCACTCCCGGCACAGCCTGCCCTTCGATCTTGCCTGCCCCCCCCAAAATATGCACTGTGTGACCGCGCGCGGCCATTTGCGCGGCGACCTCCCACACAAAGTTCTCCACCCCGCCCCAGCGAGTAGTGGTAGTCAGGTTGTACAGTGCAATCTTCATGGTGTAAATACAGACGGCAGACGGCAGACGACAGAAGTTACTGCAACGTTGTCCGTCGCCTGTCGTCTGTCGTCCGTCTCAGGCTGATTTGGTAGGTGCCTTCCCAGCCGTAGCGGTAGAGGCGATAGAGCGGGGTCAGGAGGCGAGTCTTTTGTGTGAACGCGAGGACGGCGCGGCGCCAGCCGTGAAGTTGGCGGATCTCGCCGTGGCTTATGCGCCACAGCACCTGGTCACGTACCGCAAAGCCCGCGGCTTCGGCGGCACGCTTGAACGCGGCCCACGTGTAGGTGCTCAGTTCGGAAAGCTCCTGCCTGTCCTGAAGGGGGCCACCGCTCTTGCTATGTCCCGACCGCCGAACTATCGCCTCGGCCAGCGGCCTGGGTAGCCAGTTGATCAAGGGTAGGTGGTAGTGCGGATCGCGAAAGGCCCGGCGGTTGGGGATCGTAGTGAGCACGATACCTCCCGGCTTCAGCACCCTCCTCATCTCCCGTAACACTTCGTCGGTGCTGGCGACGTGTTCCAGCACATCCAGGCAGGTGATCAAGTCGAAGGAGGCGTCGGGGTAGGGGAGATGCTCGCCCGCGGCGACCGTGATAGGCAGCGTCAGCCCGTATCGCCTGGCGCGTAAGCGTGCTATTTGGCAATAGTCGGGGTTGTAATCCATCGATTGCAAGTGCAAGCCCCTGTCGCCGTACTCCAACATCACAGCCACTGACAGCCCGCCCATGCCCGCGCCCAGGTCGAGCATACTCTTGCCTTCGACGTTCGCGCCAAGCGCCTGCGCCAGGTCCTTCATGTTAGCCTGCTGGTATTCTTCCTGCCTGATACGTCGCTTGCGCCACTCAGCGAAGTCCTTGCGCCAGGTCATGTGCGCCAGCCATGGTTCTATGGCGCCAGCCAGTTCGGCCTCTAGAGCCGGGTCGTTGGGCGGTCTATGTTCGGGGGTAAGCATACTCATGATGTCGCTGTCATACGTCGGTAAGCGGCTCGGCAGGCGCATTCTCGTCCTGCGAGTTATTCCTCAGCCAGTCGTAGGTGAAGATGCCGTCATGGTGGCCGTCGCCCCAGTAGAGCATGATGCCGTACCTGCCGATGGGCTGGGCGTCTTCGAGGCGCGTCTCGTCAGGAGTGAGCGTCTTTACGTGCGACAGGCGGCCTGGCACGCCCATTTCGCCGCGACAGAGTGCGCATGGGCACTGCCAACGCAGCCACTCAATCGGGTAACGCGTGGTTACGCCATCGTTCCACTCGATCAGCAGTTGGTTGGCTTCCTGGTCGGCAACCAGTCCCATCGGCACCAGAGGTATGTTATTTGATGCGGTCATATTTGTTATCCTGGCTTTCCTTATTCGTCATTTTCTTTGATATAGGAGCAAGTTCTCTTTTTCCACTACAAGATGCCATTCCGGCAGGCTTTGCAACACCTCCAGCCCGGTTTTGCCGTCGAGCTTGTTGGCGTCCATAGGCAGCGCACCCGCATCCGAGTCTACCAGGATGTAGTCCAGGTCGGCGTAATCGGCGCGATGGTGCGTATCGAAGTTGTAGGGCGAGTAGGGCGCGGGCGGGAAGTTATAGATATAACGTCTGGGCAGCAAATGGGGCGCAAGCTTCGAGCTAACCGCAACCTTCGCATCCTGAGGCACCATCTTAACCAGTTCGTTGGCCGCGGCTACGGTCGCGGGCGGCTCAGGGTAGAGGAACGCCCTCACGGCAGGGTTCTTGTAAGGCCCCTGCATGATCACCCCCCACGCCACGAGAACAGCCACAAGCACGATTGCAAATTGCTTCGCCGTCGTCCGCCGTCCGCCGTCCGTCGTCGGTCGTCGCTTCGCCCACCACTCCACAAGTTTGCTTGCCCCGTATATGGCAGCGGCGAAAAGCCCCGGCACAAGTAGCAAGCTGTAATGGTGCTGGTAGTCGTACTGGGCCGCGCGGTTCGACAGCAGATTGAGCGCGAGTATGGGCAAACCCAGCACGAGAGGCCGCGCCGATAGCAGTGGCAGGAACAGGAGAGGCACCAGCAGCAGCAACATGTACCCGATCTTTTCGGGCGTGAACATGATCTGGATCGTATTCAAGGGGTCGCTGACTAGGTGCCATATGATCTCCGGCCCTGTGCTACCGAGGTTACCGTAGTAGGCCAATTGGGGGCTAATCCCACAGGGCCAACACTGCATTGGGTCGGTTATCGGCCCGGTGGGAGGCGCGAACGCACCCGGATAGGCGAATGCGGGTACGAGCACGAAGGTGGCAAGCGCAAAGTAGACCAGCCCCACGCCCAGCGGCGCGACCACGTCGGGCCACTTCTTGCGGGTCAGCAGGCCGTATATGCCGAACATGGCAATCACGAACGCTACGTCGCTGCGGGCCAGCACAGCCACCAGCGCGGCCACCCAGAACCACAGCCTGTTCCCTTTTTCGTACCAGTAGAACGCGAACAACAGCAGCGTCACCGAAAAGAGCCGCACCTGGAATGGGTTCAGCACTCCATGCAACATGACAGGATAGAGCAAGTAAGCCAGCGCGAACCCCAACCCGGCGACCTTGCTCGCCAGTTTGTCGCGCGCGATCCAGTAGACCGGGATGGCGCCCAGCGCGGTGCCCAGGATTTGCAGGAAAAAGAGCGTATGAGCCGATGGGATGATGGCGTAGAAGGGCACGAAGAAGAAGAGCATCGGCATCCAGTCCATCCCAAACACTGAGCCGGTGAAGTTGAAGCGCGAGTCCTCCATCGGCCTGCCCTGGGTAGTGTTCCAGATTGCCTGCTCGAAGTCCACCTGGTCGTAGCCCTGCCCGTAGGTTTCGTACTTGTACACGCTGGCAACGAAAATCAAAGCGATCCAGAGCACGATCATGCACGCTAGTATGCGAGGCGCCTGCAATTCGACCCACACAAGAGCCGCGTCCAGCCGTTGCGAACGCGCTACGCCGCGCCCCGCCGCGACCTCAGTTGCTCCGGCCATCTTTATCCGTCTCATAAGGCCGTTGCGCCACGCATACCACGGATAGGCCGAACGGTAGCCGCGCCCGTTGTAACACCCACGCCTCCAGTCGATAGTAGGCAATTAGAAGGCTGTTCAGCGGCCCAGGCAGAGTCATGAAGTCGCTCTCAGGATCGCGCGCTTTGCCGCTACGCCTGGCAGACTTCAACAGCAGGCTCTTGACCATGCGCACCAGGACCGCAGGCAACAGTATCAGCAGGTTGCTGTAGCTCAGCTTGCGCACCGTAAACCCGGCCTGCTCCATGACTTTACCGAGCATGCCGGTGGTATAACGCCGCCTGTGACCGAGTATATCGTCCCAGTAGGTCCACAGGAACTTGTAGGCGGGCACGCTCACTATCAGCAGACCTCCTGGCTTCATCACGCGATACAACTCCTCGAGCGCGACCAGGTCGTCGTCCAGGTGCTCGATCACGTCGAGGGCAGTGGCGATGTCGAAGTAGCTGTCCTTGAACGGGAGCAGCGCCGCGTCGGCCTTGCATAGCCGCTTGTGACCGCGCGCCAGACAGAAGTGTAGCGCCTCATCCACGTAGTCGGTGCCCGTAACCTCGGCATAGCGCGACATCTGTTCGATGTTCAGGCCTGTGCCGCATCCCAGGTCGAGTGCGCGACGGTCGGCCCGCTTGCCCTTCGGCAGGAAGCGCCTCAGCAGAGCGAACTCGATTCCTCGCTTGCCAAAGTGCCACCAGTGGGTGTGCTCTTTCTCGTATAGGTCTCTGTAAAGGTCTTCTCTCATTATGTCAAGTAGTGGAGTCTAATATTCTGCGGTAAGCAGCCTTGTTCATCCGGTGCTGGGCTAGTGATAACGAGTATAAATCAATCCCACCCAGTACGTGAGCATTTGCAACAGCGTCACCGCGACCAGGAGGGCGGTAATCAGCCGAGCAGGACCACGGCGTGCCGCCAGCAGCGAAAGGAAACGCCCGGCCAGCAGCGCCAGGGGCACAGCCCCCAGATAGTACCAGCGCACCGAGTCGCCTACGGCCTGGTCGAGGAGTGCGAACACAAGTGTGGCCGCGAGCCACGACAGGAGCAGGGCGCGCACGGCAGCCATGGTGCGCGGCAACAGCGCAACACCCGCCAGACCCGTAATGGCGGTCAAGCCACCCAACAGTTGGCCCGCCTTGCCCGGCAGTTTCAACACCGACTCGCCGAAGCTCGGTTTGACGGAGTCTCCGGTGGCTGATACAGGGCTTGAGGAAGTGCCGCCTAGCTTGCCGAAGAAGTCGCCGAACTGCCCGGCTATGTTCTCCAGGAATCGCCAGTAGTAGAGCACGAAACTGCCCAACAAAGCCGCGCCCCCTGCACCAAGCAGTATCCATGCGCGAGCCGGCTCGCCGGATTTTCGTAGTGTTATTATCAAAGTCCAGAGCGCGAAAATCCCCAGGATTCCGAGCGTACCTAACATCATACCGTAGTGCCCAAGCATCGTCAAGCCGAATCCGAGCGCTAAAAGCAGGGGTGCCGCACGGCCCAAGCCACCCCTGTCTGCAAGATAAATCAGCCCACCAAGCAGGGTGATATTGAGCACGCTCTGGCCAAACAGGTTGGTATAGTTGCCTGCTGAAAATAGGTCAAACACGCCCGGCACAGCCAGATAAGCGAGTGCGGCCAGAGCGCCCGACTGGCTGCACGAGACGGAACGACGGGAAGAAGCAGTCGTCCGTCGTCCGTCGTCCGTCGTCCAAACATGCGACCCGGCCCACAACAGCGCCAGGCAAGCGACAGCGTCGAGCACAGACGCGCTCCACTTGAGAGCCAGTCCCAGCCCGGCGTCCGAGTTGCCCGTGAAGATGGACAACGCGCTTACAAGCAAATAGTAGGCAGGTGGGTAGGGGACGGCTCTACCGTCGGGCAGAGGCTCGGTGAAGACGAGATTGCCGCCCAGCACGTCCTGGACATTGTGTACGTGCAGGAGCAGGTCGCTTGTGAGGAACTGAGGGTAGATCAGGCCACCGAAACGCAGCATGAAGGCGAAGGCGAAGGCCAATAGAGCCAACGCGAGAGGCACGGGGTACCTGGCCTCACTACCCCTTCGCAAGAGCAGAGCCATACAACCCTGCGCCGCAAGCCCCAACCCGATCGCCCACGCCAGCACTACAGGCAATTCGTCTGCCAGCAGAGCGAGGTCGGGCCGGGCGAACAGGATGCCCAGCGTGGCGAGCAACGCCCCCGCCCACACCGCACCCAAAGCCCACGTCCGCCTTCGCGACAGTAACAGGAACAGTCCATATAGCCCCACCAGCCCCACCATCAGCAGACCAAGCGTGCCAACAGGGGGAAACACAGGCGGGCGAACGCCGTAGTCGGCGGGTTGAACAACCACGCGCCTGATGATCACACCCAGTTCGCGCGCGTCACCGGGCGGTGTGAAGGCGGGCACGCTGAAGTGGATATCGAGATCGCCATCAAGTGGTTGCGTACCGCGATCCACGAAGAAGGTGTCGCTGTGTTCCCCAGCCTGGGTTTGCAAGGTGAATTGCTCGCCTCGCGCCGTGAACATGATCGCCGGAGGCTCGCCGTTGGGCCTCGCCCCGATGGTAGAGATGGTGATCTGCACGGGCTGGTTGCCGATGCCCGGAAAGTCCACTTCGGCTGACCCTTTGCTCCAACGGTAGGAGAGTGTTGGATCGGTGGTGCTCTTCTCGATGTCATTGAAGCCCGATAGGTAAGGGGTCGATCTGAGATCGGCCACCTCTACGGTGTAGTCGCGCTTGTACTGGTAAGCCGCCGTCCACGCGATGAGGGCCACTAACAGTGCCATGTAGAAACGTGGCTCACGCAAGCCACGCCCCAGTGCGCGTAGGCTTTCGGCGACAGTAGCGCGTGGGCTCAACTACTTTGCCCCACCAGACGCGCTATCCAGAATATAATTCCCTGCCACGCCACCAGTGCCATGCCCAACCCGGCCAGCGCAGCGCCCCACCTGCCGCGACGCGCCAACGCGAACAGGGCTACCCCGCCCGCCACTGCTATAGGCACCATCGTGAAAAAGAGGTGCTTGCCGATCATGTCTACCTTGTAGTTCACAAGGAAAAAGACGGGTAAAATCAGCGCCCAAAGGACGAGCAAAGCTAAGGCCCGTCTCGCTCCCGGCGATCGATGCTTGCGCACAAATAACAGCGCAAGGCCCACCACCGCCAGCACGATGGGCAAAAGGCTCACCACGTAGTCAGCGGTCCAGGCCGCCAGTTCGGGTAGGCCGCCGGGCCAGCGCACCGTCGGTTCTTGTCCAGTCTTCGGAGCCAGCAGCGCGCTCACCGAGGTCATTACAGGCGATATGTACAACCCGTAATACGCCCACACCGCCAGCACCCAGGCGCCCGCCAAAGTTCCCAGCAACCACCACGAATAACGGGGTACGCCAACGGGCCGCAGCCGAAGCGGTGGTGCAGGATGTCGGCGCCAGCGAGCGCGCCAAGCTCAAGGCGGCGCGCGACCGCGAGGCGGAACTGGCGCGGCAGGAAGCCGAACTGCGCAAGGCCGCCGGCGAAAACCCGCCGCCGCCCAAGAAAAAGCCGAACCTCTGAGCGTTCGTTAAAAAATAATAAAATCAAG
>DATINP010000214.1:0-4728 GCA_035474135.1 Chloroflexia bacterium | reverse complement strand
CGGTCGACACAATCGTGATCTTGTCTACCTGGGTCAGAGGCTCAGAGATAGCACGTGCGACATCTGGTAGCTGGGTCAGGAACTTGTCAAGCACAGCAGCCTGGTTATACTCGCGGAAGGCTCCTGCGCGGAGGTGCATCGCGTCGGCCTCGGCCTGACCTTTCGCCCTGATTACATCGGCTTCAGCCAAACCTACGGCCCTTTGCGCGTCGGCATCGCCCTGACCTTGCTGGCGGGCAGCCTCTGCATCACCCTGCGATTCGATAGAACGCTTCTGCTTCTCGGCTTCGGCCAGAGTTTCGATCTTCTGGCGCTCGACCTCGGCCGGCTTCAACACGGTCGCGATCAGTTCGCGCTCGCGACGCTTGATTTCCGCGTCCTGCACCTTGATCTGCTCCTCACGTTGTACCCTCTCGACGCCCACCTGCTCGGCGACAACTTGCTGTTGCATGATGTTCGTCTGGATATCGTAGGTCTTGTCGGCCGTTGCCTGTTGCTTACGAACAGAAGCCATATAGTCGGCCCGCTTGAGTTCGAGGTCACGTTGAGCCTCAGCCTGCTTGGCGGCAGAGGCGGTCTCTGCCATAACGCGCTCCTGGTCGGCCTGGGCGCGTGCGATAGCAGACTCGCGCAGCGCTTGCGCTCTCTTGATTTCGGTGTCGCGTTCGGCCTCTGCTGAGGCGATGTTCGCGTTGCGCTTGATGGCTGCTATGTCAGGCAGACCCATGTTCACGATGTACTCGTTCTTGTCGCGCACCTCTTTAATTGTGAACGACACGATTACCAGGCCCATCTTGTCCATGTCTTCGGCAGAGGTGGCGCGCATTCTATCGGCGACCATCTCAGGCTGCTTCACGATCTCCTCGACCGTTAGCTGGCCCACGATACCGCGCAAGTGGCCCTCCATTACCAGCCGAATCAAACCTTCGCGCTCTACTGCGTTCTTGGTCAGCAATTGCTCTGCCGCGGTGCGGATCGAGTCGGGGTCGCTCTTGATCTTGATCTGCGCTACGGCCTCGACGTTCACTGCGACGCCTTGTTTGGTGTACAGGTCCTGCACCGGCGCTACGTCGAACGACATGAGTTCCAGCGACAGGATCTTCGAGCTTTGGAGTAAAGGCACTACGACAGCGCCGCCGCCCTTGATCACTCTTGGCTGATTCCCTGTACCAAGACCGTAGATCACCAGGGCTTCGTTCGGGCCGACTTTGCGAACCAGGCTAACGATCCATGTCAATCCCATCAGGATGATGAGCACCAACGCACCAATAATCACGAGTTCAGGCATTAACTTCTCCCCTCAATCATTATTCCGCCATTACAAGCCGCTTCTCCCAATGTGGACCTTGTTCCGACCACGCTCTATTCTTTTCCGTCCAGGATGGCAGCCACATCACGCACATAAGCCAGGCCGCGTTCGTAACTTACGATTACTACTTCCGCGCCTCTTGCGATAGGGGTCGAATCGAGACTTTTCGCGCCCGCTATGAAGCGCGTACCGTTCTTGTTGTACACAATCTCGCCAACGCCTCCTGCTCGGATACCACTGGTTACTCTCGCGGCAGTGCCGGGCAAAGTGTAATCGGCACGGTCAAGCGGCCGGGTCATCATAGGCCACAGCACGCGAGCAAGCAGCACGAACATAATCGCGCCGCCCGCCACTCCCCCAACAAGAGCCAGTATAGCGGCTACATAGCCATTTAACAAGAGCGATGTGCGTAGGAGATAGCCTATGCCGCCGAACCAGGTAAGAAAGGCCATAATAGTGGGCATATTGAGTATGCCCGGCCCATCGTGTCCTGCGTGTTCGGCCTCGGCGTTATGGCCGCCTACGTGGATATCAATATCGTGGTGTCCCGGCAGGTTAATATGGATCGGGTGGCCACCAACAGTTGTGGTGTGACCACCAGTGCCAGCGTGGCCGAGTCCACCCACATGCCCGGCATGCCCAACATCGACTGCGTTGCCGCCGTCGCCAACATGACCTCCGCTAATGAACCCAAGCGCGACTGACGCCAGTGTGAATATCAGGCCAAACAGGAACACCGACAGAAATAAGTTTGCCAGCCAGTCAGCACCAAACATGGACCGATCACGCTCCTTTTATTGCGGTACGTGATACGTAATAGGTGTTGACGGATGTTCGACGACGGATCACGAAGAGCACGAAGATGCAGAAATCCAAAAGCTTCTCGGGGGATGGCCGGCGCACTTTCTATCATGTGTTACGCGTGCATCCCTCACCAGGATCTACGCTTGACGGGCACGAATGTTTCAAGGCTTCTGTTCTAGAACATACCGGGGAGATTCATGCCGCCCGTGATCGCGCCCATCTTCTTTTCGGTCATTTCCTGGGCCTTTTCGAGCGCCTGGTTGAAAGCGGCCAGCACCATATCCTGGAGGCTTTCTACATCGTCGGGGTCGACGGCGTCCTTATCAATAGTAACGGCAGTCACCATGTGATGCCCGGTCATCTCGACTGTTACAGCACCGCCGCCCGCGCTCCCTGTAACGGTCTCATTCGCGAGGTCTTCTTGCGCCTTCACCATCTTCTTTTGCATATCCTGTAGTTGTTTGATCATACGGCTGTCCATGGTTGGTTGGTCTCCTTAAGGTGTTGTTAGCGGACAATCAACGAAAAAACTGCTTATCAAGCGGTCTTAATTCGTCAATCGTCCTCGAACTTTTCTACGCCGAACGTGTTCATTACGGCTCGGCCTCGTGGTGTTTCGTGCGGGGCGGGGGGCTTTTCCTTTTGGGCGCGGGGTGCGAGCTTGCCGCCTTCCGCGTCGCCGTCGCGCTTAGGCCCACGGCCCTCCTCGTCAAAAGTAATGGTTTCGAGCAAACATGGATAGCCAAGCGTGTTGCCGAGCGATTGCTCCACCCACCGGCGCTGCTGATCGCCCCGTGCACGCTGAGCATGAATTGGGTAGCGGAAACTGATGGTCACGGTTTTGCCGTTCACGGCGAACGGGCGCACCTGCGCGGGATCTCGAAAAACGGCTGCCATATTTCTACTACGCGCGTTGAGTTGGTCCAGCAAATGCGGCCAAAGCTTCCGCAACCGGCTTAGCTCATCGCCGGTGTCTTCGTCCTCCGGAGGTAGCTCTGCCGGGTCGGAACTCGAGCCAGAACCTCCAATGTCTTCGTTGGGCGGCGTGGTGATATCTGTAGCGTGGTTTCCATTGGCGAATTCACTAAGGTCCACATGCATGGGTGGAGGCGCACCAAGTGTTTCTTTCTCCTGGACAGGCTCGCGACGCTGCGCCACAGGCGGTGCTGTAGGTGCAGATGCAATGGGCCGCGGCCTCTC
This sequence comes from Chloroflexia bacterium, assembly GCA_035474135.1. GTDB lineage: Bacteria > Chloroflexota > Chloroflexia > QHBQ01 > JADMIH01 > JADMIH01. Next base: position 1,415 of record DATINP010000214.1, on the reverse strand, counting down.
AGACGGGTTGACCACCTTGCTGCTCTCCACGGCTCGCTCAGGCGCGGGGACGGCATCAGGCACAGGAGGAAGGATGGCACTTACGAGCGCCATCTCCAGTGGTAGCTGACGGTAGGCTGTCGACCGCAATTCGGCATCGGCCTCGGCGAACACCTTGGTCCAGCGCAACAGGTCAGGCAGGGCCACATTCTCTGCCTGGACTTCCATTCGCCGCCTCATCTCCTCTGTTACATCCAGAAGCGAACCGCCCGAGGCCTGCGCAGCCCCCGACTTGATCAGCATCAACTGGCGCAAGTGCTCTACTATCTGATGATTGAACTGCCGCACGTCCAGCCCTTCGTCCAACACGCTGTTCACCAGGCGCAACCCGGACGCCAGGTCGCTCGCCAGCAAGTGGTCCACGAATTCGGCCACTCGCTCGGAACCCGACGCACCAAGCATGTCCTGTACTTCGGCCAGCGTGATCTTGCCCTCGGAGAAAACACGCAATTGATCCATCAACGAAAGGGCGTCCCGCAACGAACCCGTGGACTGCCGCGCCACAAGCTCGAGAGCGCCGCTTTCTACCTCAATGGATTCTTGCTGGCAAACCCAATCGAGCCTGTCCACCATTGCCTTCAGTGGCACACGCCGGAAATCGAAGCGCTGGCACCGCGAAGCTACGGTTGCCGGGACCTTGTGAACCTCTGTTGTCGCCAGGATGAACGATACATGGGGAGGAGGCTCCTCCAGGGTCTTGAGAAGGGCATTGAAGGCCGACACGCTCAACATATGCACTTCGTCTATGATGTACCACTTGGTGCGCCACACAGATGGCGAGAACTGGGCACGCTCGATAAGCTCGCGTATGTTGTCCACACCCGTGTTAGATGCAGCGTCAATTTCGATCAGGTCGGTCGCGATGTCTCGCCCGGCCGCGATACAATTGGCGCACTCATTGCACGGCTTGTCCGGCCCTTCTGACAAACAGTTGGCCGCACGAGCCAGCAGACGCGCCGCACTGGTCTTGCCGACGCCGCGAGGACCTGTGAATAAGTAGGCATGGCCGATGCGCCCGGTGGCAATGGCGTTCTTCAACGTTTTGACCACCGGCTCTTGCCCCACCAACTCATCGAAAGTCTGCGAGCGATATTTTCTGTAGAGTGAAAGAGACATAGGAATTATCGGAAAGTAGTACGATTCATGTTGATATTGGCGTGCTTATTATACCATGCACCATCGCCCGACGCGAGGCCGGTTGACACCCTTTCCATACTGCCAATATAATCACCTTATGCCTCTCAGTCCAAATCCAGCCGAGAACCTTTCGTCTAAGCATAACGTCCCGGTTCCTCATAAGGTCACTTCTGACCAGGCCTTCAGCCATGCCGCGGCGCTGTTTGACAGTGACGAGGAACGCAACCTGATGGCACGGT
>DATINP010000213.1:0-3021 GCA_035474135.1 Chloroflexia bacterium | reverse complement strand
GTCGTACTTGACCTTCCCTAGCTCGGCCTCTATCTTAGCCTGGTCAAGGCTGCCCGCGGCGGATACGGCTTTAGCGAACGCCTCCAGGTTAATATAGGATATAGGAGCCCAGTATGTGGGATCTTTACCGTAGGCCGTATTGAAGCGCGCTACCCAGTCTTTAGTGCCCGTGTAGCTGACTGACGGTACCCAAACCTCGATGTCGGCGGCAAAGTTGGCATCCTTGCCGAGCGTTGTCTGGAAGCCTGGGAAGCTCACGCCCGCCGTGCCTATCATCATTTTCGGCGCGAAGTTCAGCTGCTTGGCTTGCGTCCAGAGGGCTATCGTGTCCTGCGGAAATGAATTGATGAACAGTATGTCGGGGTTGGTCTGCTGGACCTTGGTAAGGAGGGAACTGTAGTCGGAAGAGCCCGCGGTGAAGCTTTCGAACGAGACAACCTTAATATCGCTGTCTGCCAGAGCGTCCTTTAGCGCATTAGACAGACTGCTTCCGTACAGGGTGTCCTCATACACGATCGCGATGCTGGTGGGCGCGGGGCTCAATGATTGGAAAAACGCCTTGGCGGTCGTCGCGTAGTATGTGCCGTACGGGGAGAGGTGCCAGTACCAGGGGGAACCGCCGAAGTCCGTGTCGAGCGAGATGGAAGAACCGCCAACCAGCATGCAAAGCTGCTGAGCCTGCTTACAAACGCCATAGGTAGCTGCTGTAGTGGAACTGGAATACTCCCCAAGTATCGCCACGACCTTCTCCTCACTGATGAGGCGCTGCGCGGCCTGGGCTGAGGTTGTAGGGTCGCCCTTGGTGTCCTCATATACGGCTTCTATTTGCGCTCCTGAGATCCCGCCCTTGCCATTGATGTCCTGGATGGCCATGTCATAGCCGCGTTTCTCGTCACTGCCGACTTCCGCCTGGCTTCCCGTCAGCGGCAGCATGATCCCGACCTTGACGGTGCCCTGTAGCGCGGACGTGCTGGGGGTTATCCCTGCGAGAGCCGTTGTGGCTGTGGCCTCTAGCGCCGCCTGCGTAGGCATGGCTGCTGTCGTGGCCGTGGCGGGCACGGTTACGGGGGTTGAAGTAGGACTTTCGTTACCGCATGCCGCGAGCGTGAGTATGGCGATCATGCTCAACAGGATCGCACCCAGCCTGCGGACCTTGGTATATTTACCCATGATACTTACTCCTTTGTTCTAAATCCTGGATTGGAAGGCCCATGCACCCTGCAGGGTACCCTGACGTACAGCATCGAGAGCACTTCCGGCTTTCACACAATCACCTATTGCAATGGCGTTCTTGAGCGCCTCCGGCTTAGCTCTCGGTACCCGACCGGTGGCGTTGACTACTATGTCGGCATGTAACCGCAACTCTTGCGCGTTTTCTACTGATTGAGCAACAATCTCCGATACTTCACCTCCTGTAACTTCGTATCCGTACATCGTCCGCACGCCTAGCGTCTGCAGGGAGCGTTCATAGTCGTAGCGGCGGGTGCCCATAGCAGCCAGGGGGTCCGGCAAGCGGTCCACGAGCGTAACGCCGTACCCCTTGCTTGCCAGCCAAAGGGCGGCGTCCGTGCCCACCTGTCCGCTGCCCACTATTACAAGCTGTGTTGCCTGGGCCGTAGAAATCTCTTTGCTCGCCGCGAACTTCTCGAAAACCTGCCAGCCCTCCACGATAGGAGCCGTCAGCTTGTCCATTTGCAGGGGTTTCTGCACCGCCCCTCCGGCCCAGAATATCGCTGCCGCCTGCTTCAGCTCTTCCGCAGCGATACCGTCCTGCGAGACCGTAACTCCCAACCTGACTTCAACTCCAAGACGGCGAACTTCCTCGGCCAGGTAGCCGAGATAGCGGCCGTATTGCTCCTTGCCGGGCACGTCTCCCGCCCACTTATACTGTCCGCCTAGCTCGGCAGCCGCTTCGTAGACAACTACCGAGCCACCACGCGCAGCCAGGGCGAGCGCGCAACTCAGGCCGGCGGGGCCCGCACCCACCACTACGAACCTGGCGTCCTTTCCGAGGGGCGTGATGCTGCGCGCATCCCCTTCGAACCCGACAAGGGGATTGACTATGCAGGTGATCTCCTTGCGAGTGACCAGTTGGTCCGCGCAGCCCTGGTTGCAGCTAATACAGGGGGTGAGAGGGGCTGATGAGTGGCCGGTGGCTTTGAGCGCCCAGTCCGGGTCGGCCAGCGATGCACGACCGATGCTGACCAAGTCGGCCACCCCGTCAAGGAGCAGTTGCTCGGCCATACCGGGCGTAACAACCTTGCCGGCGAATATAGTCTGCATGCCCGTCTGCTCGCGCAGCTGGGACGCCATGGCCGAGAATGGCGCCTCCTCCACGAAACTGGTCGGGAATATGCTCGCGAGCCCCTTGGCGGTCGTGCCGGTACCCGCAGAGGTATGCACAGCATCTACGCCTGCGCCCTTTAGCGCATGAGCTATCTGAATGGCCTCCTCGAGTTCAATCCCGCCCTGGATCTGCTCGGTTAGCGACAGGCGCGCTATTACGGGCATACGGCCCCCGGTAGATGCGCGCACCTTATCAACTACCATGAGCGGGAAGCGCAGCCTGCCCTCCCTGGAACCCCCGTACTCATCCTCCCGGCGATTAAAGTGGGGGGAGAGGAACCGTCCCAGCAGGTGTCCGTGCCCCATGTGTATCTCGACTAAGTCCGCACCCGCCTGTTGAGCCAGGCGTGCGGAGCGAGCGAAGTCGTCCGCCATTGCCAGTATCTCTTCCTGAGTCAGGGGCTGCATGTAAGGACCATTCCACGGCGTCAGGTCGCTCGGACCAATAGACACTGTCTCGTCGGAGGCGAAAGTCCGGCCCGCACCGTCAAAGAAGACCTGCACTCCCAGCAGGCTGCCCTCAGCCTGCACGGCGGACGCCAGCCTCGCCAGACCCGGCAGGAAGCGGTCGTCGTAGAGAGCCAGGCCACGTGTGGATATCCCACCCTTGTACCTGACGAAGCAGCACTCAGTTATCATGCCCCTCTCGTTCGGGCCCTTCTGGTTCTCGCTTTG
>DATINP010000212.1:0-4814 GCA_035474135.1 Chloroflexia bacterium | reverse complement strand
GACGGTAGCGACACCATCGAGAGTACCTGGCCGTCGGTAACGCTCAGCACAATCGCCACGCCTGCCTTTACATTGGCCGTATTGAGGCCACTTTGCAGGGCCTGCGTGACGCTGATTTGCAAAGCAGCATCAATAGTCAGGGCCACATTGTTGCCGGTGATCGGCGGGGTGGAGCTAATCTGGTTCACGATCTGCAGGTCCGAGTTGACCATGAAGCGCGATTCTCCCTTTTGGCCACGCAACTGGTCCTCAAGCGAGGCTTCAAGGCCCACCTGGCCCACTTTGTCGTCCGGCCTGTAAATACTCTTGTTAGCCTCATAGGAATCCTGCGAGATCGGGCCGACATAGCCAAGCAAGTGCGAGAAATAGGTGCTGTTCTGGTAAGCGCGCACAGGTTCGGACAGCACACTTACTCCACGCAATTTTGTTACTTCGGCCTGGATACCTGTTGTGTAATCCACGCCGCGCGCCACCACGATAGGCTCGTAGCAGGCATCGAATCGAGTAATAAAGTTGTATTCGAGCGAGTTATATATGCTGATACCAGGCATAGCGGCCAGTTCAGTCTTCAGGGCGTTACCAGCCGACACCGGCACATCTGAGCGCAAAAGGAACATGCGGGTGCTATCTGACCACTTCTTCATAATGTCTTGCATCGAGGCCAGCAGTATGTTTTTGTTGATCTGCAAGGGGACGGAGAGACGGTTCGCCACTTCGACCATCTTCTCGGCGGGCAGGTCATGAGGCGTAAGCGCGATCACGTCGCTGGTTGCCAGGGTCGCCGCCAACTGCTCGAACACCTTCGAGCCAGTCAGCCTGCCGATGCCGCATTGTATATCGGGTAGGTCTGCGGGCGTGACGGCGATGGAATACGAGGGGTTGTTTACCACGAGCTTCTGGCCGTTGCGGTCGTATATGATACCGCGTATAGCGTCCGTGCTAACTGTGCGCTCGCGGTTCTTCACGGCGTCGGTTTGGTAGCCCGAACCCTGCAATACCTGCATGTTGAATAGCTGCCCTGCCAGCAGCAAAAACATCAAAAAGAACGCCAGGTAAAGGGCAGGAAAAGAGCGTTTGGCAGGGGTGTTTACCATTCTACTCTCATCCTCCTTCCGATACGCTCGCTCAGCCAGAGCAGGGCGCTGTATGCGACGGGCATAAGAATTGTATTGAGGATGGCGCTGGGCAAAGCCACCCTCAGGAGATTGTCGGCAAAAGGCACGTCACGCCCAAGGACGAAAAAGAGCAGCATGAGCATAACGTTGTAGAAGATAGTCGCCCCGAACACCGTGGCCAGGGGCACCACCACCAATGTGCGGAACGGATCGGCCTGTCCCAGACTCGCGATGAGGGCTACGAGCACCATTAACAGAGCACTACTGCCCAAGGGCACAGACGGCCCACTCATCAGGTCGAGCATAAGACCGCCCATGAACCCCCAGATTACGGCATCGTGCAAGCTTTCGACAAGGCAAACTGCCACAATCAGCAAAACGATCAACTGTGGGCGAGCCGCCAATGGGACCACCTGCGGCAGGACGACCGTCTGCACCAGTCCGAAGATGAATAGTAGTATTGCGCCAATATAAGTCACTATAATGCCTGAGTGTCTATTTCGTTACCACGAGAACCATGTCCAGGGCGGTGAGGTCAACAAGAGGGATGGCATCGCCGTCCTTCTCGACCTGCACGTCATTCTGATGCACGTTCTGCATCTGGGCACACAAAAGGCCCCTCGGGAACGTGCCGCCCAGTCCCGACGTAACCAGCACGTCGCCTGCCTGGACATCGGCGTCGCGGGGGATATGGGTTGCCGAAAGATTGCCCCCCTTCTGCCACTGACCTTCAAGCACGCCCGGAACCTGCGTGCGCTGGGTCGCGACGGGGATTTTCGAGTCCACGTCTGTTAGCAAGAGCACGGTGGACCGGTCCGGCTTGACCGCCTGTATCGTGCCCACAAGAATGCCGCCGGGGCTGGTGACTGCCATACCCTCGTTGATGCCCGAATCACTGCCTTCGTCTATTGTCAGCACACGTGTGAGTCCGCTGGGGTCGCCCCCTATACTGTTGGCCACTACGGCTTGTGTCTCAGGACGCGCAATCTGGAAGGTAAGCATGCTGCGCAGTTGAGCATTCTCGACGCCCAGTTGCACCAGGCGTGCATTTTCGGCGGTCAGGGCGTCGATGGTTTCACGTTGATCCTTGTTAGCCTCTTCAAGATCACCACCGCGCGCCAGCCCTGTAAACCAGCCGCCAATCGTAGAGGTTACCCCACTGACTGCTTGCTGGACCGGCGTAAAGACTGTATTTGCGAAGCTCTCTACGGGCTGCAGAGCTCGACCCTGGCTCAATAGGATGAGGGCGAGGCTCACCAGCACCAACGCCACCAGCAGGTAGAGAGTCCGTGTCCACGAAAGGCTGCGATCTTTCTGTTTCATGGGAAGCCCGGCTTTCTATGTGGGATGAGGGACGAGTGGTTAGCGGTTAGCAGGAATACGTGGTAGGTGCTAACCCCTAAGCCCTCGCCCCTCATCCCTACTGGATGACTACTGCGCGCCTGTTCTGGGCGCTCGAGCGAAGTATGCGGTCGTATTGTTCGAGAGATTCGACAATACGCCCTGCGCCGCGTACCACGCATGTAAGCGGGTCCTCGGCGACATACACATGCATCTTGGTTTCCATGGAGAGGCGCTTGTCTATGCCCTTCAATAGGGCTCCGCCGCCTGCCAGCGTAATACCATTCTCCATGATATCTGCCACCAGTTCGGGGGGCGTTTCCTCAAGAGCCAGCTTCACCACGTCTACAATGTCGGAGACAGGCTGGCTGATCGCTTCGCGCAGTTCGACGCTACTCACGTCGACGGCCTTGGGCAGACCTGTGATCGCGTCACGCCCCCGGAGAGTGACCGCCAGTTCCTGTTCAAGCGGGTAGGCCGACCCTGCATTGATCTTGGCGGCCTCAGCCATGCGCTCGCCTATGTGCAGGTTGTGCTCGCGACGGGCGTACTGTATGATCGCCTCGTCTATTTCGTCACCCGCTGTGCGTATCGAATGGTTGATTACGATACCACCAAGTGAGATAACCGCCACTTCAGTCGTGCCGCCGCCGATATCTACGATCATCGAGCCAATCGGCTCCTGCACGGGCAGACCCGCGCCTATCGCCGCCGCCATTGGCTCCTCGATGGGGTAAGCCTCGCGTGCGCCGGCGTTGATAGCGGCGTCGTGGGCGGCCCGGCGCTCAACCTCGGTTACGCCCGAAGGGATGCCGATGACTACCCGAGGCTTGGGGCTTAGCAGGCTCTGCGAGTGTACTTTACGAATGAAGTGCTTGAGCATCATTTCGACCATATCGAAGTCGGCGATCACGCCGTCCTTGAGAGGTCGAATGGCGATTATATAACCAGGGGTCTTTCCCACCATAGCTTTGGCTTCTGCGCCTACTGCGTATGGCTTCTTACTGCGTTTGTCGATTGCTACAACCGAAGGCTCGGACACGACGATGCCTTTGCCTCTAACATGAACAAGTGTATTAGCCGTGCCGAGGTCTACACCCAGGTCGCGACTGAACAGGCCGAACAGCGCGTTCAAAGGGCCTATCATACTTAGCTCCTATGGCGCATTTTGCGCTCAGATGACATAAACGGCGCGTCGCCACGCCGAAGACGTTTTGCTTAGTTTTCATGATAAAAATCGATGGAGAAAAAAGTGTACACAGGATTGCCTTAATGGCGGCATCCTGCATGTAATCACGTTTAGTGCATGGTCAAACTTACAGTCCCGTGACCGCCAACGCATTATAGTCTAGGGTATCGAAAAGTGTCAAGCATAGAACATTCCTTGACATGCCTGGCAATGGCGGCCTCTACTTACTTAATGACGTAGCTTGAGCAAGACTGGACAGATTTTGTGTAGTCCAAACGGGTGAATCTTTGACAACCTGCGACACATGACGCGACAACCATTTAGTGGTATACTCTCCGCAGATTTAACTCCAGAGTATGTTGGGAGCGCGCTAGCCTATGCGCTCTCCGCAGACTTTATGGACAAGCGAGGTCTATCTTGGACGCAGTAAGTAGTGGTCTGCTCATATTCAAGCCACGGCCTTCCAACTCCGGGCTAGGCGTGGCGATCCCTGGCGCGTTCATGCTGGTAGTTGCCATCGCGCTTTTCCTGTTCAGGGACCTGGTCCCCTCGGTCGTCGTGTGGATTGTTGGCCTGGTCTTTGTCTTGTTGGGCGTGATGCTTATAGGGATGGGCGTTTTTTTCCGGTGGGCAATAATCAGTATGAAGTACGTGCTAACGCAGGACACGCTCACAATCATAGGTGGGTCAATACGCTACGATGTGCCTATCGCCGAAATTGAGCGCGCCTATGCTCGCGACATCAATAACACAGCGCGCAACAACCAACCTTTTTCGGCAAACGCCGTCAACACGCCAGGCCTGGCACTTGCGAACGTAACATGGAGGGATACAGGCCTGCTAAAGATGTGCGGCACCTCCTGGAAGGACGTAGTCCTGATTGTGACGCCCCAACAAACCTACGGCATCACCCCACTCGACACCGATGCCTTCCTGGCCGAGCTAGGCCGGCGTGGGGTGACAATTGGACAGGCGGCGACCGACACCAACCCATAGCTTACTATTGGCTAAATCCAGGTTCGCTTTATGCTCTATTCAACCACTGCACGCTTAAACCGCGATACTCCATTCTTCGACTGGTATTTGATGCCGGAGGCATACTCTGCGCCCCTTGTGCAGCAGGCCATCGCCGAGTTTGGAGTACGACCGGGCAGCACCGTGCTCGACCC
>DATINP010000211.1:0-35666 GCA_035474135.1 Chloroflexia bacterium | reverse complement strand
GGCATCCCGTTTATGGCGCTCGTGGATGGGATTGTACTCTTCACCGTAGCGCTCATGGGCACAACCCTCATTCTCAAGCAGTCTACTCAGGCTCGCTTGCAAGGGTGCGTAACCCTCATCTTTAGCCTGCTTCTGGTTCTGCTCAGCATCGTGCTGCTGATCGTGGGCATTACCTTCGTCTTTTATCTGCTTGGCCTGCTGGGGTCGATCTTCGGGATCGTGGTGTACATAGCGCTGTTCGCCTTCTTCAACAAAGGGGGCGCGCTCGCCACGCTGGGGATATTAATGGCGCTGAAGTTGGGGTTTGGGGCGAGTATGCTGGCTGCGGAGCAGGGTTTCCTGAAAAATAAGGGGCTGCTGCTCCTGGTGCTGACCTCGTTGCTGGCGAACCTGATACTGGCCTTCCTGATAGCCCTCGTGCCCCTCTTCCTGGACAGCATAACGGACGCTGTTGGGGGCATCATTATGTCCATACTGGCCCTGATCTGGGCGATCATAATGCTGATTGGCGGGATCATAGGCACGCTGAAGGCTCTCCAGCCCAGTTGACATATCCCTTATAGAGGAACCAGAAGGCAAGGCACGCCCAGGGGTCAGATGTGGCCCGTTTTCCAGAGCAGGGTAATGGCTCGCGCTGCCAGTGGAGGCACGGCCAGGATGAGCAGCCCCGGCACACATAACACGAGCACGGCGGGCGTGCCCCCCTCGGACAGGATGCCTGGCGCGCCGACCAGCAACAAGACCCCTATTAGCAGCCCCGCCCACACCAGGCCGGCCCCGCCGAGGATTAGCGCGGTCTCGGCGAAGTGTGCGTAGTTGCCTGAGCGCAGATTCAGGCCGGCTCCCACCACCGCCCCGAGCAGCGCGACTACCCAGGTCAGCACCGTGCGTACTATCGATGCGGCGTCCTGGCTTGCCCCTTCGATAAGCCCACCCATGATGGCCCCCAGCAGAAAACCTATTGCCAACCCTGCCAGTGCGCCCACAGCGCCACCTATGAGCGTGGCTACGTACCCCTTTTTCATGGTGGGGATAGCGACAGGTGTGGTAGTCACTTCCAGGGCTACCGCCGGCCCAAGCACAGCATCGTCATCGGGGTGGTTCACGTCGATAGCGTCCAGGCGGAATGAGTAGGTGCCGGTTGCCACGTCCGACAGCACAGCCACGTTCACAGTGAACTGTTGCGCGCCGTTGACCGGGAAGTCCCGCTCGCTCTCGCCCGCGATGGTAAACCAGGTGGCCTGCGCGGGCGGAGTCGGCGTGATGATGGTGCGCACACGCATGGCATGGCCACTGGCGTTATATACGGTGAACGATGTTTCGCCATGTCGCTGGGCGTCCAACGGCACACTGTTGTTGGTGGCGGTAATAGCAAGGGCGCTCGACATCCTCTCTCCTCTCTGCATACCTGTCGGCCCGCAGATGCACTGTCTATGGCTAATCAGCCAAATGGTTATCTACTCATATCTGCCGCGCTCGCCAGAAGAGGGTTATGGCACGGGCGGCGAGTGCTGCTCCCGTTACTGCGAGCGCCAACACTATCAGCGTCACTATGTCCGAGACCACGTTGGGAAGCTTGACGAGTCCTAGCAGAAGGATGCTCAGTACCAGCAGGATAACAACCAGAACGGCCATCAGGCACCCGGTCGTGCCGGGGTACTCGTACTTGCGTGAGCGCAGGACAGACCACACACCGATCGCCGAGCCAACCCAGATGCCCAGTAAAGCGCCTACCGCGGCCAGTACCACGAATACGATGACGTCGCCTATCGCTTCTCCCAGGTCGGTGATATGCCCCGTGGTAAGCAGGAAAATGACACCGGGCAGAGCAGCCAGCGCACCTCCCGCCAGTGCTCCCACAAGCCCGCCCACTGCTGCCGCCGTGTAGCCCTTTTTGACGGGGGGACGCACAGGGGCTGCCGTTACCACGTAGCTCATCTCAGGTCCCTGTGCGAATTGTTCGTCGGGGTTGTCCACGCCTACTATGCTGAAGTGGAACGAGTATGTGCCGGGAGGCTTGTCAGCAGGCACGGTGAAGCTGTATGTGTATTGCTCGGCGCCGCCCGCCGGCATATCGCGTACCTCGTTTGCCGAGCAGGTGAACCAGGCGGGCGATGAGGCGTTGTCAGTGACTATGTAACCTCGCGCCTTCAAGGCCAGCCCGCTAACATTGGTCACCGCGAAAGTCACCGTCGCCTGCCTGGCGGTATCCAGGGTGATGGTGTTTGCGGCGTTACCCCCTGTTGTGCTTACCGTGAACGTATTGGGCATAGAAGATATCCTTGCGTCATGCGCCTAAGACTTTTGTCGCGACAAAAAATGCTATCGCCTTTTGCTCGCCGCGCGCCGTGGTTTCTCAAACTCCAATTCGTACGTAACGTAGGCGGGCTTCTCCAGCTGGATTATGCGCCTGATCATCGGCTCGTAGGGGGCGGTAGTGGCAGGCGCGTTCACGCGGATGTGGTATGGTATGTCGAGGCCGTCCTTGTCCTTAACGTGTTCGTCCACTGTGTAACCCTGTACGCCGGTGGCAGTTTCCAGGAACAGGAGCAGCCCCTTGCCTGTGCCCCTCCATTTAGAGAGATATGCGACGGAGGCCACAAGCTCGCGCAGCCTACCCACTCCTGATGGGAAGGTTGGTGGCGTGCTGTCCGCGAAGTCTTCGGGGGCTTCGCTCAGGAACATCTCCAGATCTACCCACCCTGCCAGATAGGCCACGAAAGCGTCGGGGGTGGTGTAGGGGTTGAAGTAGGTGTCGAGCCGCGCCAGTATCTCCTCGGAGGGTGTGTGCATGTGCTCCATGACGTCCAGCAAGGCTGTCATGGGGTTGCCGGGGCGCACTGTCCTCTCGAATACTTCCGGCAGCAGTTTCTTAATCTCGTCCTGCTTCATCTTCCCCCACCACATTGATATCGTGCGTCCCCGACACGAAAAGCCAGGTGTCGGGCAAGGTTACTTTCTCGATGAACTCTTTGTTGGATGCCGCTTCATAGGTCAGCCCGCCGTCCGAGCTACGGAACACTCCCTCTACTCCCCCGGCCATGAGAAGAGCGCCCTCACGGTCTGCGGCCACTGTGTCCACCGGGTGGAAGCGGCCCGCATCGCGAAGGGGCAAGCCGCACCTTACGTCGGGAGCCTGCCAGGTGGGGGTCGAAGCGGCAGGGTCGAGCCGCAGCACGCCCGTGTGATGGGTGGCTGCCACCACTTTAGTACCCAGGAAGGCGATCCCCCTGCAGCTACCGCCCTGCCAGCCCGTTCCGAAAGCCACCCACCCCTCGGGAGGGTCCTGCGAGCCGCGTAGCTCCCACCTGAAGAGGCCGCGGCCATTGTCGTCAGGACCGAGGGCGGCAGTGCCCGCCCACAGGAAGGAGCGAGGTCCATCATATTGTACCGCCAGCACCCGCACGTCCTCGCCTTGCATGTTGCGTTCTATCTTACGGAAGGTGCCGGGCTTTCCTCCGTCGCTCGACAGGTAGACGCCCTTCGCGCCTTGCGAGGCCACGGCTACACTTATTCCGCCGCGCACGTCCACAGAGGCTGCTATGCCGTAGAAGCCGAGGTCCTGGTCGGCGGGGTCAACCAGCACCTGCACGGGGCTGGCTCCTGGGCCGGGGGTAAGCTCGTATAGTCCCACATCGGTAGACATGAGGAACACGGGCGTGCTGCCGCGCATAACCCATGCAGCGTCGGCCACACTGAAGGCGGTGGTGCGGTCTTCGCTCTCCCAGCTTTCGCCCGAATCGCGTGAGAAGCGCAGATGCGAACCTGCGTCGTTGGGCAGGCGCGACACCAGCGCCAGCAGACCTGGGCGGTCGGGGTTGGCCCGCACTATGGAGATCTCTTCTCCCTGCAATCGCGCTACAGGCTCCCAGCCGTCGCCGTTGTTGAGCGACCTGAAGAGCTTGTCCGCACTGCCCGCGTACCATGTGTCGGGCTGGAAGGCATCGGAGGCTACCGAGGCCACGGCGCTATCGGGCACTTCGTCCACGTGGAGGCGTACCCTGTCGGCCCAGCGCACCCCCGGCTCGGCCAGCGTGGCGTCGTATACGTGTGAAGCGCGCAGGGCCAGACCGAACGGCCAGCCTGTTTTATTCTGTCCCGTAGGCAGGGGGTTGATCGTCTGGTGCAGCCGCTCCACGATGCGGGCGCGCACAGCAGCCGGGTCTTCCTCGCGCCTCACCACCACTCGCGCGGTGACGCTCACCACTTTGTAGCGCGCCCAGTTGACCAGGCAGGTTGTGCCCAGGGGGCGGCGCGTATCGAGGGCGTCCTGCACCTGCTTGCGGGCTTCTTCTGTCTGCTGTTGCTGCAACTTCTCGACCGTCACGCCTCCACCTCCGCGCTGCTCTTCCGGCAGGTAGGGCACGAGCAGCACCTCCACGGTGCCGGGCGTCGCGAACCGCCACAGGTCAGCCCGAGTGAAGGCAGAAGCGCGTACGGCAGCAGCCGAGCTATGCAAAGCAGATAACTCGAAGTCGCGCGCGGTTACGGCTCGTTCCAGCGAGTGCAACTGCTGGGGGCCGCGCACCAGGGCGTTCTCCACCGTTTCGCCGGCACGTCCGCCTGTGGCGGGTTCGGGGTTGGTCACTTTCACGCCTGGTATGGGGTCTTTGAGCGTGGTGAGGGTGTTTGGTGCTACGTTACCATCGGGCCCGCCGCCCCGCCTGTACCACACCCTGATCTCGCGCCTCGGGCCGGGTGCCTCTCCCAATAGCTGCGGAAGGCCCGTCAAGGCCCGGTCTACCCCCTCAATACGAGCAGCGGGCGCGAAGACGATCGTGCCGGCCATGCGGTCGGCCACGTAAGCATGGAGGTCGGAGCCGAGGTTGGTGAAATTGGTCACCTCGCGCCACACCCTGTAGGTCTTGCCGTTGTACTCTCTGGCCGGTACGCGCTCGTCAAGCTCGCCGGGCGCGACCTCCACGCCGACCAGCAAGTCGAGACCGTCGCCGCTCGGCGCTATCACGGGTGGCCTGCTTACCGATACCGCCAGCCCTGGCTGTCCTGTGCCTGTACCTGCCAGTTCGGCGTCTACGATCTCGCACTGGTACGCTTGCACCTTCACGTCCATCTCACCGGCCTTGATAGTGGCCGGGCGCGTGGTGATAAAGAGAGGAGGCTGTGCACTGCCCGTGTTTGCGCCCGTGCGTGCCACCGATATGCGCGTGCCCTGTGGGATAAGCACAGGCAAGTCGCCGGCCCGTTCGCGGCTGAACTGCAATTCCACACGGGCAGCAGCAGGCGGTTGTAGTTGCACACCGATCAATCGCAGTAGCTCGATGTATACCTTCTGGGGCAGCCTGTTGAGCCGGTAAATCATCGTCTCGGTCAGGAAGGCGAATAGCTCCAGCAGCACGATACCGGGGTCGTGCGGAGAAAGGTCTGTCCAGTCGGGGGCGGACAGCGGGATACGGTTGCGCGCATCTTCGAGCAGGGTGCGGAAATCACGGTTATCTAGATTTGGCGAGGGCAGCGGCATCAGACTTCACCTCCTGCCAGGTTGAAAGAGATGCGGGCTTCTTCAGTGCGCTGGGTGGCTCGCACACGATATTGCAAGATGACATCCAGTCGTTCGGGCGCGTCCGGGTTGCGTCCGGCGTCTACCCGCAGCAGTTCCACTCTTGGCTCCCACTGCTCAATTGCTCGCCGCACGTAGAATATAGCCAGTCCCGCAGTGGTGTCGTCGTTGGGCGAGAAGATTAGCCTGTAGATCAGGCAACCATAGTCTGGGCGCATTACGCGCTCGCCCGGTATGGTAGAGATGAGCAGGAAGATTGCTTGCCGCACGGAATGGTGGTCCTCGACCATGGCGATCCCACCGCGAGGCGACAACTGCAGCCCCGCGAACTCGTCCGTGGCGTCTATGTCGGGGTGGAGGAAAAGCCACGCTCTGTAGCGGTGCGCGCGCTTGCTTGTGCTTGCTGCGGTCACCCTGGTGTCTGTCATCCCGCTGCCTCCGCTACTATATCCTGCCCGGCACTTCGCACTTTGTACTTGACCATGCCGGGGGGCGTGCCGTCAGTAAAACCGCTCACGGTGTCCAGGCAAACACGCCGCCCCTGCACCTTTATGAACTCCGAGTACCCTACGTCCACCTTCATCGTGTTGGTGCAGGGCTTGATGGTCGCGCCTATATTGGGGCAGCCGGTTATCGGCCTCGATTCTGGGTCGTGGTCCACCAGCACGCGCCTCCGTCCCACGGTTACAAGGTCATGACTAGGATCATTCTTGACATGCCCCAGTTCGTGGTCGCACACCAGCAGGGCGTCCTCGGTGAGCCACTTGAAGCCTTCTTTATTGCTGTTGCTCTTATCTTGCCTGTCCAATATCTAACCTTACCTTTTAACTCTAAGCCCGCTCGAAGTTCACGGTCTGCCCCCGGATCGTGATAGGCTTGCCGGGGGCCTCTATCTCCAGGGCGGTCTCGGCGTGGAGAAGCACCGTATCGGGCGAGAACTCAAGGTAGCTTCCTTGCTGGTCTTGCAGGCGAACGGTATTGCGTCCGTCGTCGAATTGCACATAGCTCCCGCCTGGGGTGCGCAGGATATACCGTTTCACCGCTCCGTCTTCCACACCGGGGTCGGGGGGAGCGGTCTTACCGTAGAGGCCACCCAGCACTACGCCCTGCGATGGATCTTCGTGCGAGAAGATTACCAGCACTTTGTCGCCCACGTCGGGTAGGGCCACAAGACCCTTTTCCTGGCCTGCCGCCACGCAAACCACTCCCATCCAGTCGGTTTCGACCTCTCCATAGGTAGGTAGCGACACTTTCACTCTGCCCAATCCGTCAGGGTCGCCCACTTGCGTAACTACTCCGAACGCTACACTCGATCCCTCGGGTCGAGCCCTTGGAACGGGGGGAGTCGTGGAGATCTCGGATACGAATCCCAGCTTGTCGTCCACCGTATGCAGCACCGACGAAAGCACGTAGCGCCCCGCCACGTCAGTTGCTATGCCCGTCACCTCCACAGGGGTTCCGGGTTGCAGGCGTGGGTCACCCTCGGCTATGCCCCACAGCGTCACTTCACGAGCCGCGCGCCAATCCAGTTCTGATTGCGCCAGCGCCTCGGCGTGGCGATCGTCCTGAAATGCCTCGCCCACCATGTAGCGCGTGCCGCTTCCTCCCACCTTGTCGGGAGGAGCCTCTGCGCGTACCTGTCTGCCCAGGCGTGCAGCGGTAGCCTGCCCGTCGTGGGCTTCGACGCTTTGCGCGTCCCACCCCGACGCCGACATGGTGCGGCAGGCGAGGTCGCCGTTTATCTCGACGCGCGCTTCCATCAGGGTCGTGCCCAGAGCCAGTTCTACTGTTTCGCCCAGGCCGTCGAGGGTGAAGATGTGGAGCGTGCCATTGCGTACGGCCAGGTATAGGCCGCAGCGTTCGGCAGTTTCCACCAGCACACCCAGGTCAGACTGCCGATGCTGGTAGAGGGTGCGCCAGAGTGGGCCGGTTTCATCCCCGGCTACCTGAAGTCCTGCATCTGCGGCTAGTTCACGTGCCAAGTCTTGCAATGATACCTGCACATGTACGCGCACGGTCTGCCTTTTCCGCAGCCTGTGTAGAAGGTCGTAGGCGCGCACCCTCACTTCGCGTTGGCCCGCAGGTCCGTATATATATTCCACAGCAGTTACCTCGCCCGCGAAGAGGGTAGTAGTGCTTCCTTCTACGCTCAGGCGCAATGATGTGCCGGGTGTCAGATCGACGGCGCCCTGTGGCGGGCCGGGCGGGCTGTGGAACGTTAGCTCGCACACGGTGGGGGCGGAAAGTTCCTGTTGCACGCGCACCGAGCCGAGGCCCAGCACCTGGCTTGCGGGGAGGGGTGCGCCGTCCGCCTCAATTCTCACCGCCGGGATGGAGCGCACCTGGCTCACGGCTGTCCCCCTGACGGTGTGGTTCCCGAAGTCGGGTCCGTGCCGGTGCCGCCTGAGAGGGCCGAAAGGGGCGGGATTTGCAGAACCGTGCCCGCCGCTATCCGCATCGGGTCGGCGATGCTGTTGAAGCTAGCGATCAGCCGCCAGAGAGAGGAATCGCCATAATAGCGCTGGGCTATTTCGTCCAGTCGCTCGCCCCCTGCGCGCTCACCTTCGTGGCCCCCTCCTTCCAGCTCGTGCGCGAGCATGTCGCTCTCGTCAAGTTGCAGGTTTTCCAGGTCGGGCGGCATGGGCGGTGGGGAAGTGAGGTCGGTAGGTTGCCCGGGCGACGGCTCGTTCACGCGCAGGAGGCGCAGGCTCAGCCACGAGCGCTGGGGCACTCCTTCGGGCGTGAACTGCTCTAGCCTTTCGGCCACGGTCACGATTACTCCCGGCACGTTCCACGATTTACCCCAAACGAAACGTACTATGCGTGGGCCTCCATATCCCCCGTAGCCTCTGTAGCCTCCGTACCCACCCGTAGCGGTTGCTGCGTTGAGGTCGTCGCTGCCCTTGTTCTCGGCCAGGTCCCAGAGCGGGCCGGTGAGCATTCGTACATCTTCGGTCTCGATAGTGGAGTCGCCCAGACCCACGTCGAACAAAAGCAGGCATTCAAGCTCGGTCCGCCCACCACCTGTGTAGAGCACGGGGTCATCGGCCAGGCCCGTGCCTGTCAACTGCCCGCCGCCCGACTGCCTGGGACGCACCCCGGCCGCCCGGCGGAGCACCAGGCTCTCGGGGTTGAGCAGACACCCAATCCTCTCATTGGTTGCTTCTATCAGGAAGGCCACGCGCTCCATTACAACTCCCTCTGCTCACGTGAGAGCCTGCGCAGCCTCTCCTGCTCTCGCCACGCTGCGCGCCCGTCGCCGTCTTCCTGCCTTGCAATATCGCCTGCGCCTGTCGGGGGCAGGGTCGGCCATCTATTTTCCATTGTCGTCCCATCAAGGGACATATCCCCTGCAGCGTTAGCCTGATCGAAGGGAACGAAGCGGTGAGCGCCGGTCTGAGCCTGCCGGTCCATGCGCGGCGCTGCGTTCAGGCTTCGCGCTTTTAAAGGCGATTCGCGTGTGAGCAACGGACGGTTATTGGCGTGTATCTTTTTCACGACCTCGTCAGGTGTGCTTGCTTTGGGTCGGTCAGGTTTGTGTACCACGTGACGAACCGGCGGCGCGCTTGCAGGCATGAGTGTCACGTTGCCGGCGCTCGGTACCCGGTATGGCGATGGCCTGCTTGCCCCGCCTGGGCGAGGCACTGACTTCGTGCGGGTTGGGGCTTCACCACCCTGTAATGTGGGTTGCGAGCGACCGGGCGCTGAGTGTCGCGCATTTCCAGGCAGCGGTATTGTGCGGGCTGTTCCTTTACGAGGGTCCTGCTCGCCTGCCACCGTGCGTATCGCTGATGCCTCAGCCGACGAGGTCACGACTCGGGGTTTGGGTTTTGGGGAGTCGTCTACAGTCCGCACACGAGAGGTGCGACTTGATGGCAATGGGCCTTTTGTTCCTGACGAGCCACTTGTGCGAGGCGAAGCAGGGGGGTGCTGGGGAAGAGAAGAAAGAGTAGCGGGAGCAGGGGCAGGATGCGACTCGACTCGCGGCTTGATGGCAAGTAGCTTGCCTATCGAGCGCTTGGCACCCGCAGCCTTTGGGCCACCGGCCTCGGGAGGAGTGTCCTGTTCAACGGAGGGCAAGAAGGGCGTGGAAGGATCAAAGGGATCAACCCTCAGCGGCTCCCCATGCGAGTAATCCACCCAGTGCGCGGGCGGACCTGTGCCTGAGCGGGCCTGTACATCCCGGAGCCAGTGCGCGGGTGGCGCGCCGAGTTCTGAGTTTTGGGTTGTGACCTGGCTTGTAGGTTGTGGGTTGTGAGTTGTGGGTATGGCGTCGTCCACGGTGCCTGCGCTGTCCTGCGACTGCTCCAACCGTTGAGCCAACTCATGCAGCCGCCTGGCCAGAGCGGTCCTTAGCCGTGCTGGGGTGTTTCTACCTCTGTCTGGTCCCATAGTATCTCTGCGTGCCATGTCCTATTGCCTCTAACCTCTTTGTAAGGAGTCGTACACAATGGTGAGCGATTCGATGGCTACCTCGCGGCTCAGCGCGTCGAGGGGCGCGCCACGCCAGGCGGCAGGCCACGCGTTGAACAGATCCCAGCGCATGGCCTCGGCCACGCCGTCGCTGTCGAGCATCAGGATAGAGATATTCTTCCTTTGTACTTTGCCCTGCACAGCCGACATGAACCAGTCCCAAAGCTCTCTGGACTGGGTAAGCCCGTAATTGAGCGTGATGTCGCCATACTCCACGGGGCCGGGGATGGTGTGCACCACCTGGCTCGTGCCGCCTTCCCGGTAGCGGATCACCTGCACGTTGACGCCGAGGCCGGTGCATTCTGTGAAGTGTCCCTCCACTACGCCCTGGATAGCGAGCTTGAAGTTATATGACCGGAATGGGTCGAGGAAGACCCCCGGCTGTGCCCCCGACTCGGGAGTCTGTGGGGCAGTGCTAGCAGGTTCAGGCATTTGTACCCTCCGCTACCTCGACCTCCGCGCTAGCGGCATACTGGCTGACGCGGAAGACGATGAACTCAGCCGGCTTGACCGGCGCTATACCGATGAGGGTGACCACCATACCCGCATCAATGATGTCGGGCGGGTTAGTCTCCTCGTCGCACTTCACAAAAAATGCCTCTTCAGGCGTGCGTCCCATGAGCGCGCCATCCCGCCAGAGCCTGGTCAGAAACGCCCCGACGTCGCGCCGTATCGACTTCCAGAGTGTCCTATCGTTCGGCTCGAAGACGATCCAGCGTGTGCTCGTCACGATCGACTCCTCGATCATGTTGAACAGGCGGCGCACGTTCAGGTAGCGCCACTCGCTGCTGGGGTCGGCGAGGGTGCGCGCACCCCACACACGGATGCCTTCGCGGGCAAAGAGGCGGATGCAGTTCACGCCCGCGTCGTTCAGTTTGCCCTGTTCGTCGCGTGTCATCTGGTAGGTGATATTGAGTGCGCCGCGCACAGGCTCATTGGCAGGTGCCTTGTGCACCCCTCGCGTGGAGTCGGTGCGTGCCCAGATCCCTGCCACGTGGCCCGAAGGAGGCACGTTCACCAGGTTAGCGGGCGCCAGCGGATCGCGTACGGTTATCCACGGGAAATAGAAGGTGCCAAAGCCGGAGTCGCTTTGCTGGGGTCGCAGGCCGCCTTCCGCGACTGCATCCCGCGCCGCCCCTGGGGTGTCCTTGCTCTCACCACGGGCGGCGCGGTTAGCCTGGGCGGTGGCGGCCACCGTCAGGCGATCTATGTCGTCCACCTCCAGAGGCGCGTCCAATATGCCCACGCGATCCTTGAGGTTCTGGCAATGGGTCAGCAGCGCGTCGTAGGAGGCGGCGTCTGCATAGCCGGGAGCGGCCACGATAGCCACCTCGTCCACACTCTCTAAAAGATCAAGGCCTGAGCGAGTGCGTCCCCCGCCCGCGATCTTGCCTCCCTTGCCCACGTTTACCACGTAGCAGCGCCTTCCGCCGTTCTGGAAGAAGCCGTACACGGCATGGGACAGGGGCGTGCTGGCGCTGCCTTCGATGGTAAATTCTTTGAGGAATTGCGACCAATTGTTGATGGCTACCGCATCGTTCACGTGAGCATCGGCGTTGGGAGCTTCGCCCACGAAGCCCGCAGTACTCGTGCCGACGGCCTGGATTGGCCTCGCGCCCCCCGGCACCTCTTCTATGTAGATATCGGGGGCTGAATAGGTCATAGGCATATTATTTCTCCTTTTCGAGTAGGTCGAACTTGATAGTGAGTGGGTCACTCGCTTGACCGGCCACTACGTACTCCATGCTTCGTCCCTTCGCGAGAATACGCAGATGAAGGGGGCGCGGCCCGTTCGGCATCGACCTGAAGCTAAACCGCCCGCGGACGTCGGTCTGCTCGTGTACGTTGAGGCCAGGGACCTCCACGCGCGCCCCGGCCAGCGGTATGTCGCCCGGCCCGACTACGGTGCCGGACACACTCCGCGTCGTCCCCACCTGCACCACCAGTGGTTGGCGTACGTATCTGACCTGGGGCTGCGGACGTTCCTGGACTACCGGCATCACCAGCACAAACGATGGCTGGGGTTTCACACCCAGGCCTAGCCAGATTTCGGGGGCGGGCGGGGTGAGGTCGACCTCCATGCCGTTGATGGCTCCTTCTGCCGTAGCTGAGTCCTGCATAGCCGCGAACAGGAGCAAGCCCAGCAGATGGTGCGCCATCTCTTGCTCTCCGCTCTGCCCGCCGTTCTGTTCGGTGCGTTGGGAGGAAGCACCCCAGGCCGTCACCAGGTAGCGCAGCCTGATCCTGAGGGGAGGACGCCCATGCCCGCGCAGTGGAGGGTCGGGCACGCACTCCAGCAGATAGAGGCTCACACCGCGCTCGTCCTTGTGAACACCCGGCGGGTCGAGCACGACGCCAGGTGGGTTGCCTGTGCTGCTCGGGTCGCTGTTCGCCAGCACGGCGGATGCCCACTCTACAAGGCGGTGGTCTGCAACATCTATCAAGCGTTTATGCCTCTCCTACCTTACGCATAACTAAGGTCACCAGGGCTTCATTATATCGGAGGCTGAGCAGAATCGACTCAAAAAAAGTGTCACGAAAAGTGTCACAAAATGGCGGCAGTGAGAGTAGCTTTGGACAAACGGCGCTACCTGTGACGCTTTTCGTGACGGCTACGTGCCAATTCTTCCCAATATAATGTGGCTATCTGGGTCGCAATGACGTATCCGCCGCAAGCTAGGCTGGATTACGCGATCCCCATACCATTGGAGGAATTCGGCAATGGAGAAGAAGCAGATTGAATCGATACTGGACGACAGGTTGCTGGTACAGGAGTTAAGTGGCCGGTTGGATGCAGGTAAGGGGACTTACAAAGCCAACCAGTGGAGCGTCCCAGCAGGCGCGGTCAGGCGTGCTCTGCTGGGAGCAGAAGATGGAGGGGCTGGGGCCGCTTCGCTAACCGAGGCCATTATTGTGGAGTTCGGCAGACCGTCCCTGCTTGTGCAGCACGACACCTTCACACTGCCCGAGTCGGACGTCTGGAAGCAGAGGCTCTATCCCGCCAAATCTAGGATTGAGGCCGGAATCCGGGGCGTGGGCAGATTGGAACTACTCGACCACGACACGTACCCATGGGTGGGAACCGCATGGATGATCACCGAGGACATAGCCGTCACCAACCGTCACGTGGCTCTGGTGTTCGCCCAGAAAGCGGGCAAGGGCTTTGCCTTCATCCACAACTCGGCGGGTAAGCTAGTGCGCGCCCAGGTCGACTTCAAAGAAGAGTACCGCGAGCCGTTATCTCTTGAGAGGGCGGTCAAGTCGGTGGTTTTTATCGAGGAGCTAAACGATAAGTACCCCGACCTGGCGTTCATCCGTCTTGACAAGAGCGTGGGCTTGCCTTCGCCGATCAATCTCTCGACGGCTGCGCTCTCGTCGGCGCTCGACCCCGACCGCTATGTGGGGGTGATTGGGTACCCCGCCCGCGACAGCCGCAACGACGCCACAGCCATGCTGAATGTGTTCGGCGATATCTATGATGTAAAGCGCCTTGCGCCGGGCAAAGTCACCTCGGTGCCTGATGGCTCGTTTCTGTTCACCCACGACTGCTCCACACTGGGCGGCAATTCGGGGTCGGTGGTGATCGATGTTGATACAGGCGAGGCGCTGGGTCTCCACTTCGGAGGTCAGCCGCGCGTTGCCAACTATGCCGTCAGCGCCTCGGCCATCCTGCAGGCTTTGCGCGGCCTCAAGATACAGGTGCCTGTGCCAGAGATGCCGGCTCCTAGCCGGGCGGGCATAGCTGCTACAGCAAAGGCGCTCAAGCCCGCCGATTATGCAAATAGGCGCGGCTATCTCGCCGACTTTCTGGGCACGGGTAAACAGCACGAGGTACCTCTACCGGTGCTGACTGACGAGCAGAGCGCCGAGGTGGCAAGGTTGAAGGAGGCAGGGCCGGGCCATGGACATACACAGGAATATGTTCTGAACTACACACACTTCTCGCTTGCAGTAAGCGCGCAACGCAGACTGCCTTTTTATACGGCGTCCAACATAGACGGTGCGCGCCTTCGACGCATGCCAAGGGATGCCGATCGCTGGTACCTCGACCCAAGAATAGACGCCGAAGCGCAGGCTGGCGGTGCGATTTATACCGGCAATGACCTGGACAAGGGGCACATGGTGCGCAGGCTGGACCCCGTGTGGGGCACACAGGCCGAAGCGCTGCTGGGGGACGAAGATACGTTCCACTACACAAATGCCTGCCCACAGCACAAGGACCTCAATCGCAAGACGTGGAGCGACCTGGAAGATTACGTGCTGGGGGGAGCGGGCGCACACAGGCTGCGAGTGTCGGTGTTCACAGGCCCGATCTTAGGCAGCACTGACCCTCCGTACAGAGGAATTAAGATCCCACAGGAGTTCTGGAAGTTGGTGGTAATGGTGCGAACCTCTGACATGAAACTGTCGGCCACCGCCTACTTGCTCACTCAGAAGGATATGATCTCCGACCTGCGCGAGTTCGTCTTCGGCCAGTTCCGTACCTATCAAATCGCGGTGCAGGATGTGGAGAACCGGACCGGCCTTAGCTTTGGTAACCTGCATGACTACGACCCAATGACTCGCCGTTCCCTCGCGGCGACCGGGACGACTGCACGCCTGGTGGAAGGGCCGGGGGATATCCTCCTGTAGCGAACCTGAGCAGTTACTGGAGATCGCGAAACCGGTAGCCAATGCCTGGTTCTGTGACGATATATACCGGTCGATCGGGCCGCTCTTCGATCTTGGCACGAAGCTGGCCTATATAGACGCGCAGCAGTTGCGTATCGCCCAGGTATTCGGCTCCCCACACCCTGTGCAAGAGTGTTCTATGAGTAACCAGCTTGCCTGCATTTTGCATCAGCGTTTCGAGCAGGTTGTATTCGGTCGGGCTGAGATGCACGCTTGCCCCCCGCACCCTTAGCTCATGCCGCTCGCTGTCAAGAGTGAGATCGCCTATCACGATGGGCTGAGCGGGCGCGGCGGCTCCCTGCCCGTAGTGGCGGAGGGCCGCCCGTATGCGCGCCATAAGTTCGCCCATACCGAACGGTTTGGTCACGTAGTCGTTAGCCCCACCATCAAGGGCGGCGATTTTGTCCTTTTCGCCATCCCTTACCGACAGCACTATGATAGGCACACCGGTGCGCTTGCGTAGCTCAGCCGCCACTTCTACTCCGTCCAGGTCGGGCAACCCCAGGTCCAGCAAGATCAGATCGGGCGTGAAGCTTTCCAACTGGGAGATGCCCGCGCGCCCCGTGTCGGCTGTGGCCACAGCGAAGCCGTGCCCCTGTAGAGCCGGGCGCAAAGCCCTCGCAATCGCAGGCTCGTCGTCGATTACCAGCACGTGCAGGTCAGGCATCCCCTTGCTCCGAGTCGGCTTGGGCTTGACCGCCGTCGCTTGCTTCTCCGCTAGTTCGCGTCGTGGGCAGGGTGAAGCTGACGGTCAGCCCTCCGCCTGTTCGACGGCTTGCCCAAATGCGCCCGCCATGCGCTTCCACGAGGCCTTTGCTTATGGCAAGTCCCAGGCCCGTCCCTTTCTGGCCTCTGCCCTCGCCGCCGTTGTTGCGCCCCGCAGGCACGCGATAGAACTTGGCGAACAGGTGCGGCAAGTGCTCCTCCGACACCCCCGGGCCAGTGTCGGCCACGTCCACCCGAATGTCGTTGCCGTCGCGCAATGCCGCCACTCTGATAGGCGTGCCGGGGGGCGTATACTTGACGGCGTTTTCCAGTAAGTTGGTAAGCACTTGCTCTATCTGGGTGAAGTCGAGCAGCACCAGCGGTATATCCTCCTCGATCTGCACCTCTAGTGGGTGGTCACTCAGTTGCGACTCCAACCTCTGAACCACAGTTTCAATCACCTCGCCGATAGAGTACCAGTCTTTCTCGGGGTGGAGGGCGCCGCCTTCGATCCGGGACATATCCAGCAGATTGCCCACAAGCGTGTTCAAGCGTTGTGCCTCGTCGTAGATACCCTGGAGGAAATCGCGCCGGGTCTCCACGTCCCACTCAATATCGGGGTCCATGAGGCTGGTGACCGAGGCCGTAATGGAAGCTAGAGGAGTGCGCAAATCGTGCGACACCGCCGACACGAGCGCCGACTTAAGTTCATCAGTGCGTGCCAACACCTCTGCTCGTTCGGCCTCCTTCAGCAAAGAGAGCCGTTCCAGGGCTACTGCGGCCTGGTCGGCAAAGGTAGCCAACACCGTAAGCTCAGGGCGGCTGAAGGTGCGGCTATCCTGCTTACCGACCACTGCCAGCACTCCCACGATACGGCTAGCCGCGCGCAAAGGCACGAAGGTGCCTGGCTCGTTGCCGGGTTGAGCGTTTAACGAACGCGCTTGGCCGTCGGACCGGGTACGTTCTGCCCCGTGCCGAAAGACCCACTCAGCCTCCGATATCTCTTCCCGCCGAGGCTGCCGGGCGTGTTGCGGGTAGAGCGCCTGCACGCTCAGATGGCCCTGTCCGTCAGGTAGTAGCAACCAGCAGGACTGCACATCAAAGACGTCCACCACTTTGCGCGTCAGCGCGTGCAATACTTCGTCCAGGTGTCGCGCCCCGATAATCGTCTGGCTCAGTTCGTACAGCCGGGATACGTCCTCAGCCCTCCTCTGCGCCTGCTCGGCCTGCTCTCTGGCCCCGGAAATGAGCGTACTGATAAGCAGGGACACGCCCAGAAAGACAAACAGCGCCAGCAGGTTATTGTGCCCCGTCACATCAAAGGTCAGGTATGGCGGCACCAGGAAGAAATTGAGCAGGAAGAAGCCCAGCACCGAGGCAAGGAGGCCCGCGATTCGCCCCGCGAACAGCGTTGCGCCGATGATCACTACCAGGTAGGCCAGGCCCGCGTTCAGCAAGCCCAGGTCTTCGCGCACAGGCACGAAGAGGGCGGTAGTTACGGCCAGGGCGACCAGCGTACCACCATATCGCACGACGCGAGCCTTGAAGGTTTTGTTAGTGTTGTAGCCCGCCAGGCCTTCGGCAATACCCCGCCTCTGAACGCGCGACCGGAGGCCACCGGGCCTTCGCACGGCGTTATGGACTATGTGGCCGCCAGAGTGCCTGCTCACGGGTGATCCTCCAAGTGCCTTACTCTATTCTAACACTGATTGGATCTTCCCTGATGTATGTGCGTGGCGGCCTTGCAGTCGAGTTAGCCTACCGGTGCAAGAGCCAGGCGCGTTCGGAATGCCGGTAACACATCCGTTACGCAGCGTTCAAGTTGCCCAAGTTGGTCCTGAGACGTGAAACGCAGGATGGGGGTCGTATATCCTGCTTCAATGAATGTGGCGATCTTGTCGATCACTTCAGCAGGGGAGCCGAACGCTAGCCACTTCTGAAGCAGGTCATCTCCGATCGTGCCCTCTCCGTAATATCTTGTCAGGAACTCGACCGATTCCTCACGTGCACGGGCCGCGTCTTCGTTGATGTTGACCATAAGATGCAGTTGAGCCTCTGCAACCCCACCAGGCCTGCCGTACTCCTCGGCGTATTCCTGGATGCGAAGCCATCTGCCGCGAAATACTGCCGGGTCCACCGCATCGGTTTGCCAGGCGTCGGCCAGTCGGGCCACCCGGCGCAGCAAACGTTCTTCGGTGGCGGCGTCTACCTCGACATGTGGGTTCACTGCTATGCCGATCGGGATCCTGCTCTGTATGGGCTTGGGCTGGACATCCACATTCTCGAAGTTGTAGAAGCGCCCCTTGAAGGTAACAGGCTCGCGCCCGAAGAAGAGTCGCAATAGCTCGATGCCCTCCTCCACACGGGGCACGCGTTCAGCAGAGCGGATACCGCTCGCGGCTAGTTCGGTAGCGAATTTTTCTCCGAGTTTGGACGAGCCTCCATTACAAACGACCAGGTAGGTGCGGCCGCCCGAGAGTACGTCCAGGCTGGCCCACTGAATTGCGAGCAACAGCGGGTGGCGCATAGGGAAGCTAGCCATGCACACGGTGCCCAACTTTAGTCGCCTGGTACGCGCAGCAATGGCAGACAGTGTCACGATCGCTTCCAGCCGGGGCTTGGAGAGGAAGTTGTCCCCGACCCATACCGAATCGATCAAATCGGAGGTATCTGCCTGCTCGGCTGTTGCCAGTAATACTTCCGGGGGTAACCCGAAAAGTACCGCCCTGTTTGGCAAACTGATGCCGAAGCGGACCACGTGTTGCGCTGCCATATGTTTATCTCCTTGACTTTGATATGCTTTGTGAATGACTTACTATTGCAATTGACTGAGAATTAAGTGCGCCAGCACTCGAGCTTCGTTTTCGACCGCACTTACAGGCACAAAGTCGGCGCCCAGCAGACCATCTCCACCGCCTGTGCCGTACATGACCGCAGGCACTCCGCGCGCAATCAGACCCCCGGCATCGAAGCTACCCTGCGTATAAATAGTGGAGGCTTCGTCACCAAAGGTCGCCCGGTGCGATTGCATCAATGCCTGGACACCACTATCTGTGGGATCTACCAGCGCAGGAAGCATAAAGACATCGCGCTTAACCTCGACCTGATAGGGCGACAGGTCACCGATAGCGACCCGTATCTCGTCGGTGGCGGTGTCCAGGTCGTCGCCTGGCAACAACCGCCGATCCACAACTAGATAGGCATCGGACGGCAACGTGTGTGGGGCTACCGGCTCAAAGCGCATTTTGTATACGACGGCATGGCGCCCGCCCAACAAGGGATGCCGGTCGGGCCACGAGAGCGTACGTAAGCGCTTCACCACGTCGGCTGCGCCCTCTATGGCGCTTTGTCCCTCTTCGGGCGACGAGGAATGCGTAGCCTTTCCAACTATGTGCACTGCCACATCCACACGTCCCCGGTTGCCGAGCGAGATCGCAAAGCCGGTATCGATCTGCACAACGCAAAAGCCTGGGGGTTCGGGCAGCGCATCGAGAATCGCCTCGGAACAGGCGTGGCTGCTGCGACCCTCATTGTTTATCGCCCAGTAGAGGCGCCCCCTGAGTTCAACCTGCGCCTCCTGCAAGAGCTTCAGCACTGCGAGCATGACCGCCTGGTGCGCCTTGGCCTGGCTTACGCCCATGCCGAATACGCACGGCTCATCACGTCCATATTCGGGGGCATTGCGCAAGTCGCCCGAGAAGGGGCCTTGCATGTTTTGATGGTGCTGCGTAGGTGTGTAGGTTTGCAGGAGTAACGACTGTCCGGATGTGCCACTCCCAAGCTCTACGACAAGGTTATTGCGCGGAACGTCCAGGAGCTTAACCCCCAGGTGTACTAGCTCAGGACGCAGCACATCCTGTACATAGTGCACCACCTTCGGATCATCCGGCTCCATCAGGGTCTGCCAGCCGACCGGCACATCAGTAGGCACACGCGCAAGTTTACGCAGGTTCTCAACCAGGTATCCCCGATCGAGGTTGGCGTCGATGAATGTCAGTAGTGAGTTGGGATTGGCTATCATGAGGTAGCTCCTGGGTGTCCACCCCCGCAACGGAGTTTGGTCGTATGCATTGTGGTAGTATGGTGTTGAAACGGCGCGTATGCGCCGATATGAGCCTCGTCGTCCCGGGTTACAGGCAGGTGAGTTGGTGGCGCAACGAGGAATATACCATACTTGATATCTCTTGTCAATATTAGTAAGATATCATTGTGCTATTCATGAGAGCTTAGAAGCGATCGACCTTGGGGGAAGAGCGCGGCCCGACAGGTACGACGGAGGGATGGACCCAACCTTGGAAACTGCACAACTTTCACTTGCCGAAGAAGCCTACAATAAACTTCGACACGAGATCCTAACTTGCGCTCTCGTGCCTGGAACGCTGGTTACGAGAGCATATCTTGCTGACTGCTATCAGGCGGGTCATGCAGCAGTGCGCGACGCACTGAGCCGGCTCGCGCAGGAGGATCTTGTCCAGGTGTTGCCCAGAGAGGGCTATCTGATCGCACCCATCACATTCAAGCAAGTACAGGACGTGCTCGATGCCCGTTTGCTGGTTGAACCGAGGGTGGCGCGCCTGGCAGCAGGTCAAGTGGACTCTGAGCGCTTACGACGCTTACACGATCTCTGCGGGGCACCCCAGCGCTTTGAAGATGTGCAGACCCTCGGCAGGTTCATCGAAGCCAACGCGGCGTTTCATCTTGCCGTGGCCGAAGGCACGGGCAATGACCGCCTCGTGAGCATTGTCAAAGGGTTGCTGGAAAGCATGGGGCGCTTTATGTACGCCAGCTACCTGTTGCGTGAGCGACCATCTACCATGGCCGAAGTGCCCGACTCCTTTGTTGAGGCTATGGTCACCGGGGACAAGGACGAGGCCGAGCGATTGATGCAGGAAGACATAAAGCTGGCGAGCGAGTTCGTGCTCGCGGCTCTAATGTCGAGTAAGGCAGTACAGTCGGTCAACGTTTTTGATGCGGCGGGTACATAGCCCGTCCCGTTTGTGCTGAGCGGGCGGCCATGTCTTAAGAACTATCCCTGTGGTCTATATTCCCCGTTGATGCCCTCGAAGTTGGGGCGGTAGCGATCGGCGTTGTAGTCGTCGGGGTTCACGCGCCGAGCCTGGAGATTCTTGCCGGGAATGTCCGTGTATATATACTCACCGTCGCGATAGGCCGCCATCACTCCGTGCACGCCCTTCTCCACGAGGCTCATCGCCAGGTTGGCGTAGAAGATCGCCATCTTCTTGTCGTAGGGCACAGGCTCACCGGCCCGCAGGATATAAGTGAGGTCGATCGGCAAGAAGCGTACGCCCGGCATAAACTTCCCCAGTTCATCGGCCAGGAACTCGGCCACATTCGACTTCTTACGATGTCCATACGCATCGGCCGGTCCCAGGTCGGGCAACGCTACCCCCAGGTTTGCGCCCTCTGCCATCACCACGACCGAGTAGCCGTAGGGGTTGTGCCTGTCCTGCTCTACTAGCTCGGCCAACCTGCCGATATCTGCCTTTACTTCTGGGATGAGTAATCGGTCAGCCCAGGTCGCAATAGCCGTTTCCAGTGCAGTGAAGCCCGCGTCGCGCCCGAACAGCCGGAACAACGCTGTCTGATGGTGAGAACCAATGGTCGAGCGGATGCGGTTTACCGACTCGGTGGCGCGGGCGATAGCGGTCTGGAAGCCGATGCAGTAATCGGTGCCGGGCACGTCGTTGTCCATCGTCTTTGGGATGCCCCATACCTGCACATCTTGCTTCTTCAGTACGGCCCCGTAGCTCAGGGTGTCATCGCCCCCGATAATGATCAGGCCATCCAGGCCCAGAAACTCAATGTTCGCCAGCACCTCGGTTGTCAGGTCGACGCTTTCGTCGTTACTGTGGCCTTCGCCATACTTCGCCAGATGGGCAGGCAGCCCCGACACCTTCACCTTCGCCGGGTTAGTGCGGCTGCTGGTCAGGATAGTACCGCCTGTACGGTCAATAGTGGCGGTGTTCAACCTGTTGAGTGGCATGACATAGCCGCCCTGCCAGGTCGCTTCATCTTCCAGGCGAAAGGTGACACCAGCAAGCCCCCGTGCGCGGTCGAGAAAGGTGATCCCCTCCCACCCGGCGCGCAACCCAAGCACGTCCCAGCCCAGGGTGCTTGCCCTGTACACCACCGCCTTGATGGCTGAGTTCAATCCCGGCACGTCGCCGCCTCCGGTCAGCACTCCCAGCCTCTTACGTCCTCCAGCCATAGAATTTCCTCCCGACTATTTCTAATTTAAGACCTCATACTGCTCATCTTATTCGTATGCTGAGACTGCCCGGTGAACAGAGTCGCGAGGCAGTCTCAGCATAATGTGACTTGCTAACTACGATTTCCGCACACGGAAAAGGCTATATCCCAACAGAGCCACGACCAGCACAGGTAGCAGATACACGACCGCCGCGGCAACCTGTGTCCCGGCGTAATGCGCGACGAGGTACATCAATAGAAGGCTCACAAGTACGCCGGCAGCCACTTCCCAGGCGTCGCCTACGATAAAGTCGTACCAGAAGGCGAAGAAACCCGTAATATACTTCATCCTTACACCTCGCTCGTAAGCTTGCCCGTGCCGGTGCTGCCTACCCGTCCGCGCAGGAGAGCTATCAGGCCCACAGCGGTAATCGCGTAGAAGACAAGCAGGCCAATGATCGCCAGGTCTGCGCCCGGCCATTCCAGCCCCACTCCCTCGCCCGCCCAGAACGTGCCGAAGGTCGTAAGCATTATGCCTACCACAAACTTAAGTGTGTTTTCGGGCACACGGCTCAAAGGCTTGTGCACTATGAGTGCCGCTCCGGTCACGATGATCGCCGCGCCCACCGCACCCAGTAGAGGGGGCGTAAGATCGTGCGCGCTGAGGCCGAAGGTGATGACGATGAATACGACTTCGAGCCCTTCGAGAAGTACGCCCTTGAACGCCACCGTGAACGCCGTCCAATCCATGCCCGCTTGCGCATTTGCTGCCGGCCCGGCGCTCAACTCCTCTACCTCGCGCTGGTAAATGCGGGCTTCGTCATGCAGTTCTTTGAGGCCGGTGTAGCGCATGATAGCCTTGCGCAGCCATTGCAGGCCAAATATCAGGAGCAGAGTGCCAATTACTATACGCAGCACGTCCAGCGGGATGGCTGTTTGCAACCCCGGTCCGATCAGAGCCACCAGCACCGCGAGTGCCAGCGCTGCAGTCACAACGCCGATCCAGGCGCTGCGCCAGCCCCTCGTGATGCCCACGGCCAGCACTATCGTCACCGCCTCGACCACTTCCACGCCGCTCGCCAGGAAGCTCGAAATGAATCCTATCCACCACTGCATAATGTTCCCCCATACCTGCTTTACGGTTGCTCTACGGTACCGGCGCTATCCTTGGTTGAAGGTTTAGAAACAATTTTCTTAGTCCACCATCTATATGCGCTGATCAAAAGCAACAGTAGGCCGAATCCCAGAGCATAGCCGCCAAGCACATCACTTGCCCAGTGCGCTCCCAGCCAGATGCGTGAAGGCCCCACGAGCACGATCATTATAGCGCAAATAGACAATAATGCTGTGCGCAATATACCGCGATTCATGAGGGTGAATATCAAGTAAAAGCAGAATCCGAAGAAAAGTGTGTACTCGGTAACATGTCCGCTGGGGAAACTATAGCCTCCCGGGTGTCCTACAACGATTACGATACTTGCATCGGGGCGTCCCCTGTGCACAAGTAGCTTTACTGCCCCCGACGCCCCCGCCGCCAGGCTTGCGAGCAAAAGGAAAGCCGCCTCAGCATAGCGTTTGAATAGGGCGACAATGATTACGATTAGCACAGAGCCAATATAGTTCCAGGGTGTATATCCGGGCGCGCTGACGGCCTGCCATAACCAGTTGGTGGGTGCGAAGTTAAGCTCTTGTATCTCCTTAGTAATCGGCAGGTCGAGCCAAGAAGTATTGAGGAAAAGCACCAGCACCGTAACCACGGCAAATATGAGCAGGAGAGCGATGCCCAGGTTTACGAGCGCGTCTCCCCTGCCAAGTGCGCGCCAATACTGCCATCTGCTTTTCGGCTTACTTACTTCTCTGACGACGCTCGCGGCCACTCCGTCTTGCTTGTCCATTAGTACCTCGCTTACCTGTTCCGACAATTGTACCACCCACGGCGAGTTGCAATCTATGTGCCACGGGAAAGCGGCGTGAGACTTCAGGACGAAATATGGATCGCGAAGGTTCTAGAAGGATGAAAGGCGCGTGAGACAAAGAGTGACCTTTGGGCGTTTGCCAGCCCAAAGGTCACTCTTTGTCTCACGCTTTATGAGGCGGATGTTTTGTCACACCACCCTATGGGGTGTCGCAGGCGGGCAGGAAGGTGTTGGCGTCTATCTTGGACGTTTGACCTCTTGTCGCAAGGTTGTTCGGCACGAAGTAGGGTTTGTTGCCGGGTTGGCACGGTCCAGCGGGCGGTGAGCCGCACGGGTATCCGCTCAGCACGTTTTGTGCGTATGCAGTTTCGATGTATTGGAAGAAGGTCGAACCCACAAGCACGTCTTCAAACGTGTTCGTTGGGGGATCGAGCAACGTCCAGCCCAGCGCGTTTACGGCTGCCAGCACGTCTATCTTGGCTATCTGGCCGCGAGTGGCTGAGCCGTTAGGTCGATAGTAAGGCTTGTTGCCGGGGCCACAAGGCTCGCCGGGCCCACCGCATGGGTAGCCATTGATCACGCCACGTGATGTCAAGCGTTCGACGAAGGCGTGGAAAGTGGAGGAAGGTGGCACATCTTCATAAGTCTGTTCGGTATGGTCTTCGGTCCACCCAGCGGAGTTAGATACGATCTTGGCTAGCTGCCCCCTGGTCACGTTGTTCTCAGGGCGGAAGCAGGGGTTGCCTGTGCCACAACCCGAAGTGTAGCCGTTGATGATGCCCCGGCAGGATAGACACCTGATGTAGGTGTAGAACGTGCTGTTGGGCGGCACGTCGGTGAACGTCAGTACGCAGGCGGTGGAGGTCGCCTCAGGCGTATCAGTTGCGCTGCTGATCGACGTGGCAGTGCCTGTGGCAACTGCGGTGCCCGTCGCAACCGAAGTATTGGTAGAAGTCGAAGACGGCGGTGCGACAGGTGTATTGGTAGCAGTGTTGGTCGGCGCCGTCGTGTTGATAGGCGTGTTCGTAGGCGTGTTGGTGGGCGTGTTTGTAGCAGTGTTGACAGGCGTATTGGTGCGCGTGGGCGTGTGGGTCAGCGTGCCTGTCGGCACCTGGGTGTCAGTAGGGGTGTTGGTAGGTGTATTTGTGGCGGTGTCCAGCGGCGTACTAGTGGGCGTGTCAGTGGGTGTATTAGTCGGCACAGGGCTAATTGTAGGCGTGTTGCTTGGGGTGTTGGTGTGAGTTGGCGTATTGGTAGGCACAGGGGTATTTGTTGAGGTATCGGTCGGCGTATTGGTCGGGATGGTTGTGTTGGTAGCAGTATGCGTGGGCGTATTGGTGGGGATAGGCGTATTAGTCGATGTGTTGGTAGAGGTAGCCGTATGGGTAGGGGTATTAGTCGGGATAGCTGTATGGGTGGGCGTATGAGTTGGCGTGTTGGTGGGGACAGACGTATTAGTTGGCGTACGGGTAGGCGTATTGGTGGGGAGGGGTGTGTTGGTGGATGTGGCTGTTGGGGTAGGGGTACCGACAGAGCCACAGCCTGGGAACTTGAAGTCGCCTATGCGCGTGCGCCAGTTGAACGAACTTGTCGTTGCATAGTACTCCTGTGTGTACCAGAATGTGCAGTCGTCCACGGGGTCAATTGTCATGTCTGAGTAATCGCCCCACCTGTTATTGGTCGTGCTAATCTGTGAGCCTGTGCCCGCGAACAGGGTCGCTTCGCCCTGGGCCATCTGGTTAATGGGATCCGTCACGAGGCGGCCTGAATAACGAAGCTGCGGGAAGATAGAAGCGCTGGATGCACTGTAGCCTATAGCCATATTTCCCTGCTGGTCCATCGCCGCGCTA
This sequence comes from Chloroflexia bacterium, assembly GCA_035474135.1. Taxonomy (GTDB): domain Bacteria; phylum Chloroflexota; class Chloroflexia; order QHBQ01; family JADMIH01; genus JADMIH01. The sequence continues at coordinate 10,323 of DATINP010000211.1, read as the reverse complement.
CCCATCCATCGCCACGTTGTATCAGGTTGATAGGTGCTGTCCTGCAATACCGTCACAGGCCCTGCCGTCACGCCGCGCAGTTCAAACCACCGCACGCCGGCGACACCGCCTGCACTAACGCTATAGTTGCCCACGACGGACTCGTGCCCGTCCGAGAACTTACGATACGCAAGCCGGAACATCAATCTGTCGCCAATACCGTCCAGCCTGTAGGTTGTGCTCCCTTGTGGCACACATGAGTTCGTGCTTGGGCACAACTGGGTAAAGCCCGCGGCTGCGGGTGCCGCGAATGTGGTCCAGGTCGAGTTGGCCGGGGTGACGAAGTCTACGTGGAAATGGTAGGTAACATACTGCCCGCCGCCCGGGAAGCGCACAAAGCTTTCAGGCGCGCCGTTTGTAGGCAGGATTGAGCCGTCGAGGTCGGCGGGCAGGATCGGGTCAACCGAACTGCCAATTGTGCCGGCTGTAGTAACGAAAGTAGCTGCTGTGCCCGCCAGCATTGCTGCCCTATCAAGTGCGAACGGCTGAGGGCCCAAGTATTGAGTGCCTGCCGTATTGAACACATTCATGCTCATGTAGTAAGCATCGGGCCAGACCCCAAGGTGGGGATAATCGAAGAAGTTGGTGCCGAGGTGGAAGTCGTAGCGGTTGTATGATCCTGTTGCATCACTGCTTGTCGATACGGCAACGCACTCGTCGGTTGGCACGTTTGTTCCCGCGAACTGGCTGAGCAACCAACGATTTGCTAGCTGGTCGTACAGCACTACGGGGTCACCATGTCCGTTGTTCTGGCAGACGCCGCCGAACCCCGACCAGAGGCTCGTGATGGCACTGGGGCCGAGCAGAGAGGCGCCGGTGTTCTTGTCGAACACCTGGTAGCCCTCGTTCACCATTTGCACATACTGGGTCGCGCCCACTTCGCCGTCTGTATCTGGTGGGGCACAGCTACACGACACGCCGGGGAATGGGATGCCGTTGAAGCTCAGTATGGGCGTGGGCATCGCGAGCGGGCCAAAGAAGTCCTGGATCGACTTATCAGGCTCGTCTCTACGCTGGATAGCCGTATATGGGTTCTGGTTCTGCTCGGTTTCCGGGTGCGACACCATGGGCAATTGCTGCATGTCGCGAAGCGGGGGCGACACGTCGTTGTGCGCTGATTGCCCAGTGACCATCTTTGTACTTGTACCCACGCCCGCCATTTCCGCAGGCATTGCCGCCCGTGTAGCCGTGGCCGTAATGGCAACAGCAGCGAGCAAAAGGGGAAGCACGATGAAATATCTCCATCTCTGTTGCCACCCATTCCGTGGTGACATGACCGTTTTGGTTGGCATGATCGTTCCTTCTTGAATGATTGCGATTAATAGCTCAAATAAACGACACGCAGAAAATAAAGACAGCAATGGCATCGGTGTCTATTTGTCATGATAGCAGGGCGAGGAGTAGTAGTCAATATTACTTTCTGGTTGGTTAGTGCCCCCCAAGAAGTTATTTTTGTACTTACTCCTTGCGGGTAAGAATTGAGCAGGTGGTTAGTAATAATGGGGCAGGGGTTGCCGGTGGGGAACAGTTGCAGTTCCTCTGCGTGTTTGCCTCTAACTTGGCTCGTGCGCGGCGAGGGCGGTTGAGTGTAATATGTACTCATGAACTCCCTCACCTGGCGCGATGTTTGGGCCTGGCGGCTTACCCGGCACTCGCTGCTCAAGCGTACGCCTCGTAGTGGACTCGTTGGATTGGTGGGTGCCGTATGTGGCATCCACGCTCAAGTTATGAGCGCCGCCGAGCTATCAATTGGCATACGTGTGGACGGTGTAACGCGGCGAGATGTGCAGGCGGCTCTATGGGATCAGCGCACCCTGGTTAAGACCTTCGGCCTTCGGGGTACGGTGCATCTTTTCCCCTCGGAGGAGTTGCCCCTGTGGATGGCGGCACTGCGCGCCCGCGCAGCTCTTGACCCGAGGCGTTACGAGTCGCTGGGGTTGGTCCCGGCAGAACTCGCGTCGGTGGTGGAGGCTATCGGAGATGCCCTCGACGGGCAGCGCCTGACGATCAAGCAGTTGGGCGAGCGTGTAGTGCGGCAGGCGGGTTCGTGGGCGGGCGAGACGGCGTCGCCCGCGTGGGGTGGCGCGTGGCCACGCTGGCGCAAAGCCCTGGGAGAGGCGGCGCTTTCAGGCGTGCTGTGCTACGGTCCGCCGGACGGAACCGAAGTCACATTTGTTCGTCCCGACCAATGGCTGGGGCTACGGCCCGACAACGGACCGGATGAAGCGCTGGCGGAAGTGTTCCGTCGTTACCTACGCGCATATGGTCCGGCGCGCCCGCGTGACTTTGCCCAGTGGTTCAACATCCCGCCCCGCGCTGCTCGTGACCTGGCCGGCGCGCTCAAGGACGAACTGGAAGAGATTGACGTAGAGGGTTATCGCAGCTACGTGCTGGCAGCGGATGCTCACATGATAGAGACAGCAGACAGTATTGACACCGAACAACTGCCTGCAAGGCTTCTTCCGCACTTCGACTGCTACGTGATCGGGTGTCACCCGCGTGATCGGCTTCTCCCTCCGCGGTGGTACGAGCGCGTGCCTGCTCGTACCACCCCTAGCCAGCTACCCTTGCTTCTCGTCGACGGCACCGTAGGAGGAATATGGGAGCGACGACAGGCAAAAGGCCGCCTCGAGGTGCACGTTGAGCCTTTTGGGGAGCTGGACGAGCGCCAACAGCACCTGCTAGAGCAGGAAGCGCAAACGATAGGAGCTATAATGGAGACCGATGCCAGTTTGACTGTGGGTCCTGTATCTATCCGGCCTCATTTGTAGTGACCGGTGACCAGTGACCAGTGACCAGAAGGACGACCGACGACCGACGACTGATTACGCATGACGCATGACGCATGACGTACTGGTCACCGGTCACTGGTCCCTGGTCACCCGTCACGCCATGTCCCAGACGAACGCATTGCTGGAGTACTCGCTCAGGGCCTCCTGGGGCATGGGCCGGGCGAAGAAGAAGCCCTGTCCCAGGTCGCAATCGAGCGCCCGCAGAGCCGATACCTGCGCTGCGGTTTCGATACCCTCTGCCGTAATACTCAACCCCAGGGCCTTGGCGAACGCGATCACCGCGTGTACGATGGCGGTGTCTTCTGTGTCCTGCCCAAGCCCGGCCACGAACGATCTGTCCAGCTTTAGCTTGCTTATGGGGAAGCGCTTCAGGTAACTCAGGGCCGAGTAACCCGTCCCGAAATCGTCAAGGGCCAACTCTATCCCAAGTCGCCTGAGCATGTCGAGCGTTTGAATTATATTGCCGATATCCTGCACCCCGATGCTCTCGGTTATCTCGAGCTTGAGACAGTGTGGGTCAATACCCGATTCTCTGATGGTTCGAGAAATGTCCTCGATCAATTGCGGGTGCATGAACTGTCTGGCCGATAGATTTACGCTCATCGTCAGCGGCTGGCCTTCCAACTGCCTGGAGTAGCGCTCCTGCCATTCACATGCCTGGCGGCATGCCTCCTCGAGTACAAACTGGCCGATGGGCACGATCAGACCCGTTTCTTCGGCCAAGGGAATAAAGTCTAATGGAGGCACCAGACCGCGCTGGGGGTGCTGCCACCTGAGTAGGGCCTCAACCCCGTCGATCTTGCCCGTAGTCAGGGACACGATAGGCTGGTAGTAGACCTTGAACTCTCCGCGCTCAATGGCTCGGCGAAGCTCGGTTTCTATCCGCAGGTGTTCGCTGGCGTGGGTGGTCATGCTCGGCTCGAACACAGCAAAACGCGCTTTGCCGCTGTCCTTGGCCGCGTACATAGCGATATCTGCCTGGCGCAGCAGGTCGTCCGAATCCTCGCGCACCGAAGACTGCACGGCGATACCCATACTGGTGGTAACAAATACCTCTCGTCCATCGGTCCGAATCTGATGGAGAGCGTCAGATGCACCCAGCACAATGGGCGACCTCAACTTCTGCTCTATTCGCTGGGCCACCCGAATGGCTTCGCTGGGTCCCGCGATGTCTTCCAGCAGCACTGTGAACTCGTCGCCCCCCAGGCGCGCCACGGTGTCTTCGGGCCTCACACATGTCTGCAAAAGCTTGCTGATCGTAAACAGCAGACGGTCACCCGTCCGATGGCCCAGGCTGTCGTTTATCACTTTGAAGTTGTCGAGATCGAGGAAGAGCACTGCCACAGAGCCGTTACTGCGCTCGGCCCGCACCAGGGCGTGACTGAGGCGTTCGGTAAAGAGGGCGCGATTGGGCAGGCCCGTCAGCGAGTCGTGAAAGGCCTGGTGCTGCAACTGCTGCTCGAAGGTTTTGCGCTCGGTGATGTCGTGCATGACCACCACGGCTCCCAGCTTGCGGCCATTCGCATCCAGCATCTGCTGCCCACTCGTCAGGTAGGTGCGGGCAGAGTGATTCGTGGGTGAGGTGACCATCTCGACATTGTGTACGTGCTTGCCTTCGAATGCCCGCATAAGAGGGATATCTTCCACGTCCATGAGGGTCTCGCCGTCGGCCATGTACAGACCGTAGCGCTGCGCCCATTCATCCGAAGGAGTGAGGTCCTTATAGAATTCGCCGGTGGTGCGATCAAAGAAGGTAAGCACGCCGTCGGCATCACATGCGACGATAACACTGCCCGCGTTTTGGAGCACCGCCTTCAGGAACTCCTTCTCCTTGAGCAGAGCCTTCTCGACCTCGTTTCGCTCGATGGCGTAGCGTATGGAGCGTATCAGCAGCTGCCCGTCCAACTGCCCCTTCATGAGGTAGTCCTGCGCGCCCTGTTTCACAGCCTCCAGCCCCACACCTTCGTCGTCGAGGCCGGTCAGCACGAGAATAGGTATGCTCACCGCAGAAGAATGCATTACCGACAGGGTTTCGAGGCCGTGGCTGTCGGGTAGCGACAGGTCTAATAGCACAGCGTCGATGCCTCCCTCGGCAAAACGCTCCAGCCCTGTCGAGAGCCTGTCTCTGTGCTCAAGTATAAAAGCTGCTCCTCCCTGGGGAGTGGAACCCTGTGCTTCCCGTAGCAATTCGCGAATGAGTCGAGCGTCCCCCGGATTGTCCTCTATGAGTAGTATAGTGTTCGATGCCACATTTGCCTCGTTGCGCATTAGTTTGTTTCTCTTCGACTTTCCTGATGTGTAGCCCGGCTAATGTTCAAGAGAGGTGTTGGGTATCGAGGGAGCTGCATTCCTGCTCGTCGGCAAGGGCCTGGCCGTGCTTTGGGGATTATTATTACTCCGGCGGCAGTTTCACCATAGTGAGCCAGAAGTCCTCAACAGACTGCACAACGGAGATGAACTGGTCAAAGTCCACGGGCTTGGTAATGTAGCAGTTGGCGTGAAGGTCGTAGCTCTTTACGATGTCCTGTTCGGCCTGCGAGGTAGTGAGAATGACCACGGGGATGCGCCGCAGGCTCTCGTCGCTCTTGATCTCTGCAAGAACCTCGCGCCCGTCCTTCTTGGGCATGTTCAAATCAAGCAGGATCAGGTCGGGACGTGGCGCATTCGAATAAGGCCCGGACTGGTGGAGGTACGCCAGCGCCTCCACGCCGTCGGTTGCTACGCTGAGATTGTTCAGCACCTTGCCGTCACGTAGGGCCTCGACCGTGAGCCGCACGTCGCCGGGGCTATCTTCTACGAGCAAGATTTCTATCGGAATACCAAGCGAGCCCTTTTGCATGAGTTTGCGCCTCCTGTTACGCTTCGTTCATTAATTCACTTGCTACGAGAGAGGGTTGAACGTTCTCAGCCTTGCTCCATACACGTCGTGGAAGGGTGAAATAAAAGGTGGATCCCTTGCCCGGCTCGGACTCGACCCAGATGCGACCGCCGTGGCGCTCGACTACCTTCTTGCACACCGCCAGGCCTATACCCGTGCCGGGGTACTCGGCTTTATGTAGACGCTGGAAGATCACGAAGATACGATCGGCGTACTGTGGTTCCATGCCGATGCCGTTGTCGCGCACGCTGAACAGCCAGTAACCATCTTTGCGTTCCACGCCGATATGGATCGTCTGGGGGCCTGGCCCGCTGAACTTGATCGCGTTGCCTATCAGGTTCTGGAACAGCTGGATCAGTTGCACGTCGTCGCCCATGACGTCCGGTAGTGGGTCATGCGTGATCGTCACTTCGCTCTCTTCTATGCTCATTCGAAGATTATCGAGCGCTCCCGCCAGCACCTCTTCACAACTGGTAGGCGCCAACTGCTTGCTCTTGGTACTGAGGCGTGAATACGAAAGGAGATCATTGATAAGCCTCTGCATACGGTTGGCCCCGTCCACCGCGTACCCTATGAACTCATGGGCATCCTCGTCGAGCTTATCACCATAACGCCTGGCTAGCAGTTGCGTGTAGCTTGCCACCATCCGCAGCGGCTCTTGCAGGTCATGAGACGCCACATAAGCAAACTGCTGAAGTTCGGCGTTCGAGCGTGCAAGCTCCTCCATAGCCTCCTTCAAAGCCTCCTCGGCTCTCACGCGCTCGGTGACGTCAATGGCAACGCCCCCGACGAATAACTGCCCGGAGGCGTCCTTCACCGGGAACCTGAAGGTGAGCAGATGCCCGGGCGCGCCATTCTCCGGCGTGCTGTTGTCGAGGGTAGATTCGGTGGTTTCACCCGAGGCCAGTATTGCCTGGTCGCTCTGCGTAATGTAGTCTGCAACGTCCTCGGGCCACAGGTCGTATGCCGTCTTCTTGCCCAGTTGCTCCATGCTGAGGTTATTGTCGTGCAGGAAAGTTCTGTTCGCGTACACGAAATACCCCTTGTCGTCCTTCAGCCAGGCAAGAGCAGGGCTGTTGTCCATGAAGGCGTTGAACCGTCCCTCGCTTACCGTCAGCACCCTCTCGGTGTGTGCCCGCTCGGCTACCTCCAGTTGGAGGTCGCGGTTGGCGGTTTCCAACTGAGATGTGCGCTCACTTACGCGCTGCTCCAGGTCGGTATTGAGCTTCTTTATCTCCATCTCGGCCCGGCGGCGCTGCTTGCTGTCACGCCTGATGAGGTAGTAGACAAAGCCGAGCATCGCCACGACCATTATTACCAGGAGCAGGAACGTGCGACCCGATTGCTTGCGGCTCTCTTCCGAGGCTGCCGACCTCTGTTGCAGAAGTGTGTTCTCTTCGCTCTGCATCTCGGCGGCGAGGTTGCGGAGGGACTGCATCTGGTCCTTGCCCTGGCCACTCAGCACGATTTCCTGGGCTGCGTTGAATCCCTCTTGCGTGTAGGCGTCTATGGACTTACTGATAGTGTCCATCCGGGTCGTGATGAGCGAATCGAGCGATGCGAGCCGGGTCTGCTGAGCGGGGTTATCAACAAGCAAAGCGCCCAACTGGCTCAAATGCTGTTGCAGATCCAACTGGGCGGTGTTGTACGGCTCCAGGTAGGTTGCGTCCCCGGTGAGGACGTAGCCGCGCTGCCCGCTCTCGGCGCTTGTAACCGAGGCAATCGTGCCGTCGATCTCCCTGAGCACCTTCTGAGTGTGCAATACAAGACTATTGGTTTCTTGCAGATATTGAACGCTCTGAAAGGCCACGGCCAGACTGCCGGCGAATAAAGCCAGCACAAGGCCAAAGCCCGCCATTGTTTTGTTTTCAATCGACCATTTCAAGGTTGACATCCCAAAAACAGGGGGTACTAATCACTCATCCCCTTACGTCTAAGGGTAGCCTCTAAAAGAGTAGATTGTCAATACTTCTAGCAGGTACAAAAGTACCAAAGACAGGTCCTAAGCCCACGGTACGTTATACATTGTTCGTTACTTCCAGGTCGGGGCGTGTACTAGTGGTGTGTGAGATTTTGTGCCAACTTTTGTGCAACCTCCCGGCCGCTAGCTCACTATATAATGCGACTGTCACCGTTACCGAAGCGATGAGGCGCCGGTGAAGCTTTTTTATTGCGCGCACCCGCACCCGCTATGTTATGGGCCGAGCGCCGCTCGAAGACCAGGAGGACCGAGAAAATGCGATTCTTTGACCGACAACTACCGACTACCCGCATGTGTGCTCTGCCAGCCCTGCTTACGGGCCTGGCTCTCTTTCTTGCTGTGGGCTTGCTGCTCGTTTCCGGCGGCGCGGCCTCCGCTGGATCGAGCCAATCCACTGCGCCCGCTCCCTGCGCCATCCAGTTTGGCGACGTACCTTTCGGCAGCACCTTCTACCCATACGTGCGCTACCTCTCTTGCGCGTCCATACTGGGCGGCTACGCCGACCGTACCTTCCGTCCCGGGAACAATACTACGAGGGGACAATTAGCCAAGATCGTATCTAACTCCGCTGGCTTTGACGACCAACCAGGGCCTCAGACCTTCGAGGACGTGCCGACCGACAGTACGTTCTACAGCTGGATACAGCGGCTGTCGTCTAGAGGCTACATCAGCGGCTACCCATGCGGTGGACCGGGCGAGCCTTGTGACGGCCAGAACAGACCCTACTTCAGGCCCAACGCCAACGCCACCAGGGGCCAAATCTCCAAGATAGTGTCCAATGCAAAGGGCTTCAGCGATAATCCCACGGGACAAACCTTTGAGGACGTGCCGCCCGGCAGCACCTTCTACCTGTGGGTCGAGCGCCTTGCTTCGCGAGGAGTGATGAGCGGCTATGCGTGCGGCGGACCGGGTGAGCCGTGCGGTTCTGGAAACAAGGCCTACTTCCGCACGAACAACAACGCCACCAGGGGGCAGGTCGCCAAAATCGTAGCGAATACCTTCTTTCCCAACGCCTATCCTACCCAGAGCATGATAGGGGATGCTCTGCGGCTGGGGCTGATAGACTACGGCACCTCGGTGCTATACAGGGCATATGCCCTCTACGGTGACCGCCAATTGCCCTCGGAATACACTGGCACCGGCTCCAGCGGCGAAGATGCAGGGCTTTTCTACGAAGCGAGTGTGCTCACCGGCACGATCCCATCCGACATTCTTACCCAACTCCAACCCTATGTTGTGCGGCCCGACGACCCCAATAGCATCTTCCACGACCAGCTACCTGTTACGTCTACGCCCACCGCGCAACCTTTCCAAAGTGATAGCAACGCCAACAGTAAGGGCGCTCCGAGCACCGCCGTTTTCTGCGACAGCCACGGCTGGGCTGCCCTGGAAAGCGCGCCCCTCCACTTCAAGGCATGGGCAAGGTGCGACCCTCAATACCTGACCCCGGTCCCCGATACCGTGCGAGCGCTAACCGAAACACTGGCGCTTGCGGACACCATCTGGGGGCCTATGACCTCGCTCATGGGAACCCCGGTGCCCGATGAGGGCGGCACCAGCGGCGGCGGCGATAGCGCCATCGACATCTACATAGTCGATCCACTGGATGCCCATGCGGTAGACGGGCGGAGCCTTGAGATGACAAAAGGCCGTTTGGCCGCAGCGCCGTCTGCCCCTCCCTACCAGGGTCTCACATCGAGTGGCTATATAGTAATTTCCCGTGCAGATATGAGCCGAACCCTTGAGTGGCGCGACGACTTGCTTCATGAATTCTTCCACATCTTGCAGGATGCACACAACAATAAAATCATGTTCCACAGCGACGGCAGCGAACCAGTGAGCGAATACTGGTTCACCGAAGCCTCCGCGACGTGGGCGATGGCCTATTTTGACCGCACGATAACGAATTGGCCTTCACACTGGGCGGGCAGAGAGGCCGACGTTGATGTGTTCTGGAAGTTCTTCTCGTTCCAAATGCCGCCATCGGAGAATTTACCGCTGAACCTCTCGGTGCCTATCGCTGACCCGAACGACATACACATGTATCAGGCATTCATCTGGCCCTTTTTCATGGAGCAGCAGACGGGCAGCCCAGCCGCAATCGCCAACGCATGGCGCGACATGGAAAGCGCGACCGACTGGAACGCAGCCGATGACGCGGTCGACGCTCAACTTCATTTCGCCGAGAATTTCCGGCTGTTCGCAATCCGCAATATCAACAGCAATTTCGACGGCCAGAATCCTATCGGCACGCACTACAAAGACCTGGACCCGCTCTTCCTGGATGGTGTAAGCCCGCACAAGGACGATTACTCTCTTCCTGCTTCCCTGCCGTCCGATCCGCCCCAGCAAATCGATGTACAGAGCCTCCAGCCGCTCAGCGCCAGGTACCTGTACTTCGAGCCGTCCACGAGCGGTATGGGCAGCGTGCGTACCTGGCAGTTCAACTTCACGCAACTGCAGTCGTCGGAAAACTTCGACCTGGATGCTCTGGTCAAACACACAAACGGCACCTGGGAGTTGCGCACCAATATAGCCAGGAGCGGCACAGTCGATCTCTGCGACGTGCAACTGCTCTGGCTAATTGTGAGCAACCACGACCGAAGTGCAGAGGTTAGCGGCAGCTTTACGGC
>DATINP010000210.1:0-31365 GCA_035474135.1 Chloroflexia bacterium | reverse complement strand
TCTTCGTGTTGGGAGCCTACTATCTTGCTACTACGTTTCGCGGCTTTCTGGGAGCCCTGCGCCTAGCATGGCTCAACATGCCCGGCCTATGGGCGCGCACTGATGAGGCTCGTTTAGAAGTAGAGCGTAAGAAGCAGGCTTCCCTTAAGTCGTCAGAGGAGCCGCGGTCTGCCTATTTCGACCAGGCAGTAAGGCTCAAGGGCAAGCCTGACGAGCCCATCAGGTGGCAGGTGGGCGACAAGGCAGGCAAGCTGGGCGAGTTGGAGGTGGACGGCGTACGTGCCACCTACTACCCCCACAAGACCGATGTAAATGACTCGATCTTTGAGTTTCTTGCCGACCAGATCGAACAGGGCCTTAGCGATAACGAACCCGATCCCACGGTGCAGATCGTCCAGTGGGGAGCGATAAACGACGACGAATCTGCCGCCTACTACAGTATGGTGCGCGCCTTCCAGAACCTTGAACGCACTCTGAAGGTTGATAAGAAGTCTGACGCCCCGATTTGGCCCACGGTCACCATCGAGCAGAAGACGGTGGACGCCATCCAGGGTGAACTGGAGAAACTAACGCCCGTACTTCGGAACGAGTCGTTCTTGCCCAACGTTGAGTACGAGGTAGAGTGGACGGTGCCGATCCTGCCCGAGCCACTGAGCTTCGTGCAACTCAAGCGTCACGAGAATCGCGCCGACCCTGTATTCACGATGGGCTGTGCGACACTGATCGTGCTGGCGATCCTGTTCGTTATCGTGCTGTTCATCATCTTCCCGCCCTGGGTGCCGTCCAAGTAGGCGAGGCGTAGATCCTAGATCGTAAGTCATGCGTCGGTTGCAAGTCGTTCGCTAGGTGTAAGCCAATGAGAAGTATCAAACGTTTCATTGTAATACTGGTCCTGCTCCTGGGGGCGCTTGTTCTGACGGCGTGCCTCGGACCTAAGCCCGTGGTGCGCGATTATGCAGTACAACCTCCGGCCCAGGGTACGGACGAGCCTTATCAGGTGGACGTGACGGTGGCGAACGAAGGGCCGGGCGGCGGGCAGATCGAGTTAGAAGTTGACCTGGTTAATAAGCAGTCGGGCGTGATTATTGCACAGCAGACACAGGAAGTCGATTTGCAAAAGGACAATGTGGTGCAGGTCGTAGTGATGTTGGACGTGCCGGAATCGGCGCGCGACCTCACCCCGGACGACATCAAGGTGCAGGTAGACGCGCACTACCCGATCGAGTAGGGCAGGCCGCATACAAAAATAAGCCGTCCCACAGCGTCGTGGGACGGCTTACCCTCCTTTGGGGGTGGTAATTACTTCTTGTGGGCTGCTTCTCGCCAGCTCTTTTCGCTGACATCAACACCATAGTGCTCGGCCGCCTTCTTAATGTTGGCGAAGGCCTGCTCACGCTCTTCGTCGGATACACCTTCAACCTGGTCGAACCGGGCCAGCGCGTTGCGCACATGCGATGCATCAGTAAGTGGCTCTTTGCGGTCCTTAGGGAATGCATATACGCTATCCGGCAGATTCTCGCGGTCTGAAGTATCAAGATCGCCGTGTTTAGTGTGTGCTGTCCATGTTGCTCTGGCTGTCATTTGTTACCTCCATGTATGATGAATGGGATGGCTTGGACGTACGTAATCTATGCAGCATTTTTCGTGCCAGGCGCGCGAGTCTTACATCTTAGATCGTAAGTCATACGTCATACGTCGTCGGTCGTCCGACTTACGATCTAAGATCTAAGACCCGCGCGTCCACTCGTGTGCTTGACCTTGACACTCAGAATGTTGGATGATACGCTCAGGGATAGGATATGCCGGGGGTTTGCTACCAAAAATGATCAATCTACTTTTAGTCGAAGATAATGACAAACTGCGGCCAGCCATGCGCGAGGGACTGGAGGCTGCAGGCGGTGTGCGCGTCCTCTACGACTGTGGTAGCGGCGAGGAAGCTCTTGAATATTGCCTGCAACAGCGCAAGCCTGATGCGATTTTGATGGACGTGCGGCTGGCGGGGCAGATGAACGGTATCGAAGCGGGCGTGAGCATCCGGCGCGAGTTTCCCCGCCTGCCCGTGGTCTTTTACTCGATACAGGACGACGATGCTTACTTCCGCGACTTCCGGCGGTCGGGCATCCTGAGTCACTACGCCTACGTGCGTAAATCTAACTACCTTTTGCCTGCCATGATCGTGCCTCTTCTGAAGGATGCGGTGGCGGGGCATAGCTTCATCGACCCTGAGATCGAGTCAAGGGTGCAAGAAGTTCGGCACAAGGACGAGCAATCTCCCCTATCGGTGCTGGAGCCGAACGAACAGGCCGTGGCGCAGATGCTGGCGGCAGGCATGACCAACGAGCAGATCGCCGCGCGCATGGGCTTCAAGGACAAGCGTACCATCAGCAGAACCAACGGTCAGATATACTGCGCCTGGGGACTAAACGACACCACCACCGACGAGAAAGTAGCGCGCACCCGTGCAGCCATCATAATGGGCGCGGGTCGCATCATCTCGTGGGACCCCGACGGGCGCGCACAGGTCCTCAATGAACGTGGCGAGTGGACGCCCTGGGGAGGCGAAGCGGGGTGAGGTGTAGATCTTAGATCTTAGATCTTAGATCATAAGTCGGGACGACGCATGACGCATGACTTACGATCTAAGATCTAAGATCTAAGATCTAAGATCTAAGACTCGGAGAAGCATGATTGACGGCATAGGCCAGTTTCTTAGCGAGATCTTGACGCCCGCGTTCCTGGTGGACTGGGCTACTATGGCCGTGTCTCTCTTCAATGTGATCGTGCTGTTGTGGCTGGGGCTAACCGTCGTGCTGAACGCCGAGACGCCGCGCTGGGGGGTGTGGTTGGCGGGGGGCGGCCTGATACTGGGAGGCCTCTTCTTCGTGGCGCACACCGCAATGCTGGGCCATGGCCTCGACGACGTGGGCGCTGGCATGGACTTTTGGTGGCAGGCCGGTTGGATACCCGTGGTGATCCTGCCTTACGTCTGGTACGGCGTCATGCTCTGGTACTCGGGCTTCTGGGACGGTCACAACGGCGCGGTGCGCCGCAGGCACCTGTTGCCGTTCACACTCGCTTCGCTTATGCTGGCCGGGCTGGCCGTCCTCTTTGTCTTCTTCAACCCCCTTCCCTCGTATGCCGAGTTGGTGCAGCTATCCACGCATCCCATCCGAGTGGGTCTGACGCGCTTGCAGGTGCTGGTGGTCTTCTATCCCGTGTATGCCATATTGTGCATGGGCCTTTCGCTCGACGTGGTGATGCGCCCTGAGCCATCGGGGCGTGTGATGGGCGACCTGGCCCGTAGGCGGGCGCGCCCCTGGCTCACCGCCACATCGGTAGTTCTGCTGGCTGTCGGTGTGCTGGTGGCGTGGGTCATCATCTGGCTGGTGCTGGGAGTGCACAACAATACCCTCGCCCCCGTATCCACTGATCTAGAGTCGCCAGTATACTGGTTCGACCTGGTCACATCGTTACTGGTGGCGATCGCGATCTGTTTGCTGGGTCAAGCTATCGTGTCCTACGAGATTTTCACAGGCAAGATCCTGCCGCGTCGAGGCTTTGTGCGCCAGTGGCGAAGTGCGCTGTTGCTGGCTGTCGTCTACAGCCTTCTCGTAGGAGGCAGCCTGGCGCGACAACCTCACCCCGTCGCCGGGCAGTCGGGTCTGCTGTTGACCACCGTGCTCATGTCAACCTTTTTCGCGCTCTTCTCATGGCGCGCCTACGTTGAGCGCGAGCGCTATATCGACAACCTCCGTCCCTTCGTGACCAGCCAGGGCCTGTTCGATGAGCTACTGGCGCGCACAGGCGATGACCGCCCCCTGTCGGGCAATGGAGCGGGCGCAACTTACAAGCTCGGCATCGCAACCTACGCCGATCGCCATGACGTGCAAAATCAGCAGGGCGAACATGGCGAACTGCCCACTCCACACATCGCGTTTGCTGCCCTGTGTCACAACGTGCTCGGGGTGCGGGTCGGATACCTCATGGCAGTGGGGCCTCTCTCTCCGTTGGTGGGACCGCCGTTGGCATATCCTGCAGGGCGCGAAGTCAGCCTGCCTTCGATATCCGAGATCACGAACAAGCTGGAGTCGCCTCAGACCATGTACGTGCCCATGAACCCTGAGCGCTGGGGCGGCGCGTCGTGGGCTGTGCCGCTGTGGAGCGAACGGGGTCTGATCGGAGTGCTGCTGTTGGGCGAGAAACTGGACGGCGGTTTGTATGCCCAGGAAGAGATCGAGATCGCGCGGGCTACGGGCGAAAGGCTGATCGACACCCAGGCGAGTGCCCAACTTGCCCAGCGCCTGATGCACCTTCAGCGCCAACGCCTCGCCGAGAGCCAGGTGCTCGACAGGCGCGCGCGCCGCGTCTTGCACGACGATGTGCTGCCCCTGTTACACACCGCCCTCCTCGAACTAATGACCGAAGAGGGAAGCGTCAAGTCCGCAGGCAGGAGGCCGAAGGCCGCACAAACAGGTGTTATTGATGCGGACGACAGCCGGCAAGCGGCTCTTGGGAATCTGTCTCAGGCGCACCATCTGATCTCGGACCTTCTGCGCGATATGCCTTCGACGGCGGCGCCGGAGATCGGACGGCTGGGACTTGTAGGTGCGCTGCGCAAAGTCGTGAACGAGGAGTTCGCAACGGCTTTCGACAGCGTGGAGTGGCAGGTCGACGCGCAGGCGCAGGAGCGTGCAAGCGACATATCCCCCTTGTCAGCAGAGGTACTGTATTATGCGGCCCGTGAGGCGATCCGCAACTCGGCTCGCTATGCCAGGCATAATGCCCATGGAGAGCAGGGGCGCCCTCTGCACCTGAAGATCGCGGTGCTCTGGCATGATGGTTTGGAGATAGTGGTAGAGGATGACGGGGCGGGGATTGCAGGCGGCAGGCACGTGCCGGATAACAGTGACGGCACGAATGGGAGTGGTCCACACTCAGGAAGTGGGCAAGGATTGGCCCTGCACAGCACGATGATGGCTGTAGTAGGCGGCTCTCTGGGAGTAGAGAGCGCGCCGGGTGAATACACACGTGTGGCACTGTCTTTGCCTATGGGGGTTGACACAAGCGCGTAGAATAGATCATGTCCAATTTCCTAGAACGGTACGAACATGGCGAGCGGCGAGCAGTGTGGGGCGAGCTAGTTGCCTACGGGGGCAAGGTGAGGCAGGAGCCGCTTCTGTCTGACGCAATGGCAGTGGCGCGGGCCACCATGGGGCGTGTGCGCCAGAACATCGAATTGCTTGTGCCGCGCTTGGAGGTGTTGGGCTACAGGTTTACGTACCCAAAGTATGTGTTTGTGCCCCCCGAGCCTGATGTGCTACATCGATTGCCTGCTATCGAGAAGCTGGCGGGTGCCCTACCCCTCTCATTATGGGCCTGGTGCGAGGTCGTGGGATCAGTGAACTTCACGGGCACGCACCCGTCCTGGCCCGAAGAGGACGACCTGGAGACCTTTCGCGATCCTCTGGTGGTTGAGCCTCTACTGGGCGTGTTTGATGAGTATGTGTACTGGCAGTACGGCCTCTCTGAGGGAATGTTCGAGGGCGACGAGGCCAGTCGCTTCCCCCTATCGATTTCGCCCGATGAATTCCGCAAGGCGCAGGTGAGCAGTGGCTCATCCTATAAAGTGCTGGTGCCCAACCCGGCTGCTGATGCGCCGTTGGAGAACGAGTGGCACGAAACTACCTTCGTTAACTACCTCCGCTCCTGCTTCAAATGGGGCGGCTTCCCTGGGTTCTCGCGGTACGACCCTTCTCTGATACCGCAGGACGCAGTGGCATATTTGGTCGAGGGATTGCTGCCTTTGTAGTCATTTCAAACAGGCACATCCGACAAAAAGAGCACGTAGTTCTCGGACTCTGTGCTCTTTTCGATTCTCTCCATGCAATTTACACATTGCCTATTGACATTGTTACGTAATAGTGCTATTATGACAGTAGGACGTAATAGTGGGAGGAACTGAGGATGACCATACAGGAATTGGCGGATAGAGCAGACGTGACGACTCGCACGATACGTTACTACGTTGACCAGGGGGTTTTGTCGCCGCCTGAGCGCGGGCGGCCCGCAGAGTACACAGAGGAACACGTGGCACAGTTAGCGCTGATCAAGCGTCTGAAAGAGCAGTATTTGCCATTAGAGGAGATACGCGAAGTCTTGCAGGGCGTTAGCGCCGGAGATATCGAGCGGCTGGCACAGATGCAGACTCTGCCCCCGCAGGACAATGCCGGCAAGCAGACGCTGAGTTCGGCTGCAGACTATATATCGAATGTTCTGAAGCGGGGCGAGGTCCGGGAGGAGTTGAAACGCAAGGCTTCGGCGAACACCGAGGTTGAAGAGGAGATACCTGGCAGTATCAGGCCTCCTGAGCCGGACGCCTATAGGACTTTCGCGCCGAGTCCGATGCAGGCTCCTGCGCCTGCGCCTGCGCCGGGCGCGATGCCCGCGCCTCAATACGCGCCGCTACCGGTTAGAAGGCGTGGGGTCGAGGGAGAAACAGCATCGGCGCGAAGCGCGTATATACCGTCGCCTGCAATGGACACGGTTGCCCAGAAGGCCGCAGCACCACCCGCGAGTGACCTGCCGAAGCCTACAACATGGGAGCGGGTGAGTTTGGGGGAGGGCGTTGAACTGCACTATCTGGCAGGGGGAAGCGCCCACGTAAAGGGGAAAGTCGCACGGCTAATAGAGGCTGCGCGGCATATTCTGGGGAAAGACCCGGAGAATGGAGAATAAGGAAATGAAGATCGTTGCAAACCTTGACCGCAGGCTGGTGCCCTCGACCGCGACCAGCGAGCGCTATTTACGATTGGAAATCACGGCGGAGAAGGAGGTAGACCGCAAGCCGAATGCGGACGCTCCGCAGCGATTGCCGCTCAACCTGGCATTGATCATAGACAGAAGCGGCTCGATGACGGGCACCAAGCTGGACAAGGCGAAGGAGGCCGCCATATTTTGTCTCCGCAACCTGACGGGGGCCGACAGAGCCGCGATTGTAGCCTATGACGATACAGTAACTGTGGTGTCTCCCAGCCGCGTGCTCACGCCTGACGCCAAGCAAGAAATGATCGCGGCTGTGCAGAGGATACAAAGCGGAGGCAGCACAAATTTGGGTGGAGGCTGGCTGACGGGAGCCCAGGAGATCGCGAATTATCAGCATGAGAGCAACTACCTCAATAGGGCCATTCTGCTTAGCGATGGGCTGGCGAACGTGGGCATTGTAGACCCTGCGGCTTTGGAGCACCACGCGACGGAACTGCGGTCACGCGGGGTAAGCACCACCACGATGGGCATTGGTGTGGACTTCAATGAGGATCTCATGGAGCGGATGGCGATCAAGGGTGGGGGACACTTCTACTTCATCGAGCACGCCCGCCAAATACCCGACTTTCTGCATCGCGAACTGGGCGAGGTGATGGCTACCGTGGCGCGCAACGTTGCTGTCAGTCTCTATCTGCCCGCAGGCATTGATGCCAAATTGCTCAATACATACGAGACCGACCGCGCGGGCGCAGAGATAAGGGTGCGGCTCGATGACATGATGGCGGACGAGGCGCGGTCGGCCCTGTTCAAGCTGAATGTTCGGCCTGGCTATCTGGGTACGACTATGCCGTTGAGAGTAACTGTTTCTTATCTGGACGTGGCGAGCAGCGAGACTTTGTCGGTTAGCAGCAGCGAAGCGGTCCTGACGTACGCAACTGAGGCCGAGTGTGAGCGCGAGCAGCCCGACCCGCGGGTTATGGAGCAGGTAGCGCTACAGGAGGCCGCACGGGCGCGTGAGGAGGCTCTGCAGTACGATGCGGCGGGCGATTATCAGGCCAGCGCGCGAATATTGGCGGGCGCAGCCAATTTCGTGGCAATGGTCGCTCCGGCATCACCTGTGGCTCAGGCCGAGGCCTCGGCTCTAACCGACGAGAGCGTTACCGCGCCGAGTGGGTTTAGCGCGGTGACACGCAAAGCACTGCACTACTCGAAGTCTGCCGCGCAGCAAGGTAGAAGGAAGTAGATAACAAGAGACAGAGAGAAGGGGCGAGATACACCTCGCCCTTTCTTTGTTATCATGTCAAGGTTTATCACTCGCCGCGTCCTCAGCCTCGAGCAAAGGCGTTTCGGCATCTATGTCTTCGAGGCCGATGATTGCTTCTGTGGGAACAACTGCCTGTTCCGACGCCTCGGCCTCTGGTGGCTCCGTGGGCACAGGGTCGGGCTTGAGGATCAGGACGGCGAGAGGCGGCACAGTCACGGCTAGCTCCCAACCCGACTCGCCCCACTGGTTCTCGTGCGCCCATACTCCACCCGCGTTGCCCACGTTGCTACCCCAGTATGCCTCGGCATCGCTGTTCAGCACTTCGCGATAATAGCCTGCATGCGGCACCGCGATATGGTAGTTGTAGCGCGGCACGGGCGTGAAGTTGCAAATCACCACCATTTCGTCAGGCGTGTCGCCCTCTGCGTGGGGGCCGCGCCGCAGGAAAGATAATATGCTGTTTTCGCTGTCGTTGGCGTTGACCCACTCGAAGCCGTCCCAACTGTTGTCAATGGCGTGGAGAGCAGCCTCGTTCTTGTAGAGGTGGGCCATATCGCGCACAAAGTTGTTGAGGCCGCGGTGCGACTCGTGTTCCAGTTCCTGCCAGGCTATGCTCGTGACCTCGTTCCATTCGGTGCGTTGACCGAGTTCCGCGCCCATGAACAGCAGTTTCTTGCCGGGATGGGCGTACTGGTAGCCGAGCAGCAGGCGCACCGAGGCGAACTTCTGCCAGTCGTCGCCGGGCATCTTCTCCAGCAAGCTCTTTTTCAGGTGCACCACTTCGTCGTGCGATAGGGGCAGCAGGAAGTTCTCGCTGAAGGCGTACACGAGTGAGAAGGTGAGCAGGTTGTGGTGATAGTGGCGGTAGATGGGGTCGTACTTCATATATTTAAGTACGTCGTTCATCCAGCCCATATTCCACTTGAGGTCGAAGCCGAGGCCACCCAGGAAGGTAGGGCGCGTGACCCCCGGCCAACTGGTCGAGTCTTCGGCCATTGTGATCACGGCGGGGTGCTCGAGGTGGGTTAGCTCGTTGAACCGCCTGATGAAGTCAATTGCATCGAGGTTCTCGGTGCCCCCATATTTGTTAGGGAGCCACGAGCCAGCGGGCCGCGAGAAATTGAGGTAGAGCATCGAGGCCACCGCATCAACGCGCAGGCCGTCAATATGGTATTTGTCCAGCCAGAACAGGGCATTGGACAGGAGGAAGTTGCGTACCTCGTTGCGACCATAGTTGAAGATCAGGGTTCCCCAGTCGGGGTGCGCGCCCAGGCGGGGGTCGGCGTGTTCGTAGAGGTGAGTGCCGTCGAACATACCGAGGCCGTGCGCGTCGGTGGGGAAGTGGGCCGGCACCCAGTCGAGCAGTACGCCGATGCCGTTCTTGTGGCAGTAGTCCACGAAGTACTGAAAGTCGGTGGGGGTGCCGTAGCGGCTTGTGACGGCGTAGTATCCAATCGTCTGGTAGCCCCATGAGCCGTCGAAGGGGTGCTCGGATATGGGCATCAGTTCGATGTGGGTGAAGCCCATGTATTGCACGTACTCTACGAGTTCATGCGCAAGCTGGCGGTAGTTAAACTGGTAGGTTTTGCCCTCGGCGTCGGGCAATGTGCGCTTCCACGAGCCGAGATGTACCTCATATATGGAGATCGGCGCGGAAAGAGACTGCTTCTGGGGGCGGTCGTCGAGCCATTGTTGGTCCTGCCACTCGTACCGGTCGATATTGGCGACAACGGAGGCGGTGGCGGGTCGGTATTCGGCGAAAAAGCCATAGGGATCGGCTTTCTCGGTTACGGTGTCGGTGCCGGGGAGCTTGATCTGGTACTTATATGATTCACCCTCGCCAAGCCCAGGGATGAAAAGCTCCCAGATGCCGTGCCCGGGATGGTTGCGCATGGGATGGGCATGCCCATTCCAGTTGTTGAAGTTGCCGATCACACTCACTCGCTCAGCGTTGGGTGCCCACACCGCGAAGTGTACGCCGTGCGTGCCGTCAACCTCGCGCAGGTGCGCGCCCAGCTTCTCGTATGTGCGGTAATGGCTGCCTTCGGAGATAAGGTACAGGTCGAAGTCGGAGAGGACGGGGCCGAAAGAGTAGGGGTCGCGCAGATCGGTCACCTGTCCCAGCGTGTTCTCGGCGCGCAATGCATAGCTGGGATTGGTGATAGCGGATTGTGGGATGACGGCCTCGAAGAAGCCGAATGGGTGAAGACGCCACATCTCGTACGTAGCGCCGCCGTCGAATACAACGGACAGGGAGGTCGCCCACGGGACCAAGGCGCGCACGGCCACAGATGGCTCTCCATCATGCGTAACAGCGTGCGGCCCCAGCACTGCGAAGGGATCGCCGTTGTATCCCCCCACAATGGAGTCGATGAGTGCGCCCGAAAGCGTTTGGTCCATACTGCTGCCCTCCTGGTTACATCTGGCTCATTATACCAATATAAGGAAGGGATGGAGGGTATGTACGTGGCGCGTCTTGATTGCCACGCGTCATATTTTGTTGCTAGAAAGTAATCTTTGCCCGCCGTTCTCTGGACGTTCGTACCTTGACACCCTCATGTCGTTATGATATGATCACTAACGTTGAATAAAATCGAATATAAGGACTCTTATCGAGATGGGTGGAGGGATCGGCCCCGTGAAGCCCGGCAACCAGACAGGATGCATAACCCCGTTCCTGGTGCCAAATCCGGCAGGCTCTTGTAGCCTGAAAGATGAGAGAGAACCTCGTCGCTTCGGCATGTTCAGTTCTCTCTAAGTGAGAGAGCTTTTTTTGTGCCCTAGGCGATGACAGACGATTGACAACTGTTCCGCTACCAACGTCAGTCGATTGTCGGATAAACATATGACCATTAGCCCGGTGGAGGCTGTCAAACCAAATAACGAAGCGCAACCTTTGCAGCCTGTGCAATGGCTGAAGGGCGGCACAGTTCGCTTGATCGACCAGACTCTTTTGCCGGGCCGGGTCGAGTACGTGGATTGCGGCTCTGTCGAAAAGCTCGCAGATAGCATACGCACCCTGAAAGTACGCGGTGCGCCCGCTATCGGCATCGCTGCCGCTTACGGCCTCTATCTGGCGGCCGTTAATTCTCGTGCGTCTGATGTACCGGCTCTCGTGGCCGACCTGCATACGGCTGCTAACACCCTGCGCGCCACCCGCCCCACGGCCGTCAACCTGGCCTGGGCTTTGGACGAAGTGCTGCGGGCGGCTGATCGGGCTGCGGATTGGTCGGGCGAGTACATGGACGTGCGTGCCGCAGTGCTGGCCGCCGCCGAGCGCATTGACAGCGACAACAGCGAGGCCAATCTGCGCATGGGCGAGCATGGCGCGGCCCTATTGCACAGTGGCATGAACGTGCTGACCCACTGCAACGCAGGCCCATTGGCGGCGGGCGGCATAGGCTCGGCCCTGGGCATCATCTACACTGCCCATAATGAGGGTAAAGCCCTCCATGTATGGGTGGACGAAACGCGTCCGATCTTGCAGGGCGCACGTCTCACTACCTGGGAGCTTGGTCAGTGGGGCATCCCGTACACGTTGCTTGCCGACAGCATGGCCGCGTCTCTCATGTCGGCGGGTAGGGTTGATGCAGTGCTCGTGGGCGCTGACCGCATAGCGGCCAATGGTGACACCGCCAACAAGATCGGTACTTATGGCCTGGCCGTTCTCGCCAACTACCACAGTATCCCTTTTTATGTAGCCGCGCCGCGCTCCACCCTCGACCCATCTCTACCCGACGGCACCCACATCAAGATCGAGCAGCGCGCCCCCGAAGAGGTCACGCACCACGGTGGCGTGCTGTTCGCTCCACCGGGCGCGCCCGTCTACAACCCCGCCTTCGACGTGACCCCCGGCAAGCTGATAAGTGCTATAATTACCGAGTCGGGCGTAATGCGCCCGCCGTTTGCAATTAGTGACTGGTGACCAGTAGTGACAAGTAACTAAACCTAACCAATGACTTATGACTTGCAATCTAAGATCTAAGATCTATGACTCCTATGAATACACCTAACAAAACAATCATCACAGGCTCTGTAGCCTACGACTACATAATGGATTTTCCGGGCTATTTCAAAGAGCACATCATGCCCGAGAAAATACACGTCCTCAACCTCTCCTTCCTGGTGAAGACCATGAAGCGTAATCGTGGAGGGGTCGCGGCCAACATTGCCTACACAATGGCATTGCTTGGTGCGCCTCCCTCGTTGTTTGCTTCGGTGGGCGCGAACGACTGGGCCGTTTACGACGAGGCCACCCGTTCGCTGGGCATAGACACCCGTTTTGTGGAGGTGGTGCCTGACGAGTTCACTGCTACCTGCTATATCACCACGGATCAGGACAACAACCAGATCACGGGCTTCTATCCTGGCGCTATGGCCTTTGATAAGCAGCGCTCGCTCACGTCCATTCCCCGCGAGGAGATGGGCCTGGTGGTGATCGGCCCCACAGAGCCGGAGCCAATAGTCCAGTTCACCCGTGAGTGCCAGGAGTTGGGCGTACCGTACGTCTATTCACCCATCTGGCAGATCATCCGCATGACGGGCGATGAAATAGCCCAGGGGTTGCGCGGAGCCAAGGTTGTGGTGGCAAACGATTATGAATATGAGCTAATCAAGGACAAAACAGGCCTCGATCAGCGTGATATACTCGACCACGCCGAAATGGTGGTTTGCACCAAAGGCAAGCAAGGCTCGCTGATTATGACCCGGGACGAAGTAGCTGAGATCCCCGCCGCAGAGGTAGAAGAACTTTTGGACCCCGTTGGCGCGGGCGATGCCTACCTGGGCGGATTGGTATTCGCGCTCAATGCCGGGCTTGACGTGCCGACGGCAGGCAGGGTAGCTTCGCTGGCCGCTGTATACACTGTCGAAAAATACGGAACGCAGGGCCAATCATACACACGTGAGCAATTCGCGGACCGCTATGCCGGGAATTACGGTGACAATCCCCTGGTTATAGAGGCACTCGATTTGTCTGCCGCCAAGTGAAAAAAACAACTGTGCCCAAGCGCATCCTTGTCATCAACGATACGCAGGAGATACTTGAGCTTTTCAGCGACATTCTCCACGAGGAGATGGGTTTCGAAGTCGTACTCGATTCATATAAGCCCCATATGTTGGACATCATCAAACAGGTAAACCCTGACCTCATAATCAGCGACCATGTATTCGGCGAGGAGAAAATAGCGTGGCAGCTTCTACAGCGCCTTAAAATGGACCGTGATACCGCCCAAATACCCGTAATCATCTGCAGCGCCGCTATCAAGGACCTGAAGGAAATGGAAGGTTATCTTACCTCCAAAGACGTAGGCGTGTTGTACAAACCGTTCGAGGTAGACGAGCTAATAAACCTCGTGAACGAGAAACTGAAAGAAGCAAGGGATCCAACCCTGCATCATGGTAGCGAATTAAAGTAAGCGGCACAAAGCCAGTGCCGTCGTTATGCCGACCGTGGTCATTGGCAAAGCCCGATGACCGGCGGGGGTCGCCCGAACGGCGACCATGAAAAGGAGATTGCGTGCAACGTGACGCGACATTCGTGTTGAGGGAGCAACACACGCCAACCGTATGACGCCGGAACAGCAATCTATCGAGTACCGAGTCGCAGGTGCAGTAAAACCTGAAGTGCACAGCCGGTACCCGTAACCAACTACTAGGAGAAACAGAAAATGGTTACCGAAATGAAAGGTGAATTTACCCTGCCGTTGACCGAAGGCGCTCCCGTAAAAGCCCATGTCAAAGATCTGGGGCTGGCAGAGCGCGGTCGCAGGAGAATAGAATGGGCCGAGGCCGAGATGCCTGTGCTTCGTCAGATACGTGAGCGTTTTGAACGTGACAAACCCCTGAAGGGCGTGCGCCTCTCGGCCTGCCTGCATGTTACAGCCGAGACCGCCAACCTGATGCGAACCCTCAAGGCTGGAGGGGCCGACATCGCGCTGTGCGCCTCCAATCCGCTCTCCACGCAGGACGATGTCGCAGCCTCGCTTGTGCAAGATTTCGGCGTGTCCACCTTCGCTATCAAGGGCGAAGATACCGAAAGCTACTACAACCACGTGGTGGCCGCGCTGGCCCACGGCCCCCAGATCACGATGGACGATGGGGCAGACCTTGTGTCTTCGCTTCTGTTCATCTCGCTGGAGCGCCTGGACGAAGTACACCCCAAAGTGAAAGAGTGGGCAAGCAGCCTCACCGCGGACGAGCGTGTGGCCCTTCTCAGCAACATTATCGGCAGCAGCGAAGAAACCACCACGGGTGTGATTCGCCTGCGCGCTATGGAGAAGGACGACGTCCTGCGCTTCCCTGTGATCGCTGTGAACGAATCTGACACCAAGCACCTGTTCGATAATCGCTACGGTACGGGCCAGAGCACAATAGATGGCATCCTGCGCGCCACGAACGTCCTGCTAGCGGGCAAGATCTTCGTCGTTTGCGGCTACGGTTGGTGCGGGCGCGGCCTCGCGCTGCGTGCTCGTGGTTTGGGCGCACGCGTAATCGTAACGGAAGTACAGCCTGTGCGCGCTCTTGAAGCCGTGATGGAAGGTTACGAAGTCATGCCTCTACTTGACGCTGCGGCCCTGGGCGATATCTTCGTCACGGTCACGGGCGACCTGAACGTGATCGACCTTCACCACATGGAGAAAATGAAGGACGGCGCGATCATGGCAAACAGCGGCCACTTCAACGATGAGATCAATATCGCCGCGCTGACCAAGCTGGCCGGCGGGCGAGGCAGGGAAGTACGCGACTTCGTTGAGGAGTTTGTTCTCCCCAACGGCCGCAAGCTTTACTTGCTGGCTGACGGCAGGTTGGTGAACCTGGCCGCCGCCGAAGGCCACCCCGCCTCGGTGATGGACATGAGCTTTGCCAACCAATCACTCGCCGCTGAGTATCTTATGGAACACCATGCCGAGCTTGAGAACAAGGTATATGTGATCCCGCAGGAACTGGACCACGAAATTGCCTTGCTCAAACTCAATTCGATGAACATCCAGATAGATGTGCTCACCGAAGAGCAGAAGAAGTACCTGTCGTCCTGGGAAAGCGGGACGTAAGACGTTGACGGCAGACGACGGACGACCGACGACCCTCTAGGAACTTCGTCGTCTGCCGTCTGTAGTCTGCCGTCATTCATACTATAAAGGAGAGAACAATACATTATGAGCAAGCAAATCGGAACCACGTTTATGTCGTCCCCCCAGATGTTCCTAACGTCTGAGTCGGTGACGGAAGGCCACCCGGACAAGCTGTGTGACCAGATATCGGACGGCGTGCTTGACGCGATCCTGGCGCAAGACCCCGACGCTCGCGTAGCCTGCGAGACGGCCACCACCACGGGCCTGATAGTTGTAATGGGTGAGATCACCACTGACGCCTGGATCAATGTGCAGAAGATCGCCCGTGATACCATCGAGCACGCGGGTTATACACGTGCCAAGTACGGCTTTGACGCCGAAACCTGTGCCGTGATGGTTTCTCTCCACGAGCAGTCGCCTGACATCGCGATGGGCGTGGACGAGGCCCAGGAGTCGAAGCAGGGCGCTATGAGCGAGGACGAACTGATCGAGCGGATCGGCGCAGGCGACCAAGGCATGATGATCGGCTTTGCCTGCAACGAAACCGAAGAGTTGATGCCCCTCACCATCTCCCTCGCACATAAGCTTACGCGCCGCCTGGCCGAGGTGCGCAGGACCAATACTCTTGACTGGTTGCGCCCCGACGGCAAGAGCCAGGTAACCGTTGAGTATCATTACGGCAAGCCCGTGCGGGTAGACGCCGTCGTAATCTCGGCCCAGCACGAGCCGGAAGTTACGCAAGAGGAAATCGCCTCGGCCATCCGCAAGGAAGTCATAGACGTTGTGATCCCGGCAAGCTTGCTTGATAGCAAAACGCAAATCTACGTCAACCCCACAGGCAAGTTCGTGATAGGCGGGCCGATGGGTGACGCGGGCCTGACCGGACGTAAGATCATCGTGGACACATACGGTGGAATCGCCCGCCATGGCGGTGGCGCGTTCTCGGGCAAAGACCCGACCAAGGTGGACCGCTCAGCTGCCTATGCCGCACGCTATGTTGCCAAGAATATTGTGGCCGCAGGCCTGGCAGAGCGCTGTGAGATCCAGTTGTCGTATGCGATAGGCGTGGCGCGCCCGATCTCGATCATGGTCGAGACCTTTGGCACAGGCCGCGTGGCTGACGACAAGATACTGGAACTGATCAACAAGAACTTCGACCTGCGCCCGGGCGCCATCATTCGCGACCTCAACCTCCGCAGACCGATCTACAAAGCGACTGCTGCCTACGGCCATTTCGGCAGAACTGACATCGACGCACCCTGGGAGCGGACAGATAAGGTCGAAACGCTCCGCAAGCAAGCGGGCCTTTCGGCTGACGAGAAGCTTCAGGTGTTGGTCTCAAACGGCAAGAGCCACGTCGCGGTGCCTGCTGCGGCCCGCTAGGCGAGCGAGTTGTAGATCTTAGATCTTAGATCATAGATCGTAAGTCGGAACGAAACATGACTTACGATCTATGATCTAAGATCTACAACTCGTCATTCCCAGCCGCCCGTGACCACGGTCTCGAACTGGTCCATCGTCCAGTAGCTATTGGCGATGCGGCGTTCCAGGGCGTACTGGGGCTTCACCGAATCGTCCATTACTTCGGCGAGACGGAAGGCACCCTTATACCCGAAGGCCTCCAACTTCTGGGTGGCCTCCGCATCATACACGCCGAAAGGATAGGCGAAGAAAGGCGTTGGGTGACCCAGCAGGTCTTCCAGGGTCTTTTTTGGTTCTACAATCTGCTGCTGCCAATCATCGTCGGTAGTATAGTCGGTCACCATGTGGTGGTCCCAGGTATGAGGCTCGATATCGTGGCCCTCTGCGTCCAACTGCTTTAGCTGGTCTGCGGTCATGTAGTTCTCTTTGTCAATCGTGACCGTCATAATAAAGAACACTCCCTTGAAGCCGTACTTGTCCAGCAGGGGCCGGGCATAGGTCCACTGGTTGTCGTCGTTATCATCGAACGACAGCATGATTGGTTTGGGCGGCAGCGGCAGGCCATTTATTTCGTAGTCGTACACCTGCTCGGCAGATACGCTCGTGTAGCCGTTATCATGAAGCCACTTTAATTCCTCTTCCAGCGTGGCGGGCGGGACGATATACGCGCGGTCATCTTCGGTATCGGAGGCCTCCCAGTCGCGTATGTGGTGGTAACACAGCACCGGCACAAACTCGCGCTCGGCTGCGGGGATGGCGGTGGGGGTGGACGTTGCCGCCGTGGTGGGCGTGGCTGATGGAGCGAGCGTGGGTGTTTCGGTTGGTGCCTTTGTGGCGGTGGGAGGCGGTGAGGTGGGGGTGGGTGGAACGGGAGTGACGGTTGGGGCGGTGTCGCAGGCGGCAAATATAAGAGCCGCTATGGCTACCAGCAGCGGGCTGATCAGCCGTGATACGACAGAGGGATAGAGAGAACGCATCAGGATATAAGCCTTTCTTTAGGGAATATGGGTACTGCCCATTGTACCAGATCGAGCAGAATCAGGCATTACTGTGGCATGCTTCCGCGGCCTTTGTCGCGACGTAAAAGTACCGCCCTGATTGATGCCCCTACGTGACCTATCCGTGCTTTGTCGCAGTGCCAATGGTTTGCCAAAGGATGCTGTTGGGTTTTATACTGGCGTCGATATTTGTTACATATGTACTATTTATTTTGACTACCCGGAGGTAAAGATGTCTCAAAGTGGCGAAAAACCGGTAGATACAGCAGGCACTATTGAAACCCTTATGCGTGAAGAGCGCGTATACGCACCCTCGCCTGAGTTTGCGGCTCAGGCCAATATTAGTGATCGGGGTGTGTACGAGCGGGCCGAACGCGACCCCGAAGGCTACTGGCGCGAACAGGCGAAGTTGCTGGATTGGTTTAAGGCGCCCACGCAGGTGCTGGACTGGAAGCCGCCCTTCGCCAAATGGTACCAGGACGGGGTGCTGAACGCCTCGTACAACTGCCTCGACAGGCACCTTGCCACCCAGGGCGCGAAGCCCGCTCTTGTTTGGGAGGGTGAACCGGGCGATGTGCGCACTTTCTCTTATGCTGAGCTGCACCGCGAGGTGAACCGCGCCGCGCAGATGCTGAAGAATCTGGGTGTGGGCAAGGGCGACCGTGTGGCGATCTACATGCCAATGATCCCCGAAGCCGTGATCTCTATGCTGGCGTGCTCTCGCCTCGGCGCGCCGCATACGGTGGTATTCGGCGGCTTCTCGCCCGAGGCCCTGCGCGACCGTATAGTGGACGCCCAGGCCAAAGTGGTCATAACGGCGGATGGTGGTCACAGGCGTGGCGGTGTGATCCCCTTGAAGGCGAACACCGATGCGGCACTCGATGTGCCCGATCTGCCCGTCGAGAAGGTGCTGGTGGTGCGCCGGGTGGAAAATGACATTACTATGCAGGAAGGCCGCGACGTGTGGTGGCACGATGCGCTGGCCCAGGTGCCCGAGGACGCGACCGTGGAGCCTGAGCCGGTGGACGCCGAGCATCCCCTGTATATCCTGTACACGTCGGGCACCACGGGCAAGCCCAAAGGCGTGCTGCACACCACGGGCGGCTACATGGTGGGGCTGACGCTCACAACAAAGTGGGTGTTCGACCTGAAGGACGACGATGTGTACTGGTGTACAGCCGATGTGGGCTGGGTAACGGGCCATTCCTACGTGGTGTACGGGCCGCTGTCGTGCGGGGCCACGTGCGTTATTTTCGAGGGATCGCCCGACTACCCCGACAAGGACCGCTGGTGGAAGCTTATCGAGAAGCACAAGGTGACTATCCTCTACACCGCGCCAACTGCTATTCGCGCGTGTATGCGATGGGGGGCTGAGTATCCTAACAGGTGTGACCTGTCGTCACTGCGGCTGCTAGGGACGGTGGGCGAGCCTATCAACCCTGAAGCA
Source organism: Chloroflexia bacterium (assembly GCA_035474135.1). Classification (GTDB taxonomy): domain Bacteria; phylum Chloroflexota; class Chloroflexia; order QHBQ01; family JADMIH01; genus JADMIH01. Next base: position 12,399 of record DATINP010000210.1, on the reverse strand, counting down.
TGGATCTGGTACAACGTGAACATCGGCAAGGAGCGTTGCCCCATAGTGGACACCTGGTGGCAGACTGAGACGGGCGCGATCATGATATCGCCTCTGCCTGGCATGACCCCCACCAAGCCGGGCAGCGCGACCAGGCCATTGCCGGGCATCGTGGCGCGGGTGGTGGACGACGCGGGCAATCCTGTAGCGCCGGGGTCGGCGGGCGGCCTGCTGGTGATCGAGAAGCCCTGGCCCTCGATGCTGCGCACGATCTGGGGCGATGATGCGCGCTATGTGAACCAGTATTGGAGCAAGTTCGGCGATGCGCACAATGTGTACTTCACAGGCGACGGCGCACGCGAGGATGAAGACGGCTATTTCTGGCTGATGGGCAGGGTGGACGACGTGCTGAACGTGGCTGGGCACCGCTTGGGCACGATGGAGATCGAGAGCGCGCTGGTGAGCCACCCCTCGGTGGCAGAAGCAGCGGTGGTGGGGGTGACGCACGAGATCAAGGGGCAGGGCGTGGTGGCGTTTGTGACCCCCAGGGGCGGGGTCGATGCCGGGCCGGAACTGGCCGAGGAGTTACGTCAGCACGTCGCCGAGAAGATCGGGGCCATCGCCCGGCCAGACCGCGTATACTTCACCTCGGAACTGCCCAAGACACGCTCGGCCAAGATCATGCGGAGGTTGTTGCGCGACATAGCCGAAGGGCGTGTGCTAGGCGACACCACCACGCTGGCCGACCCGTCGGTCATGGCCGCGATCAAGAAGCAGTACGAGGACAGCGAGTAGAGAGGAGGTCTTCGCGTTGGTGGGTTACCTGGGGTTCTCTGTGTTCAGGAAATCGGGGTAGTCCTAGTCGGGATTATCCCGATCTAGTTGACACGGAGAACGACGGGATGCACCGCTTGCTCGAAAGCCGCTTGGCTGGTAGACAGAAGTATCTGATATGAGAAAACACAGGTGAACGTGAAAGCCCACCTCTCGCAGATACGCTGGGACATAATCTTGAAGGCTGCCGTTCTCGTTTATATCGGTACCTTCATTCTCGGCATAGCGTTGTCTTTCCCTTTGCTCGCTTTCCTCAGCTGGGTCAGCCTGAGTTCCGACAGTGCCTTGCAGATTACTTCCCTGGTCAGCGTTTTGTTGGTGGTAGTGGTGACCGGGTATGGCGCTTGGAGGGTTGCGCGCAGGGTGGTACGTGCGGCCCTTCTGCATGGCGTTCTTGTAGGCCTTGTGGTCGCACTCCTCTCTTGCCTGTTGGACGTGCTCTTTAGTAAAGCGATCACTCTGGTGGGAGTGCTGCTGTATGTGCTGATGGTCGTGGCCGGCTTGCTCGGTGGCGTCCTGGGCGGACGAAGACGTCAGAAGTTGTGGACCTCTAGCCCTATGCCCTTGAGCCCAAAGCAGAAGAGAAGGCTTGCAACCATGAATAAGTATGATTTCGATTATCTCAGGGAAAAGGTATGGACAGAAGACCTCACCAGGGACGAAGTTGCTCTGGTGGCGGCTGAACTCCAAGAGCCGACCACGGATACTAATCCTGTTACTCTTCTGTCCATTATGTGCTATAGCCAAGCCAAACAATACACGCCACTCGTAGAGCGCTACCTGAACGGTCCTGATGATTGGCTGGCGAGTGAAGCACTCTGGGTACTTTGTTCATGTTGGCAGTTAAGCCCCAGGTATATCAACAAGATGCTAGCCTTTATGGGAGGCGCCCCAAAGGATGAATATCGAGACCGTAAGCGCATAGCCATAAGCTGTGCAGGAATCCATCTGGAGCGTTACCCAGCACCCAAACTCTTACGACAGCTTATCAATATCCTTGAAGATGAGAACGAAGACGAGTCGGCACGTGTATCCGCCTATGAAGCACTTTATGTCATTGCCGGAGGCGACAGATGGAAGTATCCTAAGACCCCGGCGAATTTTGACCCTAGCACCGATGCAGATCCTGTTGTGGTAAAGCTCGCGAAGGAGCGATTGGGAAGAGAGGAGGAGCAAGAGGGACAAGACTGAGAATGGCTTAGTTGACATAAGAAAAGAGCCGATGCACCTTGCCCGAAAGGTTCTAAGTTGCCTTACCACAGTATAATGAAGTTGGCTATGGGCTGGACGAGCGATCAAGAGTAGAGGATACGGTGACGAACCTGAAGGCACACAAGACGGAACTGAAGAGTGGCCGCGCTCACAAGCTGATCCTCTGTGCGATCTGTATTGCAGTGTCTTACTCCATGACTGCGCCTGCAAACAGGGTACGTGCAGAGGCCGCTGCCCAGTCCGGCGACAGCTACACATTTCCCGAAACGGGGAAGAGCGTTTCAGGCACGTTCCTACAATACTGGCAGTCCCATGGTGGGCTGGCGCAGCAGGGCTATCCAGTCTCTGACGAGATGCAGGAAGAGAACGATACGGACGGTAACCTGTACACTGTACAGTACTTCGAGCGGGCCGTGTTCGAACTGCACCCTGAAAACCAGCCTCCCTATGATGTGCTGCTCTCACTGCTGGGCAGTCTCGCGTACAAGCAGGCATACCCGTCAGGCAGAGCCAGTGGAGAGGTCGCAAACCCAACGGAGGGGCAGGCCGGGACTTGCAGCGCAACCCACGACGACTCGGACGCGGGAGAAGGGGCAGGGTTCGACCCTGAAGCGCCACAGCGCGAGACTGTCGGCGCGGCGCACACGGTCACGGGTGTAGTGCTCTCCAGCGAGAGTTGCTTGCCCGTCGCCAATGCAAAATTGGAGATGCGGCCCGAGGTCGGCGGAGTGCACCCGGAGTCGCAGCGTGCTACTCTCTACACTGATGCTGATGGCCACTACGTTTACAAGAGTGATCAGCCCGAGCATATACACATGCGGATCTCGGCTCACGGCTTCCGCACCATAGTTGCAAACCAGTACCACCCCGCCCCGGACCAGAGCACGGGACGCTTTGACATTGTGCTTGTGCCGGATCCGGCCTGCCGGCTTTTCAAGGAAACGGGACAAAGTCTGTGCGGCACTTTCCTTGACTACTGGCAACAACATGGGGGACTTACCCAGCAAGGCTATCCAATCTCCGACGAGCACCTTGAGAAGAGTGGCCTGGATGGACGGATTTACACGGTGCAATACTTCGAGCGGGCCGTGTTTGAAGCTCACCCCGAGAATGATGCTCCCTATGATATTTTGCTGAGCCAGCTTGGCACGATTCGCTACAAAGTCAAGTATCTGGGCGGAGTTTCCACTATCCCCAGGGTTACCCAACTACTGTAACCGGAGGCGGGCTTAGTTTAGCTACGGATTACCGGTGGACGGCTTGGTGGCAAGGAACTGCAACCATATCCTGAGCGGGCTTTCGTTGCGCCCCCTGTCAACTACGGAGAACCCCGCCGCCGTCAGCATCTTCGTGGCCTCATCCTGATTGTAGCGTGCAAAGAAGCGCTGGGTTGCGCCGAAGAAGCGGTTTTCCTCCCAGCCTTCTCCTGCGCCTTCCTGGATGGTCATGAGCAGTGCCCCGCCCGGGTTGAGCACCCGCAGCATCTCCCTTAAAGCGAGAGGGGCGTCTGCCTTGGGCAGGTGCAGCAGTGAGGCCATGGACCAGATACCATCGAATGAGCAATCGGGGAAGGCGATGTGGCGCATGTCCATCTGAAGCAGATCGCCATGTACTCTGGCTTTGGCCTGCGCCAGCATACCGGAGGAGAGGTCTATACCTGTCACTTCCCTACGACTGCCGTGCGCCTCTATCCACGCCATGTACTGTCCGGGACCGCATCCGACGTCCAGAATACGTCCGCGCTGTGCAACAAGACCCAGGAAGCGCATTCCCCAATCAACGATAACGGGATCTGTTGCCCCATACTGGGCCGCGTACTCGGCCGCGACCTGGTCGTATGCCTCTTGCATTCGCTTGTAATGAGTCATAGGTCGTTGGTCACGCGCGCCCATACCTCACGTCGCGTCGTCGGTGGCCTGTTTGACGGCGTCGGGCGGCACGTCTACTACTCGCACCCGAGATTTGTGAGTTGCGGGGCGTGCTGCCTGGGGTGCGGGGGTGGTCGCAACGGTGTCGCCGGACGGGGCAACTTTGGAGGTGGCTGGTTCGCCTGCAGGGAGGTTGGCCTCGGCGTAGGGGACGTTGCTGGCGGGGCGGTGGCGGATGATGAGGGCCGCCCAGGCCACCACGATGGTGAGAAGCGCTACCAGAGCCGGGGTCTTGAGGTTGCCGACCGTGGCGCTATCGACGCGGATTTGCTCGATGATGAAGCGCCCTATGGAATAGACGATGAGGTATACCCAGAGGAGGTCGCCTTCGCGCAATTTTAACTTCTTCTGGCGGCCAAGCCAGAATAGTAGACCTGCCAGCGCAAAGTCCATGATCATCTCATAGGCGAAGGTAGGGTGGAAGCGGGCATTGGGGTCGGGGTTCTGGATACCTGCGACCGCGCGCTGCTGGTCAACGCTAATGGGGATGCACCAGGGGAGGTCGCATCTGCTACCAAATGCTTCCTGGTTGAAGAAGTTGCCCCAGCGTCCTATTCCCTGTGCGACGGCGAGACCGGGCACAATGATATCGGTCCACTTGAAGAAGGAGAGGCTGTAGCGCTTGCAGTAGAGGACGAGGGCCACGACGCCACCGATGATGGAACCCTGTATGCTGAGGCCACCTTCCCACACGCGAAACCAGTTGCCTATGTCCTGGTAGCGGGGGTCGCCAAGCTGGGAAACGACAAAGCCTGCACGAGCACCGATTATGCCCGCAACGAGCACCCAGGGGAACATCTGCCACACATGATCAGGGTCTTCTTTGCGCCTGCGAGCCTCACGGTAGGCCAGATAAGAGGCCACCACCACGCCGAGCATAATCACGATTCCGTACCAATGCACGGGAATATCAATATGAAGGCCGAATATATCGAACGGGCCTATATGAAAGGCTTCTCTATCTGGCACTATGTGCTCCTGGGCAGTGAGTCGTAGATCTTAGATCGTAAGTCATAGTTGGTTGCCCGACTTGCGATCTATAATCTATGCCTGGTTATCTAATTGCGCGGTTAATAATATAAGATAGGTGAGGGACTGTCAAACGAGATCAGTACAGTATGAGTGGGGCCGAGGCGAATCGACGCTCGCAGCGATTGCAGGATTGTTCCGTCTTGCATGCGGAGAAAGGAGTATAACGTGGACACACAGCAGGCTAACAGGCAGACCGCACTCATTACGGGGGCCAGTGGGGGCCTTGGTTACGAATTCGCCCGGATATTCGCGAGGGAGGGATATGACCTCGTGCTTGTTGCCAGAAGCGAGGACAAGCTGAACAGCATTAAGCGTGACCTCGAAAATAAGCATGGCATTACCGTTCTGGTGATAGTAAAGGACCTTTCCGAGCCTTCAGCGCCCCAGTCGATATTCGATGCGCTCGTGCAGTCAGGCACAGAGGTCGATGTGCTGGTGAATAACGCGGGCTTTACTGTATTCGGCCTATTCGCTGAAACCGACCTGGGCAAGGAGCTTGAGATGCTGAATGTGAACATAGTTGCCCTCACCCATCTCGCAAAGCTGTTCTTGCTCCCCATGTTGGAGAGAGGCCATGGTAGGATACTCAATATGGCGTCAACTGCCGCATTCCAGCCTGGACCGCTGATGGCCGCCTACTACGCATCGAAAGCCTATGTGCTCAGTTTCTCAGAGGCGCTGGCCGAAGAATTGAGCGATAAGGGCGTGACGGTCACAGCCTTGTGCCCCGGCCCGACTCAGACGGGCTTCCAGAAACGGGGCAACCTGGAAAGGTCGCGGTTGGTGGCCGGGAGGCAAATCATGAGCCCCAGGATCGTGGCTCAGGCGGGCTACCGCGCTCTGATGAAAGGGCAGCGCGTGGTCATACCTGGCTTTATGAACAAAGCAATAGCCGAAGGAATGCGCTTCTTGCCCCGGAGATTGGTGACGCGTGTGGTCATAAAAGCACAGGCACCGATCTGATCCTCTCCAATATGCTGGGGGAATTGCGACGCTTAGAGTTGCGGTCTTCGAACAAGGGCGGAAACCTTGTCGAGCAGTTCGCCTATATCAAACGGCTTGGAAATATGACTGTCCGCGTCGATTTTGGGGCGATGAACGGACGCTTCGTTGGCTGCTGTCACCAAGATGATCTGTGCATGGCGCCCATAAAGCTCTCGGTAGCGCCGAGCGAATTGCTCTCCGTCCATACCGGGCATCTTCATATCCAGAAGTATGATCTCCGGGTGGGTTCCGCCGCGATCAAGCAAATCGAGGGCGCTTTGACCGCTGGCTGCTTCCTCTACCTCGTAGCCTTCATCCCTTAGAGCCAGAACCATGATATGCCGAATATCCGCATCGTCCTCAACGACTAGTATGTGCACACTACTCTTGACCTTCGGCGCCGGTTCGCCACTAAGAGTCATCGGCTGACGGGGGGAGGGTCACAACAAAGCATGAGCCGGGGTGGTCAGGTTGCTCGATCCTTATGGAGCCTCCGTGCAGATGTATGATCTCGCGCGCTATGTGCAGACCGAGGCCCATGCCTGCCAGGTGGCGGTCGTAGTCGCTATGTGCCTGGTAGAAGCGGTCAAACACGGCCTCTCGGTGATCCGGTGGGATGCCGACTCCGTGGTCAATTATCGAAAGGCGCGTGCCCTCACCAGGGTGTTGCTCAAGCCGGGCTGTTATGATTCCACCCTGTGGGCTGAACTTGATGGCGTTGTTGATCAGGTTCGTAATAACCTGCTCGAATCGAAGTGGATCAACCTGTGTCTCAATATGATCGGGTCCATCATAAATGAAGCTATGATCTGCGCTGTCTTGCTGTGCCAGCACGGATCGGACTAGGGATGCAATATCTGTGGTTTCACGCTCTATGCGTAGCTTGCCTGCTTCAATCTGAGAGCTATCGAGTAATCGCGATATGAGACGGGCCAACTTGCCTGTTTGCAGATCAAGAGACCGAAGGGCTGCTTCGAGGCGTTCGGGCGCTATGTCGCGCTCTGCCTTGAGGTCGCGCAGCAAGAGTTGGGCATAGCCGCGCAACCCCGTGATAGGCGTCTTTAGCTCGTGGGCTGCCACCGAAAGGAAGGCGTCACGAGCAAAGACTGCACGTTCGAGTTCGCCTCGTGCTTGCCTGTGCCCCTCAATCTCAGTTTCGAGCGCCAGCGCTTTTTGCTGCAGGACGGCGATTGCGGTCAGCCGCTCCTCTTCGGTGCGGATGGCGGTGTAGTCTTCAGCCGGGATCACGTACGAGTGGGCTGAGCATATTTGCTTGACTGGACTGCCGTCTGCGGAACCCGGAAAGAGAGACAGAGGGTAAGCGCAGCGCAACTGGAGAGGATGAAGAGTAGCGAGCCTGTTCCAGATTTCTTCAAGTTCGAGCGCGGCTTCGCACTTTCCTTCAGCCCACAGCAACGCCACCATTTCACCAAAGGCTGCTACCCGCCGGTGGTCGCCTGGAACGGCAGCGCGAGCGGCGATGATAACAGCGCCCAGTACCTCTATGCAGAGGTCAGGGTCTATCTGCCCGTCGACCATGAATAGGGAGAGCGTGTCAGCCGCGTCCAGGGCTACATATCGCGCCTGGCTAATCGCCAGATCGACGTCGAAGCCGTGCTGCCTGAGACGCTGGACAAGCCCTGTATGGTGCGACGGCGTCGCTATCACGATTGCTGCGTCGCCTGCTCCAAGAAATGAGCCTATGAACCTGCCCAATTCGTCCAGAAGGTAGTCGTCCTGAGTATAGAACTGCACGCTGTGGGCGTGGCTATTTGCACCATCATTTATAGCTGGTGGCGCAGACGATCCAAGTAAATGAGCCGTGTCAACAGTCATATTTTGTCTGATCCCTTCATGTGACGCAAGTACGGTAATGGCGACGCAATTCTAGCCTACGACGAGTGGTCGTGCACACACAGGAACGCCTACAAACCCTGGCGGCGAACTGAAGCAGTCCAAGGCTTCATACTCGGCGACATGGTATAGCCGGTTTTACCAGTACCCATAGCTGAATTAGCAAGTAGTATGCCAAAAGGCACAGGCGGCGCGGGCCTCGAACTCAGGTTAATGGCGTTGGGTCAGACAGCGCCGCCTGTGTCGCGACTTACCTCGTAGACGCCTCGGATGGCGCGGAGGCGGTCCATCACGGAGTATAGTTGCTCGACGCCGCCTACCTCGAGGGCCATGATAAGAGTGGTGGTGGCCGCTGCCGCCTTCTTTTGTGTGTGCACACTGTTGATGTTTACCTTTTCGTCGGCAAGCATAGTGGTCACATCGCGCAGGAGGCCGGCGCGATCCAGTGCTACGACACGTATGCCGGCGGGGTACCTGGTCATACGTTTGTCGCCCCAGGTGACTCGCATCAGCCTGCGTCTATCCTGCACCACCGAGAGGTTGGTGCAATCCGAGCGGTGGACTGTGATCACGCGATTCTTCGTGACGTAGCCGATGATCTCATCCCCCGGCATGGGCTTGCAGCAGCGTCCAAGCTGCATAAGCACGCCCTTCATGTCGCCGATCTGCATTGTGGTGTCGGTGGGTGCCTCGGGCAGAGCCGCACTCAGGTTCACGGGCACAGTAACAGTGCTCAGGTCGGATTCAGGCAGGATATCCTGCTGGCGGTATTCGGCGAGTTTGCCTGTTATGGTCACAGAGCTAAGGTCGCCGCTACCTATTGCCTCATACAGTTCGTCCAGGTCCCTGTACTTGGGAAAGTATTCCAGCATATCGGCAAGGCTGAAGTTTACCAGGCCCAGGTGCTTGATCGTCTGATCGAGTATTTCTCTGCCCTGTATGATCTTTTCGTCACGCTGTTGCTTGCTGAACCACTGCCGCACTTTCTGGCGCGCATTGCCCGTCTTGATGAACCTGTCTGATTGGAGCCAATCGCGGGACGGACCAATTCGGTTCTTGTCCTTCATGATACGTACGACAGCGCCGTTTTCGAGGGGCGTGTCGAGTGTGACCAATCGCTCGTTCACCTTAGCCCCGCCCACCTGGTGGCCCAGGTTGGTGTGTATGCGGTATGCGAAGTCTATGGCTGTCGCGCCCTTGGGCAGTTCGATAATGTCGCCGTGGGGTGTGAAGACGTAGATATGTTCCTGGAACAGATCGCTCTTCAGCGAGTCGACAAAGTCCTGGGCCGAATCTACTTCGTTGCGCCACGACATTAGGCGGCGCAGCCATGCGATCTTTTCCTCGTAGTGGTAGTCGCGCTTGCCGCCCTTATGCTCCTTGTATCGCCAGTGGGCCGCGATTCCGTACTCGGCCATTTCGTGCATTTCGTGCGTGCGTATCTGTATTTCCAGTGGCTTGTTGCCCAGGCCCCATACTGCTGTGTGCAGCGATTGGTACATCGACTCTTTGGGACGGGCTATATAATCGTCGAATTCGTTGGGGATGGGCGGCCACAGTGCGTGTATGACGCCCAGCGCGGCGTAGCAGTCCTTTACGGTGTCCACTATGATGCGCACGGCCAGCGCGTCGTAGATATGCTCTATCGTGCGGCGCTTACGCTGCATTTTTTGCCACAGAGAATAGACATGTTTGACGCGGCCTTTGATTGTGGCGTGTATGTCTGCGCCCAAAAGCTCCTGGTCCAGGATGTTGATTACCCGCTTCAAATAGCGGTCGCGGGTGGTCTTGGTTTCTTTGAGGAGCGTGGTTAGCTCCTGGTAGCGCGCAGGATCGAGGTACATGAACGAGAGGTCTTCGAGATCGCCCTTAAGTTGCCACATGCCGAGCCTATTCGCCAGGGGCGCGTAGATTTCGAGGGTCTGAGCGGCAATGCGCTGTTGCTTGGCGGCAGGCAGGCCGTTCAATGTTCGCATATTGTGCAGGCGGTCGGCTAACTTAATTAGCACAACTCGCGGGTCGTCGAACATGGCGAGGAACATCTTACGGAGGTTTTCGGCCTGTTGTTGGTGCGAGTCGCCCTGGGGCCGGGTCTTTTCCTTCGCCGCCCGCGGATCGTCTGCCGCCCGCCTTCCTTCATCCGCCTCGCGCTGGAGCTTGCTTACTGTGCTGAGCTTGGTTACGCCCTCGACAAGATGCGCCACAACGGGGCCGAACATACGCGTTATGTCCTCGTTCGTGGCGGCTGTGTCCTCGATTGTGTCGTGCAGGATCGCTGCCTGGATGGTTTCTACGTCGAGATGCATCTCGGCGAGGATAAAGGCGACTTCGAGCGGGTGGGTAATATAAGGCTCGCCCGTAGCGCGCAGTTGGCCTTCGTGCGCCATCTCCGCGAACTGATACACCTTGCGCAGGCCGTCACCATCAGCATCAGGGTTGTACGATCGTACCAACTTGACTAGGTTCTCAATGGTGGGGCGCTGGGACTTGCGAGGTGCGTGATGCGTGATGCGTGATACGTTCGCCGCCTCTTGCCCGTCGTCGGTCGTCGGTCGTCGGTCGTCGGTTTCGGGCCGCACGCCATTATGGCCTGCTGGGAGGCCGTTCTGGAGTGCAATATTGCGGGGAGGGGGCTTTGTACGTCTGGCGGCGTTTGCACTCCGTGCTGTTGTGTCGCCTTGGCTGTCCCTATGCAAGTTGCTCGCGCTCATGGCATGGAGTCGAAGATCGTAGGTCGTTGTGCGGATACGGCAATAGGGCACACTATATTAGAGGTCGTAAGTCCTGGATCAGCACTTATCGCACGTCAGTGTGCACTACTAATTGTAGCCCATGGAGGTTCGAGTGTCAAACTAGCGCAGAAAGCCCCAGAAGGGATTAGTCATCTCACTTCTGTAATTGATGATGTAAGATAGACCACTTTCAAGGACTATATCCGCGGAACCTGCATAGTTGCGGACGTGCAATTGCTTATTTAGCGAGTAGGCTATCAGTCTGTCGCCAAGGCTGATACTGGGAGTGGTGTTTACGTTTTTTGCGATGGGATCGTAGGTACTTGTGAAGACAACCGTTGGACTTATGACATCGTTATCATGTTTGCTGAGAGTAACCACGTTGATGCTGGTAACTACGTTGGATGTGCCGCCCCTCGGGTAAATATCGGTAACCCAGGCGGCGTTATTGCCTTTGAGCTGTATGCTGCCGAAGTAGCTATTTGCGGGCATACTGACGTTGCTGGAGATGGCTGGGCCTTGCGCGGGCATATTAACCAGTGTGAGAATGTACGACGCAGGGTAGGATGGCGATACACCCGATTGTCCCATCAGCAGGAGGCCATCGTCCGCGCCGTTCCCGTTCATTATTACCCACTCGTCGCCTGGCTGATTCTCGACTGTCATATCTTTGGTTATGCCCTGTGGATTGTCCGGACTGCCAACTTTCGATGGGTCCACGAGTACCAGGCGGGTGCTGTTATTGCCTGGCTCGTAGAGGACAATATCGCCCGCGAAAACTCCCCCACGCACAAATGCGGTGCCTATGGGGACGCTCGGAGATGTTGTGACGTCCTGCACAACCCGTGGTGTTTGCGCGCCTTGCAGGTCGAGCAGGATCGAGGAAACCTTCTCTCTTGAGCCATCGCTTTTGAAGTACGCCACGTTGACTAATGCGTAACGTCCGTCGGGGCTAAGTTGGGCGCTTTGGAGGCCTCCCCCGGTGTGGGTGTAGATCAGTTGCCGGCTGGTAGAACCTGCTTCGTTCAGGTAGAGGCTTATGATAGTATCGCTGGCGGCTGTGAAGTTGTGAGCGTTGGCGTAGTCTATGGTCAGGTAGCGGTCGCCCAGTGGGTCGATGGCCACAACGATATTGGAGCCTGCGATATTGGTGAAGATTTGGCGCGTCTGAACAATTTGGATGGGACCGTCGAACGATTGGTAGGCGAGGTTGACGGCCACATAATTGGAACGGACGATAGGGTTAATGCTGTTTTCAGGGCCTTGAGGGATATAACCGATGGAGTCGCCATACGAGAAGCCCCACGCGCCCTCTGCGTTCATAATAATCTGGGAATAGTGTTCGGGGTCTATGTCGAGCCGTGAGAAGATGAACCCCTGGCCGGTCAGGGTAGCCACCCGGTAGTAGCGTATGTTGCCGACGGCGATTTGCATGTAAGGGGGCGAAGCAAGGAGGGGTTTGCTCCCTTTGGGCGCGCCGGGCACATCATAGATCAACCTTCCGTGCCCGTCGGTATCCATGACGGTGCTGCGTTCATCGCTCTCTTGCAGATAGATCCAGTCGTCACCATTGTAGTAATAGAGGCCGGACGGGGTGACGTCGGTGCGCATTGCGACGGTGCCGCTGAGAGCACCGGTGTAGACATTTCGGAGGGCAGTCTGTTCCTGGGTGTCAAGATCGCGGTAACCGGGCTGTATCAGAGCAGCGGCTCGCACATCTGTGAGGGCTTCCAGCCATTCGCTATCTTTAGCATGTTGCTGGGCAGAAGCGTACAGGCGGTTGCGGGTGCCCACCTGCTGACGGGCATGGTCTGCTTGCTGTGCAGCGTCCCTGTAATCACCGG
>DATINP010000209.1:0-13634 GCA_035474135.1 Chloroflexia bacterium | reverse complement strand
CGGCAATTCAGTGACAATGACGCTGTAGCGCCCTGCCCTACTCTCCTCGATGTAGGCTTTGGCGCGCATAACAACGCGACCCCTGCCGGTGGCATAGGCCTCTCGTATGCCCTCTACGCCTATAATCAGTCCGCCCGTTGGGAAGTCAGGACCTGGAATGTACTGCATTAAGTCGTCGACCGTTGCGTCGGGGTTATCGATCAGGTGCATCGTGGCGTCAGCAAGTTCGCTAACGTTGTGGGGTGGTATATTGGTCGCCATACCAACCGCGATGCCTGATGCGCCGTTCACCAGCATTGCAGGCAATCGAGCCGGAAGCACAGTAGGCTCTTTCGTCTTGTCGTCATAATTAGGTTTGAAGTCAACAGTCTCGCGATCAATATCGATGAGCATCTCGCTCGCGATCTGGGCAAGCTTGGCCTCTGTGTATCTCATGGCAGCGGGCGGATCACCGTCAACACTACCCCAGTTACCTTGCCCGTCCACGAGCGGGTAGCGCAACGAGAAGTCCTGTGCCATACGCGCCAGGGCATCGTACACAGACTGGTCGCCGTGTGGGTGGAACTCTTTCAGTACTTCGCCCACGATACCTGCGCTCTTGCGGTAGGGAGTGTCGTGGCGCAGGCCCATACGGTGCATAGCATACAAGATACGCCGCTGCACCGGCTTCATTCCGTCACGCACATCGGGTAACGCGCGAGAAACGATTACGCTCATAGCATAATCGAGATAAGCCGACCTCATTTCCGTGTCAAGATTGACAGGTTTTATTGTGCCTAATTCCATACTATCCTGTTCCTCCAAAGCAAATCTTCATCTACATTAATATATGCGTGTCTATCTAATTATACCTGATTTTGCGCAATTCTGCCAGGTTTTACACATAGTTTTAGCAAATACGTTCTATTTTAGACAACATGAGGCCCAGCTAATATCGTTGGCCCATGTAAATGCGAGAATGGACTAGAAAATGTAGCGCGAAGGCACAACGCACCAGGCCCACCACAGGTCGTATTTAGCCTGTAGGGAGCTTGGTGCTTTTGTCCGAAATTACTTGCCGCCCGCTATCAAAGTGGCGATTGCCGGCAGAGAGTCCTTCGCGTAATCGATGATCGGCCACGACACGAAGAAGAAGAGCACCACCGCAATCGCCGCCCCCACAAGGGTGGTCATGAGCGCCGGTGCGTGCCGTGCAGTCCTTTCTCCACGTGCCTCCTCGAAATACATGTACCAGATCACGCGCAAGTAGTAGAACGCGGCCACCGCGCTATTGAGCGCGCCCAGCACCACAAGCCACACGAGGTTGGCCTGCAGGCCTGCAACGAACACGTAGTATTTCCCCAAAAAGCCTATAGTGGGAGGTATACCCGTCAGCGACAGCATAAAGAGCATCATCAGGGCGGCAGGGCCGGGTGCCCACGACGACAGTCCACGGAAGTTATCCAGCGAGTCGGTCATCTTATTGTTCTGAAGCCACACTATCACGCCGAACGCGCCCATGTTCATTATCAGGTAGGAGAATAGATAGAACGATATGGAGGAAATCGCTCGCTCGCTATTGGCCGCCGAAAACGCCGCCAGGCCAATCAGCATATAGCCGGTGTGCGCGATAGAGGAATATCCCAGCATGCGCTTGACGGACTTCTGCCAGAGGGCTGTCAGGTTCCCAAGGGTCATTGTCAGTATGCTCAATATGATAACGATGGGCACCCACTGGTCAGCCGCCGAGCCGAGCGCCTCGGTCAGCACACGAATCATAGCGACAAAGCCTGCCGCTTTCGGCCCCACTGACATAAAGGCTGTGAAAGGCGTTGGCGCGCCCTGGTAGGCATCAGGAGTCCACATGTGAAATGGCACAGCGGCGATCTTGAACCCGAAACCGGCTATGAGCAAGAGCATCGCCAGCAACAGCCCCCCGTTATTGGTGAGGCCGCCCGCCGTGCTTTGTATCTCGGCCACCTTCTGCCCGATGAGGCGCAGATTAGTGTATCCCGTGTCGCCATACAGCCAGGCCATGCCGTACACCAGTATGGCTGTCGAAAAGATACCGAGCAGAAAATACTTCAGTGATGCTTCGTTGGATAGCTTATCGCCGCGTGCAAAGCCGGTCAGGATATACACGGCGATTGACATTAGCTCGATGCCGACAAAGATCGTGGTGAGGTCCGTCGCAGCCGAGGTGAACATCATACCGCAGGTCGCCAGCATGAGCACCGCATAATACTCGCCAATCGCCAGGCCTCTGTCGCGCACATACTGTATCGAGAGCAGGGTGCCTACTATGCCCGCGCCGAGCGACAACATCCTGAAGAACAGACCCAGGTTGTCCGTAACGATCATATCGTTGAACGATTGCTTGTTGAAAATGGAACTGCCGATCATATTGTTGAAATAGAGGATGCAAGCAACGAACGCCAACACGTAGCCCGTAATGCTTACTCCGGCCAACAACTGGCTCTTGTCGCGGCGGCCCTTCGTAAAGAGATCTACAAGGATAGTAATGATGGCGAACACCACCACTATCAATTCCGGCAATATAGACTCTAAATTGAGGTTTATTCCGCTATAGTCAATAGTCATATTCGCTCCTGGGGACGAGTCTTAGGTCGTAGGTCGTAGATTGTAAGTCATGTGCCATACATCGTCCGTCGCCTGTCATCAATGGGTAAACAACATCGCAAAGATATCCGGTACGTGCGCTGATGCGGTTGATACGGTCGCGAGCAGCGCATGAGATATGGGCTGGATCATATCAAGAAGGGGCGCGGCCCACACGCCCACAAAGAGACTTAATGCGCCAAGCACAATCAGGGACCCCATCTCTATCCTGTCCAGATCCTTGAAGTGGCGCACCGCAGGCACAGTTTTATTGAACATTACGCGCTGGAACATCCAGAGTAGGTACCAGGCCGCGACAATTATCACCAGCGTGGTAATCGCGCCCACAACCCAGTTGGCACGGAACGCGCCCAGCATCGACAGGAACTCACCTATGAACCCACTGAAGCCAGGCAAACCTACCGAGCCGAATATCATGACTCCGAACAAGAAGGCAAAGCGCGGCATTGGCTTCGCCATCCCACCCATATCCGCAATCCGTCGGCTGTGCAGGCGATTATAGATAACGCCCACGCAGAGGAACAGGCCACCCGTCAGCAGACCATGAGATAGCATTACGATTATGGCGCCGTCCACGCCTTGCGTGCCTGCGTCGTAGCCCAATTGATTGAGCCAGATACCGGTGAACAAGCCCAACGTCACAAAGCCCATGTGGCTCACTGACGAGTAGGCCACCAGCTTTTTCAGGTCGGGTTGCACCACAGAGACCATCGCGCCATATATGACGGCTATAACCGATAGGCCCACCATGATCGGGGCGAACGTGGCCGCACCGGCCGGCGTTATGGGCAAGGCAAACCTGATAAAGCCATAGGCACCCATCTTGAGCAGCACACCCGCAAGGATGATCGAGCCCGCGACAGGGGCCTCTACGTGTGCATCAGGAAGCCAGGTATGCACCGGCCACATAGGCACCTTGACCGCGAAGGCGGCAGCAAAGGCCAGGAACACCCAGTTTTGCAGGTCATGAGCCATGCCCGGCCCCTGTTGTTGCAGGGCAAGTATGTCCAGCGTTCCCGAATTGAAGTAAAGCGCAATGATCGCCACCAACATCAACAGCGACCCCGCCAGCGTGTACAGGAAGAACTTGATAGCTGCGTATATTCTGTTCGATGACCCCCAGATACCGATCAAGAGGGCCATGGGCACGAGCATTACTTCCCAGAAGATATAGAACACAAAGAAGTCGAGCGCGACAAACACGCCCATCATGCCCGCCTGCAGTATTAGAATCGTGATATAGAACTCTCGCACCCTTGTCTGTATTGGCGCCCAGGATACCAGTATCGAGATAAGCGTAAGAAGAGTGGTCAGTACCAGCAGAAGCAGAGCGAGCGCATCGGCACCCAGGTGATAGGAGATTTTGAGATCGGTCAGCCAGGGAACATACTCCTGGAAATCGAAGCTATCGGCCTGCGCAACCCCCGAGTTAAAGTACTTCCCTATATACAAGACCAGCGCCACGACCGAGATCACAAGGTCGATGGCAGCGCCGCCCGCCGCTATCCAGCGTATAGTGTCGCCACCCCTCTTGCGTGTGCCGTCATCGGCCTTCTCATTGTATTTAACAAAGAGTAAAACCAGCGCGGTCAAGACCGGTAGAAACACCATGATGGACAGGATAGGAAAGCCATCCAACATATTTTGGTACACTAAGTCACTCCTCTATGATGCGTTATACGTCATGTGCCAGGCGCCACGTCCCTCGTCCACTGATGAATGGCGCACGATCTCCTACCCCTTTGGCAGAATAAAGAACAGATACGTCACGAGGGCGAGCACACCCACGCCTATCGCCAGCGCATAGCCCTGAACGAAGCCCGTTTGCAGTCTCCGCAATCTCCCACCCCAGCGCGACATGAGGCCCGCCACGCCATTCACGGCGCCGTCAATGACCTTCTGGTCAAAGCGCCACAGCCCGTAAGCCAGGGCCTTGCCTCCATCTACAACTATCTTCTGGTAAAACTCGTCGAAGTACCATTTGCGCAGCAGGGCATTATACAGCCCGGGCATAAGCCTTGAGAACGTCGCAGGCATATCCGTCTGTCTGAAGTAAGCCAGCCATGCGGCGAATATGCCGATTATCGCCACCATAGTCGAGATGACCAGAATCAGCACTGTCGGCTGGGTAAACCCGGCCTCGATCTCTTTGCCGTGTTCCGTGGCGAACGCGAAGACAGGACTCAGGAAGTCGTGGATCCAACCCATATCAGGGGGGAAACCCAGGAAGCCGGCGATAGTAGCCGGGATCGCCAGTAAAACGAGGGGTATCCATAGCAGAGGCATGGTGCGCTCGACCCGCTCGCCATCAAACACTTTGGCGGCTTCCTTCGGCACGTTGTCTTTGCCGAAGAACACCACGAACACAAGCCTGAACATATAAAGCGCCGTCAGGAAGGCTGCGAACAACAGAAGCCCTCCCACGAACCAGTTGCCCCGTAATATCGAGCCGCCGATGATCTCGTCCTTCGACCAGAACCCCGCGAAAGGAATTATGCCCGCGTTGGCAAGCGAGGCTACCAGGAACGTCCAGAAAGTGATAGGCATACGCTTACGCATCTGCCCCATGTTGCGTATATCTTGCGACTCCACAGGGTCGTGAATGCCGGCGTGATGCATGCCATGTATGACAGAGCCTGAGCCGAGGAACAGCAGACCCTTGAAGAAGGCGTGTGTGACGAGGTGGAATATCGCGGCCACCCAAGCGCCCACGCCCAGGCCCGCGAACATATAACCCAGCTGCGATATAGTAGAGTACGCCACCACCTTCTTGATGTCGGTCTGGGCCAGCGCGATCGTCGCCCCCAGCAAGGCGGTGGTTGTGCCTATGATCGCCACCACTAGAAGAGCGTCGGGGGCCATGACAAACAGGGGGTTGAGACGCGCCACCATGTACACGCCTGCCGTCACCATCGTTGCCGCATGGATCAGCGCGCTCACAGGGGTAGGGCCTTCCATCGCGTCGGGCAACCACACATGCAGTGGGAATTGCGCGCTCTTGCCCATCGCTCCCATAAAGAGCAAGAGGCAAATTATCGTCATGTTGCCCAGCAAGAGCGGCTGGTTACTGTTGAACATATCGGTGGCAGCCTTAAAGATATCGGTATATCTCAGGTCGGTCGCCATCGTGCTGAAGTTGACGAACAGGAGCATGATGCCTAGCTCGAACCCGAAGTCGCCAATGCGGTTCACGATAAAGGCTTTCTTGGCCGCGTCGCTGGCTACTTTCTTGTTGTACCAGAAGCCAATCAGCATATATGAACTGAGGCCCACCGCCTCCCAACCTACGAAGAGCAAAAGCAGGTTATTTGACAGCACCAGTATCAGCATGCTGAAAATAAAGAAAGGCAAAAAGGTGAAGAAGCGGGCGATGCCCTTATCGGGGCGGTCGTCGTCTGCCATGTAGCCGTTCGAGTAGAGATGGACGACAGAGCCGACACCCAGCACCACCATCAGCATGACGGCGGTCAACGGGTCGACCAGGAAGGCAATGTCAACCTTGAAGTCGCCCGACGGTATCCAGGTGTAGACGTCGTACTCGAATGGGGCGCCGCCCGGCCTGTTCAGCACGTCTATAAACACGCCCACAGCCACCAGGAAGGCCAGGAACACCAGGCCGGTAGCAATCCAGCCTGCCTTCGCGCCCAGCACCCTACCGAACAGCAGGTTGATGACTGCGGCCAGGAGAGGCAACAGCAGCACCAGCCAGACGATATTTAGAAAGAAATCTTGCATCCACTCCTCCGAGGGCAATTGAGTTCTGAGTTCTGAGTTCTGAGTGACTAGTGACGACTAACGACACTACCACCTAACACCTAACACCTGGTCCCTACTCCTGCATCAAGTCCATATCTGTAGTATCAACCGTTGGCTTCTGCCGCACCATAGAAATAATGATAGCCAACCCCACAGCGGCTTCAGCGGCGGCTATTGTCACCACGAACACCACGAAGTTTTGCCCGGCCATCGAATTGAGTGAGGCGCTGAACGCTATCAGGGTCAGGTTCACCGCGTTCATCATCAACTCGGCGCTCATGAACACCACAAGCACGTTACGTCGTGTTAGTACGCCTATGAACCCCAGGCAAAAGAGTATCGCGCCCACCGCGAGGAACCACGCCAGTGGTACCCCCGTTGTTTGCGATACTGTAGATACTTGATCCAAAGCTTTTCCTCCTCACGGTGCAATATCAGCAGAGAAGATCAGGGGGGAGGGGCAAAACGGAGACGCCCCCATACCCTCCACTACTTCTCTTTGGGCAACTCAACTCCCGCAGTTGTACCTGCTCCTATCGCGTCGGGCTGGTCTACGGTCGGCTGTTCGTATTCTTTCACTGTGGCATCAGGTGCGTACGTTACGCCCAGCGCCGGCAGAAGCTTCTTCTCAACCTGGTCTTCCTGCGACGACCGAGATAGTGAGCGCCGCCCCAGCGAGATACCGAGCGCGGGCAGGATTTCCTCGACCTCGGCCGGCTCCTCTTTGCGAGACAGCACAATCGCACCCACGATAGCCAGCAACAGCACCAGGGACGCGATTTCAAACGGCAGCAGGAACTGGGTGTAAAGAGTCTGCCCCAGCACCTGCACATTGCCCCCCTGTGCCAACACAAGCTCGTTGTTCCACACCACCTGCTGGTTACCTATGATGTCGCCGATATGCACGCTGCGAGGCTGTGAGCTAAAAAGTATGATCAGAAGTAATTGCACCATCAATATCACACCCACAGGCCAGGCAGCCACCAGTTGTGCCGCGTGAACGCCACCCAGCTTCGGTCCTTCTTTCAGGCCCAGCAACATGATCACGAACAGGAATAACACCAGGATAGCGCCCGTATAGACAAGCACCTGCAGCGCGGCCAGGAACTCGGCCCCCAGCATTACATACATGACCGCCAGGTTGAAGAAGGCCATGATGAGCCACAGCGCCGAATGCACAGCATTCCTGCGAGTAATCATCATTATGCCCGATATGATCGCCAACCCCGCCGCAGGCAGAAAAACTAGCTGCCCCAGTGGTGGCAAAGGTATCTTTACATCACCTATCGAAATATCTCCCATGCTTCCTCCAGGCATGAAACGCAAAACGCAGAAACGTGGTAGGTTCCGCGGCTCCCGCCTTACTTCTTACCCGTTTGTTTGAGTGACTCCCGCCGTCCCTGTTGCCCGCGCCTGTTCGTCCAGGCGCTCGTTCAGTTCGGCCATGTACGTCTTGCCGAGGTCGATCAGCTTATCCTTGTCATAGATCGTTTCGCCGCGATTGGTGGTCGCCATCTCGAAGTGGTGGCTCATTATAATAGCCTCCACGGGGCAAACCTCCACGCACAATCCACAGTACATACAACGCGTTTCGCTGATCTCATAGTAGAAACGCAGCGAGCGTGCGCGAGGGTCGGCAGGATCGAGGCCCTTAGTATAGTAGTGCTCGAAAGGCTTCCAATCATCGATATGGTCAGCGCCCGGCCTGTCATCTTCGATCACACCGATAGATATGGCGTCTACGGGGCATATCTGCGGGCAAAGCCCACACCCTACGCACTTCTCACGCCCGGTCTCAGGATGGGGCAACAGCCCCACGGCCCCCCTGAAGCGTGGCGACAGATTGCGCATCGCATCCGGGTACTCTACAGTGACTGTGGGCTTGAAAAACTGCCTCAACGTCACGAAGAATCCCGCTACCTGATTAACTAGCTCCATAACTCTTCTCTCTCCCCTCTCTTACCGGCGATCATTGCCCTATCGATGCATCACGCGAGCCGATTATCCTTCATAGGGTATCTCGCGAAACACTGACAGTGCGGGCTTCGCTGTCTATAGTACCACGCCCGCCCTGCACGTTTCGGATCAGGATGATCGGGCGATCAATGAGCACCGAGTGCTCGGCCCTGCCAAACCAGCTAATGCCTGCGACCTTAGAGAAGGCGTAGATTACAGCTATCCCAAAGATGATCTCTATTATCGCCACGATCCACCAGTACCACTGGGTATAGTTGACGGCATATTCTGCCAGCGACACGCCGGCAGGCGGCGGTGGAAAGAAGATCAGCTTCAGCACCGCGATCACCGCGATGTTCAACAAGACCACAGGTAGGAACACCTTCCAGCAAAGGCCCATCAACTGGTCATAGCGGAAGCGGGGCAGGGTCCACCTGCACCAGTAGAACACAAAGATGAGCAGGAACACCTTGATAAGTAGCCATATTATGCCCGAACCGAACAAGCCACTTATAAAGGGAATGCCCGCCAGCGATTGGCCGCTATCGAAGAATGACGAGAAGGGTGAACTCCAGCCGCCAAAGAAAAGCACCGTGATGAGCGAGGACATGGTGAGCACCGCGTTGAACTCGGCCAACTGGAAGAGGCCGAAGCGCATGCCGCTGTACTCGGTGTGATAGCCCGATATCAGTTCCGACTCGGCCTCGATGAGGTCGAACGGAGTGCGGCTCGCCTCGGCAAGGGCAGACGTAAAGAAGATCACGAGCGCCACGGGCTGCAAGAGCACGAACCAGATGCCGGGCTGATAAGCGGTGTGGGCCACGTTCTGTGCATTTGTTATGTCAACTAAGCTCAGCGATCCCGCAAGGATGAACACGCCGACGAGCGATATGCCGAAGGTAAGTTCGTAGCTGATCACCTGCGCAGATGCGCGCATACCACTGAGGAGGGCGTACTTGCTGTTCGATGACCACCCCGCCATGAGTACGCCATACACACCGAGTGAAGAGAGCGCCAGCGCGACCAACATGCCCACGCTAACATCTGCGACGTAGAGAGGGATTGTGGCGCCAAACAGGGTAATACTGCCCGGGCTCCAGGGTATTATCGCGAGGACGGCCAGGCTGGAAAACGAAGCCACTATAGGAGCCAGGAAGAAGACGGGCTTGTCCGCGTCTTTCGGCGTGGTGTCCTCCTTCTTGAGCATTTTGATCATATCGGCGAAGCTCTGGAACAAGCCGATTGGCCCTGCTCTGTTCGGCCCTTGCCGGGCCTGCATGTGGGCACCTACCTTGCGCTCACCATATATGATGTAGGCTACTGTCACGAGAGCGCCATTCACAACCATGAATGCCAGAATAGCCCTTAGTAAGATGAGTAACCAATCCATACTGCCTCCCTCGGCGGTTCCTCTGAGTTCTGAGTTCTGAGTTCTGAGTTTGCTCGAGCTTGTTGCTACTCGCCCCCGGCCAACGCGCCTTCCAGCAACCCGGCTGCGCTCATGGGCGCCAGCGAATCCATGTGTACCTGTGGCGCAGGCTTCACCGTTATCTCGGCACCCTTCTTTGTGCCTGTGCCGTCGCTTGCGATCATGTGGCGGGCCGTACGCACCGCTGCGTTAGTGCCCGACTGCTCCATCGTCATGGCGAGGAAGGCAGTGCCCTGTGGCACTCCATCATACACCTTTGAGACCGCATACACAGGGTCGGACTGCGGCGCACCCTCGATGGTTATCTGCACGGGAATCTGGTCGGCTATGCCCATGCTCAGCGCGTCCTTCGTGTTGATATGCAAGCGGGGGTCAGGCTCGATCCTGCTCAACCCATAGCTCTGCCTGCTCAGTGTGCCTGTGTGGAAGGGGAACACGGTGTAACCGAAGGTCGCCAACAGGGTATTGCTGCCGGTTTGCGTGCCGGCCGATGCCACACCCGACGGAACCCACATCTTCGCCTTGCCGCTAGCCGTAGCAAAACCGTTCTTGTAGAGCACGGTAGTGCCAGGGTCAGTCTTGTCCGCGCAAGGCCACATGAGACTGCGCACCTTTAACTGCTTGAACGAAACAGCGGCGGGCATGGGGATCATATCGTCTATGAACTCGGTCGTATCGAGGCGAGCATAACTCATGCCGCCGTACTGAGGCACTACTGTAGCGATCTCATTGAAGATCACGTTCGGCTGATAAGAAGATTGGAATACACCAAGCCTGTATCCCAGCAGCCCTATTATCTGTAAGTCAGGCCGCGTCACGCCCACAGGTTGTATCGCGGCGCGCACTCTCTGTACTCTACGCTCGGTGTTTGTGAAGGTACCGTCCTTCTCGGCGAAGGTAGAAGCGGGCAGGATTACGTGCGCATATTCGGCTGTCTCGTTCACGAACACGTCCTGCACCACCAGGAAATCGAGCTTGGAAAGGGTCTGCCGAAGCTGCATGGCATCGGGGTTGTCGCTTCCCAGCACAGGGTTCGAGCCAATCACCCACAAAGCCTTGATGTCGCCGCTTTCGATGGCCGCCAGCATGCCGGCAAGGTCAAGACCTGGCTCGGAAGGCACCTCCGGAACAGTCCGGTCGGGGGTGGACCACTTTTCTTCAAGCTCGCGGGCATTGTCTGCGTTCACCGGGCGGTAGCCTGGGAACATGCCGGGCTGGCAACCCATGTCATTGGCGCCCATACTGTTGCTCTCGGACACCAACGGGTTGACTCCTGCACCTTCGCGCCCCACGTTGCCCGTCAGAAGGGCCAGGTTGGTCAATTGGGCCACCGCGGCCACAGTAAGGGTGTAGGGGCCGCTCACCGGGAAGACAATCGTGGAGGGTGGGAAGGCGGTATCGCCTCGTGCCACACCCGATGCCTTGATCGCCTCTGCATAGTTTGGTTGGGCGGGTTCGGCCGCTAGAGACTCAACAGGGATAGGCAAATCGCTCGGGTGGGTGAAGTGCGGCAGGTTTACGGGGCCTTCGCTCTTGCCGCCCGTGGCGTAAAGGAACGCCGCCGCTACGATATCGCCTACGGCCACACCCGTGGCGGTGCTAACGTTGTTGAGAGAGAACTCATCACCTGTCAGGACCTTGAGGAAGTCGGCAGCGTTCTCGGTTTTGCTGTCGAGATAGGCCTGGTCCTGCAATCCGGCGTCCAGGATTACGCGGGCTATACCACCCAGCAGGATTTCTTCGGTGCCGGCCCTGGGAGCAAGCCACAGAGTCGCCCACTCGCACATCTGCTGGTGGCGGGGACTTATCACGATCAGTTTCTTGTCCATCAGGCGGATCATGCGCTGTAGCTGGTTTGCATACACCGGGTGCGTCTCGAAGATGCTGTCGCCAGCCAGAATGACGGCTCCGGCCTTCTGGCGCGTGTCGATCAGGTTGTTGGTCATGCCGGGATAGCCAAGCATATCGCTCACAACCTGCAATATCTCGCCTTCTTGGGCGCGCCCATCATAGTCAATATTGTTTGTGCTGAGACCCAGGCGTGCAACCTTCTGCAATAGATAGTTCTCTTCATTGGTCAGCTTGGGCGAGGCAATCACGCCCAACGCGCCTTTATATTCCTTTAGCTTGGAAGCTACCAGGTCGAGAGCATCATCCCAGGTGCTCTGTGCCAACCGCCCATCTTTGCGCACGAGAGGCACGGAGACCCGGTTGTTGGAGTTCACGAAGTCTATGGCGAACCGGCCCTTGACGCAGGTCACGCCGTCGTTCAGGCCCATTGAGTCGTCTGAGCGCACTTCGTACACCTGGTTGCGGGTGGCGCCCAGCTTTACTGTGCAGCCGACCGAGCAGTAGGTGCAGGTGGTTTCGGTTTTCCTCTGCCACCAGTGATGCTCCATCTTGAGGTTGATGCGACTGGATAGCGCACCCACTGGGCATACCTCGACGCACATGCCGCAGGAGGTGCAGGGCGTATCGAGAAGCGACTTGCCAAAGGGAGCATCAATGAGGGTTTCAACGCCGCGCTCGACGAAGGCCAACGCAGTCGCGCCCACCACTTCGTCGCATTCGCGCACACAGCGACCGCACACTACGCACCTGTCGCGGTCGAGGTCGATCGCGGGCGAAAGGCGCTCGGCGGGGCGCACCATCTTAGGCCGCCGGGTATCATCGCCGGTCACGCCGTACTCGTAGCCATAGTCCTGAAGGCGGCAGTCGCCATTGGCCTCGCAGATCGGGCAGTCAACAGGGTGGTCGGTATCCAGCGCTTCCATAACCATATTGCGCTGTTGCCAGACCGTGTCGTTGATGGTACGCACTTCCATGCCGTCCGTAGCAGGAGTTGAGCAGGAGGTCACAAGTTCGAAGCCCCGGCGGCCCGATACCTCTACCACACACATCCTGCAAGCGCCGAACGCGCGTAGTCCAGGCAGGTAGCAGAAGTTCGGTATCTCGATACCTATCATGCGGCAGGCATCCCACACGTATACCCCATCCGGGACCTGCACCTTTGTGCCATCTACTGTAATTGTGATCATTTTGGCTGCTGCCATATCTGCTCCTCGATCTATATTCTAGGTATGTCCTCAGTCGCTACCTTATTGCCGACTATATATTTGCTTCTCTCATGTTTTAGGTTGTGCTTACTGCCAAATCGCTACTCCACGCATAGCGAACCGGGGATTCCTCTAACGCCGCACAACCTTACCATCCGTAGTGGCAGGTGTGCTACCTGCGGCATGGCCGTTGCTGCCGTTTTGCGTGATCGCGCTGAACTGCTTGCGATAGCGCTCGCCTATTCTCGCGGGCAGGAAGGTGTCTTCGAGCCAGGCAGGGGTGTTCTTCGCGCCCTTCTGCTGACGCTCTACGAGCACGTCACACCGCCCTGCCTTGCAATGCTTGTCGTTGATGTGCTCCATAAATTCATCGAGGAAGTAGCGCAAACCACCAACCAGCGGCAAAGGCGCGGTTTGACCAAGGCCACACAACGACATCTCTACTATGTGGTCGCTCCACTTCTTCATCACTTCTATGTCTTCGGGCTTGCTGTTGCCTAGCGCCACTCTATCTACCATGTGCAGCAGGTTCTTGGTACCTACTCTGCACGGCACGCACTTACCGCATGACTGGTATCTATTGAACCGCCCAAAATAGCGACTCATATCCACGATACAGGTGCGGTCGTCGTACACTACGTAGCCACCCGAGCCCATCGTGCCGCCGTACTGGTCCAGCGACTTGAAGTCCATGATCACGTCCAGGTACTCTTCGGGCAGGCAACCGCCCGAAGGCCCGCCCGTCTGAATCGCCTTAAAGGGGTGATCGTCCAGGCAGCCCCCACCGCATGTATAGACCAGGTCGCGCATTGTGCGGC
>DATINP010000208.1:0-8061 GCA_035474135.1 Chloroflexia bacterium | reverse complement strand
GCAAAGCCTGACCATCGCTGACCGCAAATAGCGCTCGTTGCCCACGTGTCCTGTCGTGGGCATGTCGCAAGAACTGCTCTGAGCGATCTACTCCCATCACCAATGCAGGGTCCTGAGTCGCAAGAATCGTCTGCGTAAGTGCTCCGGTGCCGCACCCCACGTCTACCCACTTCTTCCCATTGCCAACGCCAATCCAGTGCAGGAGCTCGGCGGCAACGAGTCTGCTCCACCGGCCAATGAAAGGTTCGTACTTGTCGCCCGCAGCCCAGACCTGGCTTTTGTCCTCGTGGGCCATGTCGTCGCTCCTTTGCCTGGACCTGAAGCATCGCCCAGCACGGTTGCTCGGGCGATGCTCCGGGTCCTTACAGGCTAAGCGTTCGCGTCCTCCCTGTGCTTGCGCGCGGTCTCGATTACCTTATCGGCTACGTGAGCAGGCACCGGGTCATAGTGGTCGAACTCCATTGAAAAGATGCCGCGTCCCTGTGTCACTGAACGCAGGTCGCTTACATATCGCTGGACTTCGGCAAGGGGAGCCTGGGCCTCAACCACCGTGAACCCGTTGCCCTGAGGGTTCATGCCCAGCACACGCCCTCTACGACTGTTCAGGTCAGACATGATGTCGCCCGTGTAGTGATCCGGGACCGTTATGTGTAGGATCATTATCGGCTCAAGCAGAACGGGCTTGCCCATCTGCAAACCCTCCCTGAAGGCCTGCGAAGATGCCAACTTGAACGCCATTTCCGAGCTATCAACCGGGTGGAAGCTTCCATCATAGAGTATGGCTTTCACACTAACCACAGGATAGCCGGCAAGTACACCTTCGTGCAGGGTTTCGCGTATCCCCTTCTCGACAGCGGGGATAAAGTTACGTGGAACCACGCCACCCACCACGCGCTCGGCAAATTCGAACTCTCCCTCGTTCAGAGGTTCAAGCTCAAGGACCACGTCGGCAAACTGTCCGTGCCCGCCCGTTTGCTTTTTGTGCCTGAAGTGGGCTCGCTCCACGCGTGAGGTTATAGTTTCCCGATAGGGTACCACTGGCAATCCCACGACCACGTCGACGCCGAACTTGCGCTTCATGCGCTCTGAGGCTATCTGCACATGGCTCTCGCCCATTGCTGAAAGGATCGTCTGTCCCGATACCGGGTCCTTACCGGCCCGCAATGTCGCGTCCTCCTCCAGGATGTTTTGGAGGGCAGACCCCATCTTGTCCAGGTCGGCCTTGGTTCTGGGTGCAATTGAGGCGGAGAAGAGGGGCTCAGGGAACTTGATCGGATCAAGCAGGACGGGGTGTCCCGGCTCGCAAAGAGTATCGCCGGTTCGAGTTTCTGCCAGCTTTACGACTACGCCGATATCGCCAGGCACAAGTACCTGGACCGGAACCTGATCCTTACCCTGCGGCACGTACACCTGCCCGATACGCTCTTCGATGTTGCGCGTCGAATTCAGCACGTGACTGTCCGAGTGAAATGTGCCTGAGTACACGCGCAGGAAACTTTGCTTACCAAACTGGTCACGAATCGTCTTGAACACGAGCGCGGCGAGAGGCGATGCGTCTGTAGGCTCCAGCGAGATCTTATCCCCGCCGGCTACGTTGGTGGCCTCCACTGCGCCCGCATCCAACGGCGAAGGAGCATATTTGCTTATAAAGTCCAGCAGTTGCGTAACACCTATATTCAACAATCCCGACGCGCACAGCACGGGTGCGATTTCGCCTGAGATAACAGCTTTGCGGAGAGCATCATCAAGATCTTTCG
The DNA here is from genome assembly GCA_035474135.1 of Chloroflexia bacterium. GTDB lineage: Bacteria > Chloroflexota > Chloroflexia > QHBQ01 > JADMIH01 > JADMIH01. The sequence continues at coordinate 6,304 of DATINP010000208.1, read as the reverse complement.
TCGGTATCTCTTCGCCTTCCAGAAAGAGCATGGTAAGATCGTCGTCGGTCTCACAAATGCGCTCAACCAGCCACTCACGCCCTTCCTGCGCGTCCTGCACCCACTCGTCCGGGATGGGGGCTTCGCTGAACTTGCCGGACGTGCCTGCGTCATACAAGTAAGCCTTCTGGTGCAAAAGGTCAATCACACCCTTAAACGAGGTTTGCGAGCCTATAGACAATTGAAGTGGCGCGCACTTCTTGCCAAGAACATCCTGTATTGAGTGGAACGCGTTTTTGTAATCAGCATTCTCTCGATCGAGCTTATTGATAACCACGATGCGAGGTAGCCCGCGCTCATCGGCCATACGCCATGCTTGCTCCGTGCCAACCTCTACACCTGCCGACGCGTCGACCAGTAAAAGGGCTGTGTCCACTACGCGCAAACCGGCCACCACTTCGCCCGAGAACTCAGCATAGCCCGGGGCATCCAGCATATTAATCTTCGTGTCTTCCCATTCAAGAGGAGCAACCGTAAGCTGAATAGAAATGTGCCTCTTTATCTCATCAGGGTCGTGGTCCGATACTGTATTACCTTCATCCACACGGCCCAGGCGCGTGATCGCCTTCGAGGTAAAAAGCATGGCTTCGAGCAAGGACGTCTTGCCTGCGCCCCCGTGAGAGAAAAGACCAATGTTGCGAATTTGGGCGGTGTTGTACTGTTTCATAACTAGAGGTAGCCTCCTGAAGATAATAAGTTACTGCTCACCACATCGGAAAAGGTCGTCAGCGACCGTCAGGCAGTCTCATTCGCAGGCTGCGTTCGAGCCAGGTAGTGACAATTATACGCAAAGGCGAAATTGATGCAAAGGAAGCCCGACTCAGTCAACAGGTCGAGAGAACCATGCGCCCGATCGATAGAGACTATATAATTAGGGAGATAAGAAGTTTACGCCCTATAAGAGAACTTTAACAGGGAGCACACCAATGGGGAAGAATGCAGGCTTCGTGATCCGCACAGCAACCAGCGCTGATCGCGCTGCCATTCAGGAGGTGACTCTGGCAGCCTACGAACAATACATCCAATACATGCCGCCGGAAGCGTGGGACATGTACAAAGCCGATATAATCGAAAAAGTAGCGAACATAGGCTCGCGTGCTGAACAAATCGTCGCCGAGAGCGATGGCGCAATTGCGGGGAGTGTCCTGATTATCCCCGCAGACTCGGTAGTGGAAGTATCGGATGACGAATCGGCGAGACGCCGCTGGCCCGAAATCCGGTTACTAGCTGTAGCGCCTTCTGCCAGGGGGAAGGGAATCGGAGAGGCCCTCACGAGGGAGTGTATCAAGCGCACCCGCGAGGCCGGTATCCCTACCGTCACGCTCCATACATTGGACGTTATGCAGGTAGCAATGAGAATGTATGAGAAGATCGGCTTTGTACGCATGCCTGAACTGGATTACTTCCCTGATCCTGAATTCGTTGTCAAAGGCTATCGTTATGACACGGAGCCGTAGCGCCCTGGCATTGGCCCTCAACCTAGTAACTGATCATGGGGAGACGGGCGCCGGCCAAACCTCAGGCTTTGCTTGACGTCGGTTCGCCCAAAACCGTATAGTATTGTGTTAGACTTAGGAATCTGTGCATCAGAAACTCAAACGATAAATATATGTTAGAAGACAAATTAGACTCGATCGAAGAACGCTATACATACCTGGAGCAGGCGATGTCCGAGCCGGATGTTGCCAGCGACCTCCAGCGCCTCATGGAACTCGGAAAAGAGCGATCCGACCTGGAAGACCTGGTCACGCTGTACCGCTCATACAAAGAAACCAGCCACGAACTGGCGGAAACCGAATCCCTGATGGGCGAGGACGACTCAGACCCCGAGATGGCCGAGATGGCGCGCGCTGAGATCGACATCCTCAAGGCAAAACAAAACGAGACGATGGAGGCTATCAAGCAGGTTCTCCTTCCAAAAGATCCCAATGATGACAAGAATGTGATCATCGAGATACGTGCGGGTGCGGGCGGTGACGAAGCAGCCTTGTTCGCTAATCTCCTTTACGGTATGTACGAAAAGTACGCCGAGAAGCGCCGCTGGAAGACCGAAGTGCTGTCCAGCAACGCCAACGACATCGGCGGCATGAAAGAGATCATCTTCGAGGTCAAGGGCACGGGCGCGTACAGCCAGTTCAAGTACGAGAGCGGCGTGCATCGCGTCCAGCGCGTACCCGTCACCGAGTCGCAAGGACGCATACATACCTCTACCGCCACCGTTGCGGTCATGCCCGAAGCCGAAGAGGTGGACGTGGCGATCCGCGAGGACGATCTCAAGATTGATGTATACCGCTCAGGCGGGCATGGTGGGCAGAGTGTAAACACGACCGACTCGGCTGTGCGCATCACTCATCTACCTACGGGCATCGTTGTAACGTGTCAGGACGAACGCAGCCAGCTAAAGAACAGAATCAAGGCTATGACTGTGCTGCGCACGCGCCTCTACGAGCTTGAGTTGGAGCGCCGGCAGAAAGAGATGGGCGACGAGCGCCGGTCGCAGGTGGGCACAGGTGATAGGTCCGAAAAGATACGCACCTACAATTTCCCCGACGACCGTGTGACCGACCACCGCATCAAGCTCACGGTATCAAGCGTGCCTCGCGTGCTGGAAGGTGACCTCGACAACATCATCCAAACTCTTCGCCTCACGGATCAGGCTGAACGCCTCAAACAAGAGGGCATTGACGCACGCGATTAGAAGCAGACGCGGCGATACGAATGCCAACAACGAAAGCGTAAGCGTGCAGACAAATGCATAATTCGGACCCCTTTGCTGGAACACCGCTCACGATAGGCGATGCATTGCGCCGTGGCAAAGAAACCCTGGCGCCTCGTTCGTCAACTGCCCGCCTCGACGCCGAAATCCTGCTGGCCGACGTATTGGGTATGAGCCGAGCCGCACTTCTTGCGCGCCCCACTGAGCCTCTGACCCGGATCGCCGAAGCCACATATGATGGACTGATTGCGCGGCGCAGGGAAGGTGAGCCTGTTGCATATCTGACGGGGCACAAAGAGTTCTACGAACTCGATCTGCTCATCACCCGGGACGTGTTAGTGCCGAGACCCGAGACCGAGAGTGTCGTGGACATTTGTCTGGCCGCGCTGCCTGAAGAAGGAGAAGCCACGTTCGCCGACATTGGTACAGGTTCAGGCGCAATTCTGGTTGCGGTTGCAACCCAACGGCCGGGTCTGCGCGCCTATGCGACCGATATCTCTCCGGAGGCCGTTGATCTGGCCCGGCGCAATAGCAGGCTGCACAATATCACCTCGCGGGTGACCATCTACGTAGGCAATCTATGCGAGCCTTTGCCCGAACCTGTCGCCGTGATTGCGGCCAATCTCCCCTACGTTCCGCCCGGCGAGGCGTCACCCGATGTCGCCACATGGGAGCCGAATGTCGCTGTGTTCGGCGGAGGTGATGACGGCACAGCCCTGATCCGGCAGTTCTTGGACCAGGCTCCGCACTACCTGCTTCCCGGCGGCACAGTTGTCATGGAAACGGCCCACTCGCAAGGTCGGGCTATATCCCGGTTGGCCCAAAAAACTTTCCCCGATGCCCAGGTCGAGGTTCACAAAGACCTCGCAGGCTACGACCGAATAGTTACCATTGCCACGTAATGCCCAATATCAAAGCAATGCCAATCAAACTAATCGCACTCGATCTAGATGGCACACTTTTCGGAGACGATCTTGTGATCGCGCCGCGTACGCGCAAAGCCATTGCGGATGCACAGGCTACGGGCATAATCGTTACTATTGCAACCGGGCGCATGTTTCGCTCGGCCCGGCAGATTGCTGACGACCTCAATATTGCCGGGCCGTTGATCTGCTACCAGGGCGCGCTAATCCAGGACAACACAAGCGAGGAGATTCTGCTCCACAAAACTGTACCGATCACCCTGGCGCGTGAGGTGGCCGCCACTTGCGCCGAAATGCATCTCCATCTGAATGTGTACACCGACGATAACCTTTATGTGTCGGAGATAACGCCTGGAGCCCGTTTCTACGCCCAAATTAACATGGACTTGCCCATGAACGTGGTGGGCGATCTTGATAACTGGTTGGACCGAGACGGTCAACACGAACCAACCAAACTGGTAATTATCACCGAGCCTGAGCAAACTGATAGCACCCTTACCACCTTCACTGGACTATTCGGCGACCGGCTGCAAGTGACGAAGTCGCACCCTCGCTTTACCGAACTAACCAACCGAACATCATCCAAGGGACGTGCCCTCGCGATCCTGGCCGGACGATACGATGTACCACAAGCCCAGGTGATGGCAATCGGTGATGGTTACAACGACATGGACATGATCGAGTGGGCCGGGTGGGGAGTCGCAATGGCTACCGCGCCGCAGGTAGTGCGGGACGTTGCACGCATAGTTTCCCCGCCCCTTAGCGATGATGGCAGCGCGGATGCCATAGAACGATATGCCCTGAGTGGACCGCTAACGAGGGGCGGCTAACGACAGCTGAGAACAAGGGTTACCAATCTTTCGCCGTCATTCGTCGCGACCTATCACTTAATCCGGTTTAGGGAAGAGCGTTTTCGCACGCGCTACCCGATACGTTATAATAGCGCCATGGAAACCGACGCGGGCAAGCAAGACGCCGGAAACGAAGCGTCCAGCGAAGAAATAGGGGGAGCGCGCCCGAGCGACAATACGCCGGGGAGTGCGATGGCGCGCTCTCAAGTCGCACCTGTACCCGCACCGCTTACTGCGCCACGAGCGACTCGGGCAGACGTTACAGCCCAGCGGCCTAACTTCCTGAGTACGGTGATGACCAATCTCAGCCTGGACGAGATGCCGGGACGAATCTTCCTCTCAGTGGTGCTTGCGATCTTGCTCTGGTTCTTCGTCACAAGTCTTGAAAACCCCGCCCAAATAACCACGTTCCGCGCACTGACACTTGACACGCGTGGGATCGCTTCCAATCTCAAGGTAATCAGCGCCCCCTCCACTGTTGACATATCATTCCAGGCTCCGCAGAATGTCTTGAGCACACTCAGCCGAACCAACATACACCCATATATCAATCTCGATGGCCTCAGCGCCGGTGTACATGATGTGCCGGTTTCCCTCGACCTGACCGGAAGCACGGGACAGAGTCTCATTAGCTTCACCATCGAACCCAACGACGTGCAGGTACAACTGGAAGCGCAGGCTACGCGCTCCTACACGCTCGTAATCAACGTGACAGGCACGCCGGCCTTCGGTTATGGGGCAGAACAGGCACAGGTAGACCCCGCCCAAATTAGCGTCACCGGCTCGGAAAGTGCAATCAATCGCATAGCCAACGTGTCAGTAGCAGTTGATATCAGCGATAAGGCAACCACCCAGCGAGGTTTTATTACCCCCGTTGCCGTGGACAGCGCAGGCACGGAGATAACGGGCCTCACGTTCACACCGGCTACTGTGCAAGTCACTGTACCAATCAAATTGCTGTTGAGCAATCGTCTTGTGCCTGTGCGTGTATCAATCGACGGCAACCCAGCCCCTGGTTACAGCGTTGACGACATAAAGATCGAACCCACGAACGTCACAATCTGCTGTGCCCCCGGCAACATCCTGGAAAGCATCGAGTCGGTCAGCACCCTCCCTGTGACGATCGAGGGCACCACTTCTACTGTAATCACGCAGACACAGTTAATATTGCCGGCGGGTGTCGAGCTTTACCCGGGCCAAAGCAACACGATCACTGTCACAATTGGGGTGCGAACCTTTGATACTACATGGCAGATGTCGATCACCCCGGCGCCGCAGGGTCTTCCGCCCGGATACAGCGTCGTGCTATCACCTAACACTGTCAGTCTCACTCTCGAAGGCACCTTCGCGCAGTTCCAGGCCCTCACGCCTGCCGATGTGACCGCCCTCGTCCCAGTCAGCAACCTGGGGGCAGGGACCTATGAGCTTGCCCCGCAAGTGACTGTCCCTAACGACATCAAGATCATATCTGTCAGCCCCATCACGCTGACGGTAAGCTTGATCGCGCCCACACCCGTCCCGTCCACGGCAACTCCGATTCCTACAGAAACCCCTATCCCCCCACCGACTGCCACCGGTACACCCGTCGTTGAGGTCGCACCCTCGCCTGAAGCAACTAACACCCCCAACCCCACGGAAACTCCAACCAGCGAGATACCCACGGCCACTCCGACTGAGGTCGAAAGCACCCCCACCATCGAGTTGACCGCGACACCTAGCCCTACTCCCACCGCCGAGGCTGTAGAGTCGCCGACGGAAACTCCCACGGAGGCGCC